>JAEUNB010000100.1 GCA_016790625.1 Betaproteobacteria bacterium | reverse complement strand
TTTGCATCTCTCTCCCGTTCACGGGAGAGAGACCGAGAGAGAGGGCCGCGCCTGAACTAACCGTAAATGCAGCCCGTCGGCACCAATCCTTCGTAGTTAACCCATCCCGGCATCAGACGCGGATTGCCGGGCCCGGTCGGGAATGCCATTTGCGGCATGCTGCTGTTGTTGAAGAAACAAAAGTAGTCGCCGAAGAGTTTTGTTTGCGGGCGTGGGCCACGTATATAGGTACCGGTCCAGTTTCCGATCGAGTACGTTGGCCCGGAATGCCCGCTCGGCTCAACACCTCTGGTCAGCCAGCGCGCACCAACGCCGTCGATCCGGAAAGTCCCTTGCATGGTCGTCGCGGTTCGAGACGTGACATTGAAAACAAAACTTCGCGTTCCGCTCACGGTTGCCACGCCAACCTCCGTGGACCACGGAATCATGTAGTCGAGCGAGACCCCGGCACCCGTGGACCACGTGAATGTGTTCTGTGTGGAGCGGAACGCGAGTGGCATGACGGTCCGCACGTCTCTGGCGTTGCCAACATAGCTTTGAAAGACGACATCATTTGTCTCGTCGTCGAAAAACACATGCCGGGGGAAGTTCCCGCCGTCGACCGGTGTGCCAATCCCGCAGGGGTCGCCGAAGTACCAGGACTCGTTCGACTCGACTGGCTCGACGAAGCCACATTCGCTGACGGTGTAGGAAATCTGCCAGTGTCCCCGCGGTGGTTTCACCTCAATGGTTGCGGGCATAGCCGCCGTCGCTCCTGAGGTAAGTCCGCTGGTCGAGTTGTACAAGGCAACCGTTGTCGTTCCCGGCGAGACACCGCGCACCTGCACGGCAGATTGCCCAAAGACCGAATAAAGCCCGTTGATGTCCGCGATACCCTCGTTCGAGACCACCCATTGGATGCCACTTCCCGACACGGAGACTGGCCGGTTCAAATGATCGACCAGGCTCAAGGTCGCGTATTCGTCCTGATAAACAACGGTGTTTGCAGGGGAAATAACCGGCCGGACCACGTGAACCGGCAACGTGGCGGTCGCGTCCGTAAGGGGATATGAAAATTTCATGCCGGTATGAATCGGAAATACGCTGCTGCCGACTGGAGCCGGATTCGGCAATGCGGCGACTTCGGAGCCATAGCGCCACTCCAGTGCGGTGGTGTCCTGAGGTGTGATAACGAGGTTTTCCGGCACCGCAGTCGGGTTTCCCGATTCGTCGAATGCCTTGATGGTGATCGCCCTGCCGGCAGGGCCGACCGCAACACCTGCGCCTTCGGCGAGGACAACCGGTCCACCGTCGAACGCGAATTCGACGGGACACTCGACGGTGAACTCAGCACCGAAAAATGTTTTTGACCGGCACACCGTGGCTTCAGCGCGGCCATTCAGGAATCCAAACGTGTGCTTGGCTTTCTCGTACAGCGTATAACCGTCATAGAGCTTACTTGCCCCGACCAGTAGCGTTGACCAGCTCTTGCCAAACGTCCCAAGCAAATCCAGGACAAGATCAAGCTCGAATTTGAACTCCTGCTTGGCATAGCAATCGACCACGGCCTGCGCAATTCCGGTCAACCCCACATTCTCAACATGCCTCCAAAGGGCCTCAGGATTGTCAACCAGCACCAGCGTCTCAAGTTGTTCGGCGGTGAATATCTTTGTCGCGATGGATGCCAGGCAGCGCTCAGCGCGAATATTGCTGGGGGCCAGTTGGTCAACAAGCATGTTGATGACGCCTTCAATCAGGCTGCCCAGATTCTTGACCCGCGTGTCATTGGTTTGCTTAAGCACAAGCCGAAAGCCGTGACCGAGCGGCACCGGCAAGCCCACCTCCGGCTTGGAAAACTGCGACGCTGGCGGCAGCTCTGTGTCAACACCCGCCATCGGTACCGGATACGGTGTTCCCGAAGCATCGAGCGCCTGGGCTACCCAGTAGATGGGCATGTAGTTTTTAATCTGGCCGCCGCCAATCAGCCGCACGCGGTTGTAGCTGCTGCCGCTTCTCGGAATCAGTGCGCAGGGTACTGGCAGGTTCACGAACTGAAAATCGAGAAGGCTTCCCGTGCACGGGCGATCATCTGTACTGCTTGCACTAATTGACGCCTCTGCACCTGTTCTTTTCGACGTGGCATCCTGTGCTGCGGCCATGGAGGACGCTGCGCCAAGGCTTGCAGCGGCCTGCGCGGCGACACTTTGTACGTGTTCGCGCACCGGGTCGTGGCTTGCGGGAACAATGCCCAACGACAGCGCATCGCTTACCGCCTGCCGCAACAGCGCGAAGTCCATGGCATTGCGAATGGCCAGATTTACCTGCGCAGCCGTTTGCCCCGGCTCCAGAGGTCCGAGCGCCAAACGTGCCAGCAGTAGCGCGGTGGACTCCGCGCCCAGTTGCGTGTTTGGTCCGACCTCTACTGTGCCAAGCCACATGTTTCCGCCGGCATCGACCGCAACGGCAATGGAGTTGGTTCCGCTCGCCGCATTGATCGCAAGGCTGGCACCCGGGGTTCCAGCACCCAGCGGCGTCATTACTCGGCTTACCTGTCCGGCAATACCAGCGGGCACCAGGGGATCAAGGACAATCGTTGAAAAAGATGGCGGGGTTGGCGGCACAGCCGAAGCGAGTGCGCCGCCCCTGCGCACCTTCACGGCGGCAATATCGGCCGCAGTGACGACGCCTGTGGTGTTCAGATCGAACGCCAGGACTGGCTCATCGCCCCGGCCGGCGCGTGTGCGCGCAGCGGTCAGGTCGCTGTCCGCCACTGCTCTGGAACTATCGACGTCTCCGACAACAAAGCCCACGGCGGCAGAGACATTGAGGCCGGTTCCCGATACGCCAAGAAGCTCGACATGAACGCGCTTGCGGTCCGGCAGCTGCGCAAGAGTGACCGTCACCTCCTGCCCCTGAACCGCAGCAGAAACACCACCCAACACAAGATTCTGCTCATCGCGCGCCACCACCACGCCCGGATGCGTGACCGGCGCATCGAACTGAAACACGATGCGATGCCCGCCACCAATTGCGCGCGGGTCGATCGTGACATTTCCACCGATTGCCTGCGTGGTGTCGATACGCAAATCCACTGGGCCCGCCGCGCCATGCACCTTGCGCGAGACAGCGCCCACCAACGTGAGCGCATCGGCCGGTGAAGCCAGCGGCAGGAGCAGCAGCATGCACACCATCGTGGACAGCATGCGCCAGCGACTTCCTGCTTTGCGATGTTCCGGTTCCGCGCCTGTGTCGTTCCACTTCATGCACAACTCTCCCCGCAGAAAAAGGATTCGCCTTTTTCAGCTCTCGCTCAATACGATTTGTGATTTGCCAACTGAATCGCGCGCCATCGACTGCTGGCTCTCATGTGGAGAAACGCTGGAGCCATTTTTGCCAAGTATCTGGCATCAATTTGCGTGATGCAAGAATCCTGTTTCAGAGTGTAGGCATGGGATTACAGCGCGATCGTGGGACGCATTTGGCGCGGTGTTTTGGGGTGGAAATAGCTGGGTGCGATCTGCTGGATCATGGCGCCGCTCCCCTCTCCCAGCCTGTCGGCCCTCCCTCTCCCGTAAACGGGAGAGGGGAGAAATCAACAACCTGCGTCGCTGCCTGCTATGGCCGACGATTTTCTTCTATCTGCCGTAAACGGGAGAGGGGAAATCAATCTTGCGGTGCCGTCAGTTGCGACCGATGTTTCATCTCCCTGCCGTTTATGGGAGAGGAGAGAAATGGGTCTGCGTCACTAGTCGTGGCGAATAGAGCTTTGCATCTCTCTCCCGTTCACGGGAGAGAGACCGAGAGAGAGGGGAAACGGTGTCATGAATAACAGAAACACCAGCAGCTTCGCCAAGCAGCCTAATCAATCGGCCAAGGCATATCCTTCGGCAACTTGGTCGCCACCGGTGCATCGCGTTTCAGCTTTCGCATATCAGTCACCTCCACATCCACCGCGCGCCACCAGGGATCAACTCTCTCCACCCGCGCCGGCTCGACCGCCTCACCCAGCCGGGGCATCAGCAGCGGCACGTTGCCTTTCTCCGCCAGCGAGAGGATGACTTCCGCGGGCTGGTCCCATGCGTGCATGGCGAGGCTGAAGGTGCCCCAGTGCACCGGCAGGAATGCGCCGCCGCCGAGCAGCGAGAGCGCTTTCATCGCGTTCTCCGGCCCCAGGTGAATATCGCCCCACGCGGGATGGAACGCGCCCACTTCCAGCATCACCAGATCGAACGGGCCGAGCCGTTCGCGGATCAATTCATATTCCGTCGTAAGGCCGGTATCGCCGCTGAAGAACACGCGATGCTTGTCCGAGCGCACGACGAAGGATGACCACAAGGTCGCGTTGCGGTCCTTCAGCCCGCGCCCGGAAAAATGCTGCGAGGGTGCCGCCGTTACGACGAGGCCGCTCTTCGGCAACGTGTGCGATTGCCACCAATCGAGCTCGGTGATGCGCTCGGGTGCGATGCCCCAGGCCTCCAGATGCGCGCCAACGCCGAGCGAGGTGACGAACGGCACCTCCATTTTCGCCAGCTCAAGAATGGTTGGGTAATCGAGATGGTCGTAGTGATCGTGCGAGACGATGACGAGATCGATGGGCGGCAGCTCCGCCAGCGACACCGGCACCGGCTGAAAACGCTTCGGCCCCATGAGGCGCGAAGGCGACGCGCGCGGCCCCCACACCGGATCGGTCAGCACGCGCACGCCATCGATCTCGATCAGCACCGTCGAATGGCCCAGCCATGTCGCGCGCAACCCGCTGCCCGGCCGCGCGCCCCAGCGCGCGAGCGGATTGATGGCAGGCAGCGGCCCACGCGGCACTCGGCGCTCGCCCCCACAGAGAAAGTCAGTCAGCGACGGCATCGGCACGGCGGGATCGCGCAGACCCGGAATGGCCGGATGCAAATTAGCGAAACGCTCGCCAGTCCAGAGCGGCGAAGCCTTGATGCGCTCCAGGCGCAGGCCGGAAGGTTTTTTGCCTAGGGATTTCATTGGGGGGTGAGAAGTGAAATGGGAAGTGGGTGGCGATGCTTTGACCGTGATGCGTAGAAAACGGTCGCGGGTTGAAAGCGATATGGCGGCGGTTGGTGGATTTGCCAGTGCTCGCATGTGAATATGAAACTCCAGCATTGGTGCGGGTTTTCGGGCATTTTCGGCCTGAGAGGCGCGACAGTGCTTGAGTTTGCTAATCACAATTGAAGCGGTCGTTCCAGCGAACAACCACAAGGGTTGCGCCGGGCTGGGACCCAATCCGTCCGCCTTCCAAGTAAATCAGTGTCGGATTAACGCGAGATTAAAACCTACCTGTTCAGGTGGGAAATGAAGCAACTCGTTGACTTTGATTTTTGCGGTAACTAATCTGAATTTAGAAAAAAGAACTCGATCTCGCGCGCGATCCGATTTTCATGCGGATCATTGCTGATCAAATTAGTGGCCTTTGTTACAACACTTCTCTCTGAGCGAAAGTTCGCAATGGACCTAACGATAAAGCATTGCAACAACATCGACGACGCCACTCTTTCTCTAGATGTTGGCAAGCTGAACATCAAATACGGCCCGAATGGCACGGGGAAAAGCACCGTAGCGAAGGCCATTGAATTTGCAGTTTCAGACAAGCAAAAGCTTTCTACCCTGAGGCCCTTCAAACACAGAGCTGGCGCACTAGAAAGCGCCGTCACACCCAGCATAGAGGGCGCCGATGCCCTTAAATCGATCGCGGTCTTCAATGAGGAATACGTCAGTCAATTTGTCTTCAAACAAGATGAAGTCGTAAAGAACAGCTTCGATATTTTTATTCGGAATAGTGAATACGACAAGAAAATGGCGGAGATCGAATCGCTTGTTTCGGATATCAAGGACGCCTTCAATAAGAATCAAAACATAGACCAAGTTTTGCGCGATTTGAACGATCTGAGTGAAAGCTTTGGCAAATCTCAGACCGGATACTCAAAGGCAGGGCGAATCGGAAAAGGCATAGGTAGCGGAAACAAATTGGAACATGTCCCCGAAAAACTGACTCGGTACTCTCAATTCATCAAGAGTGACATGAATGTGAAGTGGATAAAGTGGCAGATTGACGGTAACGAATACTTAAATATCTCAACTGCTTGTCCGTACTGCACCTCGCCAACCGAAAATAACAAGGACACAATTCTTGCTGTAAGCGAAGAGTACGACGCGAAATCAATCGAGCATCTGAATATTCTCCAAGGAATCTTTACTCGACTCGGAAAGTACTTCAGCGCAGAAACTGTTCAGCAATTTGATGCCCTCATCAAAAATAAATCCGGACTAAAAAAAGAAGAAATTGCTTATCTGACCGGATTGAAAGGCCAAGTTGACACCCTGAGCGAGAAGCTAA
>JAEUNB010000075.1 GCA_016790625.1 Betaproteobacteria bacterium | reverse complement strand
AACTCTTGTAATGGAGTCGTCAATCATACGCGCCCCCGGCTTGATGAGGCAAGTATATTACTGCCCATAAATGGCTGGGGAAGCTCACGGATGCTGGGGTTTCAGCGCACCAGTATAGGCGGCCCGCTTGATTACGAGTTTGACTCAACCCTAATCTTTCATGAGCGCTGGAAGGCAGTCGCGAAACTCCAGCTGAATGTCTTGGGCGGCCCGAATTGTGGGCGGGTCATTTGTCCATATAGCCGCGAGCATTGCGCCCATCGTTGAAAGCGCGTTCGAACATTGAACCACATTGATCAATAAAGGCTCGGGATAGCCATCTCGAACTCCAGCCAGAGGGTGCAGGCCACCATGTACGAAGGAATTGAGTGTCTTCATCTGTGCATCTCGAAAACTGACAAGCATGTCATACGCAGGCTTTGGCGCCTTATCCCCCAATTGCTCAAGCATCGCGCTTTGCAATGGCAATTTGCCTGCAGCACGCTCAGCGTCAACCGACGGAGCTGCGTCAAGTTTTTCCAGCCAGGCATCATCGGCAGCCCAAGTCAGCCACATGGCACGGGTAATCGACTCATACTGAAGTCGCAGCAGCGAAATTGCTGAAGTACCCGCGCCAACTGTCATTAGTAAACGCAAGCTAAGCGCATGCTCACGTGCGACAAGACAACTCGCGCCGACCAGCTGTACTCGCCTTGGGTCGCCTATCGGCGAGGCTTCATCCAAAGCATCAACGGCGGCTTGCAGCAAATCAGACCGCTCCAACGTGGTCGCAAGATCAGGGCTCATACGAAAAGGAGTGTCTGACCTTATTTATTCCCTAATCCCACTCGAGCTTTATCGAATCCGGACGGGGTTGAATCATAGGGAGCATGCCGAGGTAGTTTTTCGTTGGCGATTCTCGATAGGGCGCCGCAACGCAATGTCCCAGCGAGCGATGCGCTTCGAATTCATCACGCGAGCGGCAACGAAACACATGCTTCTGGCATTCATGACAAAAACGAATGTCGTTGTCTGCGGTGACCACGAGTGCGTCCCACTGCAGCGGGCACTTGAATTCAAAGTCGCATTCATCGACCCTGAATTCATGCTCGGCATCTTTGGAGCGAATGATTTTGGCGGCCATTTTTTGTCCCTTTCAGTAGCGAAGAAACGAGTTCCTGCCTCGTTATCTACTTCGTCTTCGCAAACGCCGCCGCCCGCGCGTGCAGCGAGATGACGAAATTGCGAATACCGAGCTCGGTGTTCGGCTGGGAAAATTCACCCTTGGCACCGCGCAGCGCATTCGATGTGAAAAAACAGGCCGCGTCGTAGAGGCGCTCGCGCACGAGGCGTTCGCACACCAGCTCGTAGCGTTGCGCGTAGCTGCGACGCTGAAATGCGCTGTCCACTTCGAAGGGAGCAAGCGCGACTTCTTTGGTTGGCCGCGTCGATTTCGCATCCTCTTCGAGCATGAAGAGATAGCCCAACCAGGGGCGTTGTGAAGGTTTGTAGAAACCTTTGGCGTAGGCGGCCCAAAAATCGGTCGCATTACCCAGCGCTTCTTCCACCCGATTGTTGAAGTTGTTGCCAAAGCTCCCAACTTGCGATTTCACTTCCACCGCAGCCACCAGTTGCCCTTCGGCAACGACCACCAAATCCCATTCCTTGGTGGGGCGGAAGTATCCGGGCAGCGTGCGCTCTTTCTTTTCAGCGGTCTTGATGATGGCGTTCTTCAGGCCTCCATCCTTGACAATGGCCGCGATCAAGTTGACGAAGCCGTCGGCATGCTTGCCGCCGGTGACAGCTGAACGGTTGCCCGCGTCCTTCTTTCCGGTGAGCGTACCCTGGCGTTTGTGCTGCCGCCCTCGCGTGCGCCAGAAATGCTGGACTGCCTTGGCGAGCTCCTTCTCAGCGTCCAGCACGTCAATCCCTGTCGCTGTGCAGCCGGACGGTGCGCCCGGAAAACAGCTTGGGCAGGTCGTTTTCCATGCGCTTGGCGCTCATCTCAAAATACTGCGGATCGACTTCCACGCCAATGCTGTTGCGGCCCCACTTCGCCGCAGCGAGATTGGTGGTCGCCGTGCCCATGAAGGGATCGAGCACGGTATCGCCAACGAAGCTGAACATGCGAATCAACCGCTCCGCCAATTCCAGCGGATACGGCGCGGGATGCTTCTTCGTCGAAGCGCCGGTGACACCGGTCCAGATCTGCTGGAACCAGGTCGAATGATTCTCGGCCGAGATGACGCTGAGAATTCGCGTCGCCACGGTCGGGCTGCGATAGCCGCCGGGCTTTCTCTGCATCAGGATGAATTCGATGTCGTTCTTGATGACGCTGTTTGGCTCGTACGGCTTGCCGAGAAAACCGCCGCCATTGCCGGTTGCTTCATAGACGGCATTGGCGATCTTGTGCCAGATGATGGGCGCCAGATTGTTGAAGCCGATGGCGCGGCAATGCTCCTGAATTGATGCATGCAGCGGCACCACCACATGTTCGCCCGCATTCTTGCGCCGTGACAAACACACATCGCCCACCACGCACACCACGCGACCGCCCGGCACCAGCGCGTAATAGCAGGCCTGCCACACGCGATCCAGCTCGGCGAGAAAAGTTTCGTAGTCGGCGATATAGCCCATCTGTCCATCGCCGGGGTTGTAATCCTTCAGTGTCCAATACGGCGGTGACGTGACCACCAAGTGCACGCTGTTCGGCGGCAGGAAATCGATCTCGCGCGCATCGTGGCGGTAGAGATCGTGCATCGTCGGTATCTGCGGCAGTTGCGCTTCGATCAGCGCCGTAAGCTTCGGGTCGCGCGCGATGCGCGGCAGATCGGTTTGATGATTGGTGATCTCGCCGATCTCCGGCGGCAACCACTGTGCCGGGTCGAAAGCGATGGAATCCAGGTCGATGCGTTTATTCATGTGCTGCGTGGATTCCGTGAAAGTCTAGTATTGGCGCGGGTTTTGGGGCAGAAGTGGCTGGGAAGGCGCTTGGGTGCTAGAGTTTCGCGGCGTCAGGCTGACAAAATCGAGCCTTATCCCTTTACTCTTAGCGCCTTTGATTTTACTGTTACCGTGATGTTGAAGAACTATTTGCGCGCAGCGGGATAACATTCAAATTTTCGATGTCCTCGTTTGCCGCATCTGCACCACTAGCGAAGCCCGCAACGTGATTTTTCGCTGTCCGTATTTGCTGCCCAAATTGCTCTTCTGGTGCCAACGCCAAAAAACGCTTAAAGTCTCGCGCCGCTAGTTGTGCGTCTTTCTTGCCTCTCAAATTTATCAATCCTAGGCAGTAATGGAGTTGCGGCTTATCGGGATGATCAGCCGCTATCCAGGCAATAAACTCTTCTACTTCAAAAGCAACTTCGCCCCCCCTATCTAGGCCAAATGCCGTTGTGTATGAGCGTTCGGCAAGGGCCATCTGTCCTTTGAACGCCTGCAGAAATGCGATGGAATACCTAACATGCGGCGCTATTGCGTCAGCATTTTTAATGCTCAGCAGAATTGCAAGGGCCTTCTCGGCATCACGCGTAGTAACAAACACGAGGATCGCTTTGAAATTTAGATACTTGAAGCGGTCTTTCGAGATTTGGCCAAATAGTTCGTTGTAGCTTGCAACGCGTCGAAGCGAGTCCAGCGAACGATCTTGGCGCCACTGCTGGAACCACTTATCACACTGATTTGAATAAACATCAGACAACCGTATAGGGACCAGCCTACGCAAATTCTCGGCCTGTTTCTTAAGATTTGCATGCCGGCCGGCCGTCGGAATTTTTTCGCGCTGCAAACCGCGCAACAGAATTTCGGCAAGATCAAGCGCACCCGAGATTAAGGCTGCC
>JAEUNB010000040.1 GCA_016790625.1 Betaproteobacteria bacterium | reverse complement strand
TTGTCGCCAGCGTGCTCCTGCTCGCCACCACATCATTGCTCGGGCTTGCCGCGATCGCCTCCTGGCGGGAAGCCGGTGCCCAGGCCGCTGCTCTGCACGCCGCGTTAGGTCCCGCAGCAGCAAGGGTCCCCGCAGGCCAGTACGGAATTGTGTTCGCGCCGGAGTGGTACGGAAAAATCCCGTTTGCCTTGAACGCGCAGGGCGGCTTTATCCTGCCGCCTTTCCAGGCGCAGCCCTTGTCGCCAAAATTGATTCTGCAAACCGAGCGCGAATTCGCCTCATTTGCCGCGCTGGCCGAAGACGGACTGGTGACACGCTTGAAGCGTGAATCACTGGAATCAATCCTGAAGAATCAATCGCCGGCGAAATCGCCTGCCGCTGCGGAATGGCCAGACTACTACTGGTGCTGGCACTACCAGAGCCAGGCATTGCGCCCGATGCAGGTACCGGCATTTGTCCAGCGAGAGCGTTACGCGGCGGAATTGCAGCAGGCTTACGCGGCCTGCGTCGCAACACCCTGACCCGCTCCAAAGAAAAAGCCCGCAGCGTTTACAGCGCCTGCGGGCTTTTTATCGTGTCATGGATTGGTTGCGTCAGAGATATAAAACCGCCGGGAAAACTGCCACCGCCAACACAATCAGAATCCATTCTGCATTCCAGCGCTTGAGATGGCCGGTGTAGTAAAGAATGATGCATGCAATCGAAAACACATAAAACAAAGCCAATAGCATTTTGCCCCCTAGATCAACCTGTTCATTCTGGCCCCGCCTCCACGGATGCTTTCAATGCCTAAGTTATCACATCGAAAGACCCAATGCCCAACTCGGCCCAAATGGCCCGAACCGATCAAACCGCGTCTTCGTTGGTTTCTCCGGTGCGGATACGAACCACCTGCGATACATCCGTGACGAATATCTTGCCGTCGCCGATCTTGCCGGTGCGAGCCGCCTTGACGATGGCATCCAGCGCCTTGTCGACCATGCTGTCGGCCAGCACCACCTCGACCTTGACCTTGGGCAGGAAATCGACCGTGTACTCGGCGCCACGATACAGCTCGGTATGCCCCTTCTGCCGGCCAAAACCCTTGACCTCGGTCACGGTAAGGCCGGTACAGCCCAACTCGGACAACACCTCGCGGACTTCGTCGAGCTTGAACGGCTTGATGATGGCCTCGATTTTTTTCATGACTTTCCCCGGTTGACCGCAGTGCCTATTTGGCGACGTACTTGGATGTTATGGGATAACGCCAGTCTTTGCCAAACCCGCGCCGGGTGATTTTGGCACCGATCGGCGACTGCCGGCGCTTGTATTCGTTGATTCTGAGCAAACGTGTCACGCGGGTCACATCCGCCTCAAGGAAACCCACGGCGATGATTTCCGAAGGCGAACGATCCTGCTCCATGAACAATTCGACGATTTGGTCCAGCGTGTCGTATGGAGGGAGCGAATCCTGGTCTTTCTGGTCTGGGCGCAGCTCAGCACTCGGTGGCCGGGTGATCACGCGCTCGGGAATCACCCGCGATACGCTGTTACGGTAGTGGCACAGGCGATACACCAGCGTCTTGGATACATCCTTGAGTATCGCGTAGCCCCCGGCCATATCGCCATAAAGTGTGGAGTAGCCGACCGCCATTTCGCTTTTGTTGCCGGTCGTCACCACCATCGCGCCGAATTTATTGGACAGCGCCATCAGCAATGTGCCGCGTACCCGCGCCTGGATGTTTTCTTCGGTGGTGTCGGGCTTGCGACCTTCAAATTCATGCGCCAGCGACGCCTTGAACGCCTCGAACATCGGCGTCACCGCAATTTCCGAGTACTTGATACCCTGGATCTGCATCATCTCGCGCGAATCATCGAGCGAAATCTGCGCCGTAAATTCGGAGGGCATCATCACCGCGTGCACCCGCTCGCGGCCCAATGCATCGACCGCGATTGCCAGCGTCAGCGCCGAATCCACGCCGCCGGAAAGGCCCAGCAGAACACCGGGAAAGCCGTTCTTGTTGACGTAATCTCGCAGCGCCACAACCAGCGCGCGATATGCACTCGCTTCTATCGTCGGCAGCGGGTGGATCAAGCCGCGAATGGCACCATCCTCAAAATCGACCACGCCCAGCACTTCCTCGAATTCGCGCTCCTGATAGCCGACCGCGCCATCGGCATTGATACCGAACGACGCGCCATCGAACAGCAGCTCATCCTGACCGCCGGTCCAATGCGCGTAGAGGATAGGGACGCCGGACTCGCGCACACGGGCGCGCACCACGTCGTAACGTGTCTCCAGCTTGTCCATATCGTACGGCGAGGCATTCGGTACCACGATCAGTTCGGCACCCGCCGCCTTGGCCGCCGCCACTGGCTCGGCAAACCAGACATCTTCGCAAATCAACACGCCGATCTTTGTACCCTGATGCTCGAATACGAAGCTCTGGTCGCCAGTATCGAAATAGCGCTTCTCGTCAAATACCTGATAGTTGGGCAACCGCTGTTTGAGATAGGTACCAGCGACTTTGCCATCCTCGATCAGCGAGGCGGCGTTGTACAGCTTGCCGGCCTTCACCTGCGGGTGACCCACAATCAGGCTGATGCCTTCACATCGCGCGGCGAGATCGATCAGCGCTGCTGCACACGCCAGTCGAAAATCGCGGCGGAACAGCAAATCCTCCGGCGGGTAACCGCAAAGGGCCAATTCCGGCGCCACCATCAATGTCGTGCCCGCCGTTTTGGCGTTTTCCGCGTACTGCAGGATGCGCTCCACGTTGCCGGCGAGATCGCCCAGTACCGGGTTTAATTGGGCGATGGCGATTTTCATGTCGTGAGAGTGAACGATGGCTGGAATATGCTCTCATTATAAGGTCTGCCTTCATCAAGCCCGCGCCGCACAATTACCACAATGCACGAAGTCGAACTCAAAGTCCTCGACAACCTCGAAACTGTTCCCGCCGCAGAATGGGATGCCCTGGCCAATGGCAATCCGACTTTGCGGCACGCCTTCCTGCAATCGATGATCGATGCCGGCTGCACCACTGCAACAACCGGCTGGCTGCCGCAATTTCTCACCCTGTGGCGTCCGACCGACAGCGGTAACGGCAAGCAAACGCTATGCGGCGCGGTACCGCTGTACGTAAAAGGCCACAGCTACGGCGAGTATGTGTTCGACTGGGCATGGGCCGAGGCCTACCAGCGCCATGGGCTCGATTACTACCCCAAGCTGCTGGCGGCCGTGCCGTTCACACCTTGCGGCGGGGGACGCCTGCTGGCGCGTACGGCAACAGACCGCCGCCTGCTCATTGATGGGCTATTGAATCTCGCCCGCGACAGCGATGTTTCTTCATTGCATGTGCTGTTTGCCGAGCCGGACGAACACAAGATGCTATTGGATGCAGGCATGATGGCGCGTACCGCGGTGCAGTTCCATTGGCACAATGCGGGTTATCACGATTTCACCGATTTCCTCGCCACACTCAGCCACGACAAGCGCAAGAAATTAAAGCAAGAACGCCGTCGCGTGGCCGAAGCCGGCATTACCTTCCGGCGCGTGAGCGGTGAGGATATCCGCGACGATGATTGGGATTTTTTCGCCAGTTGCTATCGGCGCACCTACCGCGAACACCTGTCAACGCCGTATCTCAGTCGCGAATTCTTCGGTCTTATCGGCGAACGCATGGCGGAGAATGTCCTATTGGTGATCGCGGAGCACAACGGCATACCCATCGCCAGCGCGCTCAATCTGTTCGACACACACACGTTGTACGGCCGCTACTGGGGCAAGACCGAATTCCATGCCAGCCTGCATTTCGAAACCTGCTACTACCAGGCACTGGAATTCTGCATCGAGCGCGGCATTCAGGTGTTCGAAGGCGGCGCGCAAGGCGAACACAAACTTGCTCGCGGATTTCTACCGGTGAAATGCCACTCGGCACATTGGCTGAAGCACCCGCAGTTCGCGCGAGCGGTGGAGGATTTTCTTGAACGGGAATCAGGCGGCATTGACCAATACGTCAACGAACTGGAAGGCAGCAGCCCGTACCGGAGGCCGCCGGGCTCAGACAAAAAACTCTAGCACTGGTGCGGCTTACTAGCCAAAAATGGCTGCAGAGGTGCGCGGAATGGCGTTCTACGATAGTTTGTGCTGAAAATGACTTGAATGAAACCGCACCCGACAAATTAGTTCGGTCGTGCATGCGACTCAAGCCGGCCCTTAGCCTGAGCAGCCCAACTTGAATCGCCATATCGGGCGACAACGTGGCGGTACATGGCCAAGGCTTCCGACTTGCGACCCAAGCCCTCTAGGCACATTCCTCGTTGAAACGCGATCTGCGCGTTTTTTGTCTCGGCGAAATCACCATAGGACTCGGCATTGGCGAGATGATGCAGGCATTCGTGAAAATCTCCCCGAAGCTCAGCCTTGCGTGCCAGGGACATTGCTCCGCTTTGCGCGGTGGCGCAGGACGTAAGCAGGATGGAAAGCAGTACGGCCAGTGGGAATTTTGGGTTCATGAGTACTCCATTGCACACGAGTTTGTTGTCGTTCTAGTGCGAAACGCAGCCTACTTCCACCCCTCCGCAAACTTCTTCCAATGCTCCGCCGACGCATTGGCCGCGAGGAAATCACGCACCACTTGCATCTCGGCGTCATACCCAGCCTTGTTGACCACCCCGCGCATCAACTGAAACCGCATAAACACGAGATAGGTATTGAGCACATCGGTTTCGCAATAGTCGCGGATGGCGCCGATCTCGCCGGCCTGGAACGCATCCCACACTTTGGAACCATCCATGCCAAGTTTGCCGGGGAAGCCGCATAGCTGTGCCATCTGGTCCAGCGCAGCAGATGCCCGCGGCTGGTACATCGCCAGCAGGTCCATCAAATCGAGATGGCGCATGTGATAGCGGCTGATGTAGTTGTTCCACTTGAAGTCGCGGTCATCCTCGCCCAAGTCCCAGTAGCGCGCTGCCGTGATGCCATGCACCAGCGCACGGTAATGCAGCACCGGCAGGTCGAAACCACCGCCGTTCCACGACACCAGTTGCGGCGTGTAACGTTCAATGCCATCGAAGAAGCGCTGGATCAGCGTCGCTTCACCATCGTCAGGCTTGCCGATCGACCAGATTTTCAAACCTTCATCGGTGCGCAGCACGCAGGAAATCGCAGCGACGCGATGCAGGTGATGCTGCAGGAAATCGCTGCCGCCCGTGGCTTGCCGCCGGCGCTGGAAGGCCAGTTCGGCGACGGCAGCGTCGCCCATTGCATCGTCGAGCTCCATCAGCTTGCGCAGGCCGGCAACGTCGGGAATGGTTTCGATATCGAACACAAGTACGGGCGTCATGGTTTGGTGCCGTTGTGGTTGGGCGAATTTCGCGCTCAGGGTTTCCTCAGGGTTTTTTCACCCAGCGGCCACTGTATTCGCGGTAATACCATCCCGCCGGCGCGCGACTGATCCAGCGTTCGGCAAAGATCGTACGCCACGATCCTTCCCAGTCGGGCCGGCCGTTGGAACGTGCCATTTCTCGATAGAGCGTGAGGCGGTCCTTGTTGTCTTCGACAATCAGCGATTCCAGTACCGATCGCGCTTCCTTGTCCAGTGCCTTGGCATCGCGCACAGCGACCTGGCCATCGTAGGTT
>JAEUNB010000131.1 GCA_016790625.1 Betaproteobacteria bacterium | reverse complement strand
GCCGGCCGGTTTCATTCTGCCGGTGGGTAATGCCTGTGCCTTGGTGGGAATAACGCTGTATTGGCGCGCGATTCGGCGCTTCTGCCGGCTGCCGGATGTGCGATGGCTGTTTCTGCCCGCTGCGGTCGCGACCATCGGCGTGTACGTTTACTCTGGGCTGTCACCCAGCCTGGCCGGTCGCATCGTGGTCGCGTCCAGCGTGTGGGTGATCATCAGCATCGCGATCGCGCTAACCCTGTATCGACAAGCCACGGACGTTTCCGTCAGTCGTCAAGTGCTGGCCGCCATCTTCATCGCCATCGGCGTGTTCATGCTGATGCGGATCGGCTACTTCATCGCCTATCCGCACGCTGCCGCTTCATTTGTCGATGGAGCGAGCTGGGTCAATGTCGTCACGCCGTTGCTGGTTGCGGTGCCGCCGGTGATCGGTACCACCGCGTTCCTGATGATGTGTTCCGAACGGATCCGCCGCCAATGGGAGCTCGCCGCAGCGACCGACTACCTCACCGGTCTGCCCAATCGTCGCACCATTACCGGCACCGGTGAGGCGCGATTCAATGCCGCCAAGCGCACAGGTTCGAATTTCGCCGTTGCCATCATCGACATTGATCACTTCAAGTCGATCAACGATCGCTATGGGCATGACACCGGCGATATCGCGCTGAAGCATGTCGCGGCGATTCTTGAGCAAAACTGCCGCGGCCCGAATATGGTCGGCCGTCAGGGGGGTGAAGAGTTTGTTGCGTTGCTGGAGGTCAACACACCGGCTGAAGCTACCGCTGCTGCCGAAAGGTTGCGACAGGCAATCGAGTCGGCGACTATGCGGTTGAACAACAGCGAAATCAGGATCACTGCGTCGATCGGTGTCGGTGTGATCGCGGCAGAGGACCGGGTGCTGGATGATCTGCTGCGGCGCGCGGATCAGGCGCTGTATGCCGCCAAGGCCGGCGGACGAAATCGGGTTGAATCAATCGGCGTGCAGTGAGGTTTTCGGCCACGGGAACGGGTGCAGCACGGCGGGCTTGTCGCGCTGCGTGATCATCTGTGCCACCGCCTCGCCAATCGCCGCTGAATGCTTGAAACCATGACCGGAGCAGGCGGCGATGACGATCGTGTTCGGCGCGTCGGGCAGGCGGTCGATGATGAAATTTGCGTTGGGCGCATTGGTATAGAGGCAAGCCACTGATTTCACCGCTCGTGCGGTGACACCGCGCAGGCGTCCAGCAACATGGCGCGCGTGCATCGCGGCCGACTCGGCGAGCGACGTGTTGCGATCAACAGTGTCTGCGGTGGTGTCCGCCAGTCGCTGCTCGGTGGCGACCTTGATTACATTGTTGTTAGCTGTTTGCGGAAAGCCATAGAACACCGCGTCTTCTGCATCGCCCCATTGGGTGATGAAGATCGGCATGTCCTGCGGCGCGTACGAAACACTGCCGTCGAGCTGAAACCAGTGCAGCACCTGTCGCCGCACGGTAAGCGTGGACGCAAGTGCGGGAACCAGCTGCGAAGTCCATGCGCCGGCAGCGATGATGGTGGTGTCGGTGTGATAACGCGCGCGGTCGGTGGTGACTTCGGTGTGGTCTCGATGATGCGAAATGGCGATGACCTTTTCATTGAGGCGCAATGTCGCGCCGTGGCGCGTCGCTAGTTTCAGTTGCGCGTTGACGCAGGCTTCCGGCGCGACATAACCGGCACCGGGTTCGAAGTAGGCGATCTCATCGCCGTGCAGGACAAATTGCGGATAGTGATCAGCGATGTCTGTGGCGCGCCATTTCTGGTGGGCGATGCCGAAGCGTTCCGCCGCGCGAATCGTATTGCCGAGAAAATCCTGCTGGTCATGCAGCCGGCTCATCT
Source organism: Betaproteobacteria bacterium (assembly GCA_016790625.1). Lineage (GTDB taxonomy): Bacteria > Pseudomonadota > Gammaproteobacteria > Burkholderiales > Usitatibacteraceae > UKL13-2. The sequence continues at coordinate 9,926 of JAEUNB010000131.1, read as the reverse complement.
GTTCGCCTCGCGTCATGATCAAGCCGCCACAGGCGTTGAAAAGCTGCGCCCCGGTCTCGGCCTCGATCTCGCGCCAAAGTTGATGCGAGCGCAGCGCCAGCGGCACGAACTGTTCGCCTTCGCCGATCGCCTGTCGGGTGATGCGCGTTTCGCCGTGCGTCGAGCCCATCGCGTGCGGCGGTGCGAACTGGTCGATGCCAATCACGCGGACACCGGCGCGCGCCAGGTGCAATGTGGTCGCAGCACCCATGGCGCCCAGGCCGATGACAAGCACATCCGTCGTTTCGACATTTGTGCTCATGGGTGAAACTCAAGCATTGGCGCGGGTTGTAGGGCAAAAATGGTCGCGAAGGTGCGCCGGATATAGAGTTCTACTTCCAAACAGTCGCGGATGATCGATGCCACTTATGCAACCGAGGCAATCGACGCAAACTCGCCGTCGCGGTCTTTCCACAATTCAAGGAATGTTGTTCTCGCGACGGCCGCCTCATCAGTTGCGCCACTTGCCGCCAGCGCTTTCGCCGCCCCGAGATGCGCAAGCGGGAACAGCACAAAATTTTTGACCAGTCCCGGTCTCGCGATCAGCTTGCGGAATTCGATTGCCGCCTCGGCCGCCCGTCCAGCCAGCAGCAGCGCCTCGCCACGCAGATAGGGCGGGTACATGAAGCCGCTTTCGAATGGTGTCGGCAATGCCAGGTCCATGGCGATCGCCGGTTCTAGGGCCTCGATCGCACCCCTGGCGTCTTCGGCTTGCAACGCAACGGCCGCGCGTATGCACGGCAGCCAGTAACGTTGTATCTGCGTGTGATTGGGCAGTTCGCGATCAAGCTTCGCCGTCATCTCTGCGATTCGCGACGTGTCGCCCGCGCGTGCCAGCGCGAGACTCGCCACCGCCACCACCTGCAGGCTGCTTTCCATCGTCGAGAGTGCAGCGTGGGCACCAGCCTGCGCCAAATCGCGGCGGCCGACTTCGGCTTCGCGCAACGCCGACTGCGCCTGCCAGGTTGCGGCCATTTCGATGGCGCCGGCGCGCCGGGCCGACTCGATGGCGCGACGCGACAAGTCGCGCGCACGAGCGTAGCGGCCCTGCCACGCAGCCGTGTCGGCTTCGGCAGCGATGAGGAAGTCTTCCTCGCCGCTGCGGCCGACAATGGCATCGACATGGCGCTGCATCGTCGCGCTGTCGCCGCGCAGAAAGGCTTCCAGGTAGGCGTCCAGATGCAGCGGCAGCGCATCGAATCCGCGTGCCAGCGTCTTCTCCAGTAAGCCGCGTGCCTCGGCGTGCCGGCCCAGCGCCAGATAGGCGAGGGCTACGTTGCTTGCATCCACCGCCGTGGTTTCCAGCGCCATCGCGCGTTCGCCGTGATCCAATGCCTTTTCCCATTGGCCCAGTACCGAATACAGGTTGCCGCTGTTGATCAGTGCGGCGGCATCGTTGGGATAGTTCTTGTGCCAGCTGCGCAGCGCGTCCAGCCCCCGATGCGCATCGCCGGTGACGGTGATGTGATACATGCCCTGGATGCGATCACGCTCGCGCGCGGTGGCGCGATCGCGCAGATCGAATGCCTTCTGCATATACATGTTCGCGTTTGCGCTTTCGCCCATGTTGTTGCAGCAAAGCGATAGCGCCGAATAGGTCGAGACGAACTGCGGGTCAAGCTCGATCGCGCGCAGCAGGTGAGGCATGGCGGCGGCCTCGCCTTGCTGCAGCCATTCGCGCCGGCCGACGGTATAGGCCTTGAGCGCTTCGAGCGACGAGGTCGCCACCTCGTCGAAGCTCATCGAATGGCGGCGCAGCGAGGCCAGCGATTCGCCGAGCTTTTCGCGCAGCCCCAGCGCCGCGCGATCCAGCGCATGCAGCACTTCGCCCCTGCCTTTGGCCCGCGCCTGCTCGGAGACCAGGATGTCGCCGGTCTCGCCGTCGAGCGCAAACAGGCCGATGGCGAAATCGTCGTCCAGGGCGAAGATGGAACCGGTGATGGCCACGCGCGTGCCAGTCCGCTGGCAGATCTCCAGCGCGACGTCGCCGATCACCGGCTGGCCGGCGCGATCCATCATGCGCAGCAAGGAGTGCACCTTGCGGTCGGTAAGGATGTCAAAGCGCGGCGATTGCGCGAGATTCAACATCAGCGCCTGCTTGATGGTTTCGTCGAATACTGCATCGCCTGTCTTGTTCTCTATGTCGGCAATGAGAATGGCATTGCGGTCGGTCGCGGATGCGGAGGCTGGCGCCATCGCCGGTGATTCCTGCTGCGGGGTGACAGCGGCAGGCGCTGATGCACTGCTTTGATGCACTTCCACGGCAAACCGGTAGCCCCGGCGTGCGATGGTGGCGATCGGACCGTCTTCGCCGAAATCGTCGTTCAACAGTTTGCGCAGCGCCGAAATATTGTTGGCGATACCGCCTTCTTCCACCACCACGCCGGGCCAGACGCGCTCCAGTAACTGTTCCTTGGTGACCACGCGACCGGCTTGCTCCAGCAATAGCAGCAGCGTCTCCGCGACCTTGGGCGTCAGCGGCAGGAATTCGTTTGCGCGAAACAGGGAGCGTGTCGCGATCTCGAAGCGGTACGGGCCGAAAAGGGAGCTGACCGCTTCATTGGATGAAGCGGTGGGATGTGTCGTGGACATGGGTGATTCGAGTCTAGCACGCACATTTTTCATCACGAAACGCTCAGGAATTTCTCACGAGCCCACGCAGATCAAATTCAAGTGGCTGATCGCGTGGAGGTTTTTCCTGGCTTTTCGCGCGTGAGAAATCTGTCGGAACAAGCACAGGAAATGGCCAAGGGTGACGACGCATTATTTGCCCATCCGGGGATAAGCCCGAATGCGCATCTCGATCATTCAACGATTGCTTTTTTGACCATTTCACATTGCCGAGGCCCGACATGCAGCCAACCCAAGCCAGTACTAAAATGACAGTTGTTCATGGTTTGCTTCAGGATAGTGTCGCCGCACCGTGTCCCAGGTTTTGCCGCCGGTGCCCGCTGATGACCATGCCCATCGTGTCTCGCCATGCCGACTGGCATTTCGAGACCGCGTTGCCGAACCGGTCCGAGCCCCCCTTCAACAATGCACGCATGAATCCTGTCCTGAACATCAAGCTGCTCGGCCAACCGGTGTTCCTGCTTGATGGTGTTGAGTTGCCGTGCGTGTCGAAGAAAGCGCTGTGGCTGGCCGCTTATGTGTTGCTGGGCAATACCGTCCAGCCACGTGCCAGGCTCGCGGCCCTGTTCTGGGGCGGCAGCAATGGCAGCCATTCGCTCGGCAGTCTGCGCGTCGCGCTGACCAAGCTGCCGCCACCGGTGCTGGCCTGCCTCGACGTGCAGCGCGATCGCATCGGCATTGCCGCCGACGCGCACTATCGGCTGGATGTTGATGAGTTCCTCGCCGACTGCGACGCACCGGATATCGACCGCCTGCAGTCCGCCGTTGTGCATTACGAAGGCGATTTCTTCGATGGCGTGGATGCCGCCGAGGCGCCGGAATTTTCCGACTGGCTGTTTGGCGAGCGCAATCGCCTGCGGCAGCTGGCACACGATGCACATGTGTCGCTCGCGCAGGCCTGGCGCGCACAAGGGCAGCGCGATGCTGCGCGCAGCGTGGCCGATACCTGGCTCAAGCGTCAGCCGGCGGACGAAGCCATGCACCGCCTGCTGATGACCTGGCTGGCGGAAGATTCGGGAAACGATCGTGCGCTCGCGCAATTCGATGTCTATCGCCGCGCACTGGCGGTGACGCAGGGCGCCGCGCCGTCGCCAGCCATGCTTGCCCTGGCGGAACGCCTGCGCGAGCGTCACACCGGCTCGATGGAGTTGCCCGCGCGGCTGGCGCCGGCAACCTCCTTCTTCGGCCGCGATGCCGATCTGGCGGCACTGCGTCAATCGCTCGACGACCCCGGCTGCCGCCTGCTCACATTGCACGGCATGGGCGGCGTGGGCAAAACCCGGTTGGCACTGGCCGTGGCGGAAGCCGAACTCACCCGCTTTGGCGATGGCGTCTTTGTTGCCGCGCTGGACGATGTTGTCAGTCCGGCGCTGTTCGCCCAAACCGTGGCGCGCGCCTGCGGCCTGCAGCCCGCCGGTGCCACCGCGCCGCTGGATCTGCTGATCGCTTTCTTCCGCCGCCGCAACGCCTTGCTGGTGCTGGATAACCTGGAGCACTTGCTGGGCGATTCGGCATCGGGACTGGATGACGATCTTGCCGCGCAGGTGGCGCGATTGCTTGCCGGCACCAGCGGCCGCTTCAAGGTGCTGACGACATCGCGCCAGCCACTGCGTTTGCAGGAGGAGTGGATACACGACATCAGCGGCCTCGCGTATCCGCAGACTGGTGGGGAAAGCGATCTGCAGAACTTCGCCGCCGTGCGGCTGTTTTCGCAGCGCGCCCGCCAGGTGCACGCCGCTTTCTCGCTGTCGGCCAACACCGATGATGTTGTGCGTATCTGCAATCTGCTGGAAGGCTTGCCGCTCGGGCTGGAGCTGGCAGCAAGCTGGGTAGGCACCTTGCCCGTGAGCGAGTTGGTCACAGAGCTCGGTACCCGCGCGGCCGCAATCGACAATCGGCACCGCAATCGCGTCGAGCGCCATCGCTCGCTGGGTGCCGTAGTAGCTTTCTCGTGGGAGCGCCTGACCGATGAATTGCGTCAGGCGCTCTCCGGTCTGGCGGTGCTGGTGGGCACTTTTTCCAGCGAGGCCGCCGGGGAAATCGCTTCGGCCTCGCCGGCCGCCCTGCAGGCGCTGGCCGACAAGGCACTACTCACGCAAACCGCCGATGGGCGCTGGCACTTGCACGAAGTGGTGCGGCAGTTTGCGTGGGAGCAGAGCGGCAAGGCGCCGGCGTTGCGCGATACCGTGCGCAATCGTCGCGACGCCTATTGCATGGGCTGGTTGCGCGATATCGGCAAGCGGCTGGAAGGCCCGGAAGAATTGAAGGCGGTGGCGGAAATCGACAGCGAAAGCGCCAACCTGCGCGAGGCGTGGCAGTCCTGCGCGCGCAACGGCAATGTTGCCGCGCTGGAAGCAGCGGCGCCCGCGTGGTTCGACTACCTCGAGTGCCGCAGCTTTATCGCCGAAGGCATCGCGGCGGCCGAGTTGTGGCAGAAGGCAGCGGGAAAGAAGGCCGGAATTGCGACTTACTATCTCGGCCTGTTTCAGCGCTTCGGCGCGCGAACGGCCGACGCACTGACCACGCTGGACAAGGCCATCGCACTCCTGCCCAAGGCGGCCAAACCATCGAGGACGCTGGTCCAGGTGCGCTCCGCCAAGGCATTCACCTTCCTGCTGCTGGGCCGGCTTGCCGATGCCGAAAGCGAAGCTGCCGGTGTGCTGGCGCAGGCTGAGCAGCTGGGCGATCCATCGCTGCTCGCCTCTGCATGCCGCGTGCTTGGCCTGGCGATGCTGCAATCGGGCCGCCGCGAGGAATGCCGCACGCTGCAACTGCGAGCGCTATCGCTGGCGATTGCCGCAGGACGCCCGTCGCTGTTGGCGGCGGCGCATAACAATCTTGCGCTGGCGGAAAATCATCTTGGCAATTACGCCGCAGCGGAAGCGGGTTATCAGAGCGCGCTGGCCGGCTGGCGCGAGATGCAGGCGACCGCCAACATCGGCCGCGGCATGCACAACCTGGGCGTCGTGTCGCGCCGCCGGGGCGACAACGACACCGCACTGACGCGCTACCAGGCCGCACTGGAAGTCCTGCGCAAGGCGGGCGATCGCAACCTGATCGCGCTCAACCTGATGTCGACCGGCGATGTGTTGTTGCGGCTTGGCCGGCCAGCAGAGGCGCGCGAGCCGGCGCTGCAAGCGCTGGAAATGGCCGAGCACGACGGCCACTTGCTGCCGGCGATGGATGCGCGCATCGTGCTGGCGCAGGCGGCCACCGAACTGGGCGACGTTGCCGAGGCTGCCCGGCACTTGCTGATTGCGCTCGATGCCGCAGAGAAGCACCAGTTCATCAATGTGCTGGCCGACGCGGTGCTGAGCACGGCGAGATTGGCAGTGGCAGCAAAACCGGCCACACGGCTCGATGCATTGAGCTGGGTGTGCGAGATCGCGGCATCGGACAGGGTCTCGACCAGCATCCGCAGCGACGCAGTGAAGTTCGTTGAACTTCACGACGAGCTTACCCCCGTGCAGCCGGTGCAGGCGCCGCGCGGATTGCCCGCGCTGGCCGCCGAAGCGCGTGCTGCGTTGCGGGACCTGAACGGCCCGGGTGATCCGAACGACCCGAACGAAAGCGCGCAGCCGGCTCGCCCGGCCTGAACCCGCCCCCGTTCCACTCGTGTTCGCGCATCGTCGCGCACCTTCGCGCACTTTCGCGCATCTTCGTTATCGCAGCGTTAATCGATGCGCGAACGGTGGCGTGCGATCGTTCGTCGGCGAGTGAGCCGCGTAGATTCGATATCAACACATTCCCGAAGCCGGATTTGTCATGCCGTGCCATCCGCCACTGCCGCTTCCCCTGTCCGCCCAATCGGCTACCGCGTTGCCGCGCGCGTTGCTGCAGCCATCGCTGCGGCCGGTCGAGGATGCCGATCACGAGCGATTGCTGGACTTGTACCGCGCCACCCACCGGGTGTCGCACGAGGCGCTTTCCCACCTGCCGCAGGATGCGGTGCGTGCGCTGCTGGCGATGCAGTTGCACGCGCAGGCGGCGTCGTTCAGGCGGCGTTTTCCCGGGGCAGAGTTTTATGTGGTTTGCGACCAGTACGGACACGTCATGGGCAGGCTGACGGTGGCTCGCGATGGTGCGGACTGGCACCTGCTTGATATGGCGCTGCTGCCTGAGTACCGCGGTTATGGCTGGGGCACCGCGCTGATCGAATGGCTTCAGGGCAAGGCCGCAGCATCGAATGGCTCGGTACAGCTGATTGTCGCGCGTGGAGGTGCGGCGCGGCAGCTATACCGGCGCACGGGCTTTGTCGTCAGTGGACAGCGCGAATCCGAAGTGGTGATGCACTGGCGCCCGGACCAGCACGAAGCATGTGACCAGCCATGAATGCCGTGCCTGAACCCGTTGTCGTCGGCCCTGTTGCTATTGCTGCCGCTTCCGCCGCGCGCTACGGCATGCGCCACATTGACGAAAGGAGGAATGCAATGACCCGAGAAAATGTTCATGCCATGCCGAGCGAAGACTCGTGCCTGGAATCGCTGTTCAAGCTCAATTTCGCCAAGCTGGGCGCATGCCCGGGCTGCCATTCCACCACTGCGCGTTTCTACAAACTCAAAACGCGCAAGGCGTACATCTGCCAGTTATGCGGTCACAAGATTCACCCCTGTGCCAACACCTTCCTGCACAAAAGCAGCACCAGCCTGACCAAGTGGCTGTACGCCATGTACCTGCTGTCGATCACGCGCGGCAAAATCACCACGCGCGAACTGGGCGAGCGGTTGCAGGTGACCTACAAATGCGCGTGGCGAATACGAGATCGGCTGACCTTCGCCACGCAGGGGCAGTTCCCCACCGGTCCCGGCATCGACAGCTCCAGCCCGGATTTTTCGGCACTGCTGTGCGCCTTTGTGTTCACCGCCAGCCCCGTCAGAAGCACAAGTGTCTCGTGACGTTCCTTTTTCGCCAGGCGAAGCAAACCCCAGCATTGGAGCGGCCTCCGGGCCATAAATGCCTGAAAGGCCGCGCCAGTGCTTGGCTTTTGGCATCTGTTCTCATGGTGGCGAGTGCTGCCGGTCACGCGCAGACCGCACCACAGTTCACCGGCAATCCGCCACCGGGCGGCAACTTCAACACCGCTTACAGCTACACCTTCACCGCCAGTGGGACGCCGGCACCGACATTTGCCCGCACCAGCGGCACGCTGCCGCCCGGGTTGTCCTTGTCGTCCGGCGGCGTGTTGTCGGGAACGCCGACGGCGGTGGGTAGTTATTCCAGCGTGATCACCACGTCGAACGGCGTCAGCCCGGCGGCAACGCGCAACATCACCGTTTCCATTCAGCCCAAGCTGCAGCCGATCTTTTTCGGACCGTATCCACAGGTGATGGCCGGCAGCAGCGGCTTTCTCCTTGCTGCCGGAGGAACCTCCGGCAATCCGGTGTCGCTTTCCTCGGGCACGCAATCGGTTTGCACTATTTCCGGCAGTCTGGTTATCGGCATCTCGGAAGGCACCTGCATCATCCTCGCCTTTCAGGCCGGCAACGCAACGCACGCCGCCGGAACGGGCACGGCGATATTCGAGGTGGTGGGTGTTTTCGCTCTCACCGATGCGTTTTCGCGGCTGACGCATCCAGGCTTTGGCGATTGCGATGTGCCGATCGATCTGGCGGTGGCCGATTTCTCCGGTGCCGCAACGGTGGAGCCGCGCCAGGCCACGTCCGGCCGGCAGGTGGTGCTGCGCTTTCCGGCAGCGATAACCGGTTTCGGCGCCGTGACGGTGACCGATGTGAACGATGTTGCCGTGGGATCCGTTGAGAATGTCACCGGCGGGGGCGGCGACCTGATGATCTCGCTGGCGGACATCCCCGACGGCAAGCGCGTCAAAGTCACGGCCAACAATGTGAGCGGCGCGACCACGGCATCGGTCTATCTCAACTTTTTTGCCGGGGATACCAGTAGTAGCGGTCTGGTCAGTGCGGCGGATATCAGCGCGCAAAAAATCCGGCGCAACCAGCCGCTTAGCGCGGATAACTGCCGCTTCGATGTGAATGTGTCGGGTGCAATCGACAATGCCGACCTCGTGCAGGTGAGGTCGCGCAGTGGGCAGCAGTTGCCGTAGTGCGTGGTGGTGTCGAAGCTGACTGGCAAAGTCAAGAGCTGGCGCGGATTGCCGGGCATTTTCAGCCTGAAAGGCGCGCCAGTGCTTGGATTTGGAAACCCTGTGCTAGGACTTGTGATAAATCTCGGCGCCCTTCTTGACGAACTCCACCGCCTTCACTTCCATCCCTTTCTCCAGCGCTTCTTCTTCTGAAACGCCTTCTGCCTTCGCGAAATCCCGCACATCCTGCGAAATCTTCATCGAGCAGAAATGTGGCCCGCACATCGAGCAGAAGTGCGCGAGCTTGGCGCCTTCCTGCGGCAAGGTCTCATCGTGGAATTCCTTGGCCTTTTCCGGATCGAGTCCCAGGTTGAATTGATCTTCCCAGCGGAATTCGAAGCGGGCCTTGGATAGCGCGTTGTCGCGAATTTGCGCGCCGGGATGGCCTTTGGCCAAATCGGCAGCATGCGCGGCGATCTTGTACGCCATGATGCCGTCCTTCACATCGTTCTTGTCCGGCAGGCCCAGGTGTTCTTTCGGCGTCACGTAGCAGAGCATGGCGGTGCCGTACCAGCCGATCATCGCGGCACCAATCGCCGAGGTAATGTGGTCGTAACCTGGTGCGATGTCGGTGGTCAGCGGGCCCAGCGTGTAGAAGGGCGCCTCGTGGCAGTACTTCAGCTGCAGGTCCATGTTCTCCTTGATGAGATGCATGGGTACGTGGCCGGGGCCTTCGATCATGGTTTGCACATCGTGTTTCCACGCGACCTGCGTCAGTTCGCCCAGTGTTTTCAGTTCACCCAACTGCGCTTCGTCGTTGGCGTCGTAGCCCGAACCCGGGCGCAAACCATCGCCCAATGAAAACGACACGTCGTACGCTTTCATGATGTCGCAAATGTCTTCAAAGTGCGTGTAGAGGAACGATTCCTTGTGGTGCGCGAGACACCACTTGGCCATGATCGACCCGCCGCGCGAAACGATGCCGGTCATGCGCTTCGCGGTCATCGGGATATAGCGCAGCAGCACGCCGGCGTGGATGGTGAAGTAGTCCACGCCTTGCTCGGCCTGCTCGATCAGCGTGTCCTTGAAGATTTCCCAGGTGAGGTCTTCGGCTTTTCCGTCGACTTTTTCCAGCGCCTGGTAAATCGGCACGGTACCGATCGGCACGGGCGAGTTGCGGATGATCCATTCGCGGGTTTCGTGAATGTTCTTTCCG
>JAEUNB010000405.1 GCA_016790625.1 Betaproteobacteria bacterium | reverse complement strand
AGGAGGTGTTCCGCGAAGTAAACGATCCGCCTTCAGGCAACAGCCCGGCAGCCAACAACACCAAGCGAGGATTTGCTGCGGATGGCCTGGGTCTTTACGGTGGTCCGGTGACGTTGACTTCGTATATCTGGGAGTATCTCGGCACACCTTGCCCAGCCAGCGTTTGCCGATAGGACAGTCAACGCAAGATGGTCAAACTCTAGCATTGGTGCGGCTTCTGGGCTATTTTTAGTTCGAAAGCCGCGCCGGTGCTAGAGTTTATGTTTTCTGCGCCGCTGTTTGCACGCGGCAGGAAAGCGCGCTTAGCGTGCGTATTTCTTTTCAAGCATCGCAAATGTGGCGCGTAGTGTTTGCGCTTCACCGCCTTCAGGACGACCCGGCTTGGCCTTGGGTGTCCATGCAAACAGGTCGATGTGGATCCACTTTTGTTCGCGCGGCACGAAGTGTTCGAGGAACAATGCCGCCGTCACCGAACCTGCCTGCGGGCCGCCGGTATTGACGATGTCGCCGATGCTGCTCTTGATCAGGTCGTTGTAGGGTTGCCACAAAGGCATGCGCCACAACGGGTCGCGCGTCGCGGCGCTGGCAGCATTCAATTCACCGAACAGCGCGTCGTCGTTTACGAAGGTGGCGGGCAACTCCGGACCAAGCGCCACGCGCGCGGCGCCGGTTAGCGTAGCGAAGTCGATGATCAAATCAGGTTTCGATTCCGCAGCGAGCGCCAGTGCATCGGACAGCACCACGCGGCCTTCGGCGTCGGTATTGCCGATCTCGATCGCGATGCCTTTGCGCGTGGCGACAATTTCACCAGGGCGATAGGCGTTGCCGGAAATCGCGTTCTCTACTGCAGGCACCAGCATGTGCAGGCGAATCGGCAACTTCATGGCCATGATCAGTCTTGCTAAGCCCAACGCATGCGCGCCGCCGCCCATGTCTTTCTTCATATGGCGCATGCCGTCGGCGCCCTTGATGTCGAGGCCGCCGGTATCAAAACAAACACCCTTGCCAACGATGGCGACACGTGGATGTTTTTCATCGCCCCAAGTGAGCTCAATCAGGCGCGGTGGGCGATGGCTGGCGCGGCCGACAGCGTGTATGGCCGGGAAGTTGTGCTTGAGCAGGTCATCTCCGACCCATTCGCGGAAGGTGGCACCGAACTCTTTTGCCAGTGACTGAGCGATTTCGGCCAAATGCTGCGGCCCCATATCTTCAGTCGGTGTATTGACCAGATCGCGTATCAGCGTGGAAGCGGCAATGATTTTTTCCGCGCGCTCCGCGTTGTCGCTGGCTGCGATCACCAGCGAGGCTGGTGCGCGCACATTTTTTTTGTAACGCGAAAACTGATAGCTGCCCAACCCCCATCCCAACATGGCGGCATAGTCGTCGAGCGAATCGTGATGCGTAGCCAGTGTGTAGTCGCCCGGCGGCAGTGCGAGCGGCAAATGCGCCAGCGCGTAAATATCGCCACTGTCGCGAACTGTTACCAGCACCTGGCCGATACCGCCTTCCGTTGCCGGGAGTAATGCATGCGCATGCGGTTTGGCGCGGAAATCGGTTGCTGCCAGCCATGACCTGGTGCGTGCATCGGTATGGGCAAGAAACGCATCGAAATTGCTGATGTGTACGACGACGATCGGGGTGGCTTTCGCGGCGCGCGCGGAATCGGTGACGATGCTCATGGGGAAAATCCTAATAGATCATGCCAACCAGGGCGCCGCAGGACAGCGTGGCCAATGAACCTGCGATCAGGCTCTTGTAACCCAGGTCGATAATGTCGCGACGACGCTCGGGGCAGATGGTGCCGAGACCACCGATCATGATGCCGATGGAGGCAAAGTTGGCGAAGCCGCACAGCGCATAAATCATGATCACCTTGCTGCGCTCCGAGAGTGCGTCGGGTGCCAACTTGACCATGTCGAGGAACGCAATGAATTCGTTCAATACTGTCTTGGTGCCCATCAGGGAACCGGCGGTATGTGCCTCGTTCCACGGAATGCCGATCAGCCAGACGACCGGACGCATCAACATGCCGAGAATGCTCTGCAGCGTAGGCGCTTCTC
>JAEUNB010000369.1 GCA_016790625.1 Betaproteobacteria bacterium | reverse complement strand
GTTGCGCTCGCTGTGGATGGCGACGATGCTGCCGGAGAAGTTATCGGCGAACGGTTTGCGCAGTTCCGCGCGCAGGCCTGTCTCCGTGGTCTCGCTACGGAAGCCGGAGATGCCGCCGTTGCTGTCGGTCGCAGTGAGCTGGCCGCGATCCAGCGATTCGTAATCGGCGCCCAGTGTCACGCGATAACCCTGCGGCAGGCGCAGGCTGCCATCCATTTTTGCCTTCAGCGTGGTGAGGGAAAAGTTGCCGTTAGTGAAGCGGGCGCTGCCGGCAAGGCCGTAATAATCCAGCGGTGTCTTGTCGTGCCGGTCCTCATATTTCAAGTTCGCCAGCAGGGCGAGTTCGCGCGCCGGCCGCATGGTGAGGCCTACTTGCGCGAGCGTGGTGTCGAGCACGCCGCCCAGGTTGCTGCGGCCCGCTGGCGCATCGGCCAGACCCATTCCGGCGAAGTCCTCGTTTTGCGTGGCGTGCGTCCAGGCGAAGCGGAAGGTGGCGCGCGTCTCGCGCGAGAAGGCGTAGTTGCCGGTGAGCGAGAGCTGGTGCGCGGCATTATCCGGCGGCAGCGCCAGCGGTAATTGCAGGATGCTGCGCAAACCATCGCTCAACGTCACGCCACCGCCGGTGCCCATCGGCTGGCCCAGCGGGTTGTTGAGATTGCCGTTTATCGTTGGCGTGAGATTGCCGACCTCGTTGCGATAGAAACTGCCGTAGTACGCGGCGGCGAACACCAGATCGTCGCCGGCGTAGTTGAGCTTCGCTTCCAGCTGGCGGGTGGTGGAATCGATCGGTTCGGGCAGCATCAGCAGCGCCCATTGCGTGGCGCCGGCGGTGAGCGCGCTGCAAACTGGTGTGGGCGCAAGCGTGGTCGGGCAGGGGAAGCCGCGACCATAAAGGCGAGAGCCCTCGCGTGTTTCGTTTTTCAGCGACAGCTCCGCGCTCCATTCGCGCGAGAAACGCATCTCGCCGCCCAGCGTCATCACTCGGCGTTCCGTGGAAAGATCGAGATTGCGTCCGCTGCCGACGACGGACAGACGTGTGACGACCGGAGTCGCGCTGCCTGCACCAATGAGCCCGGTGTTGACGCTACGAAGTTCGTTGTGCACCACGCCGCTGTAGTCGGCAAACAGTTTCCATTTTCCCTGCCGCTCCACGCGCGCCACCAGTTCGCGCGTGGCCAGACCCAGATCGCGCGCGGTGAATTGTGTCCAGGTACCGGTGCCTGCTTCACGGCGCAGGAAGTCGAGATCGAGCTTGAGCGCGCCGTCGTGTTCGCGCCAGTCGCGGTACTGGCTGAAGATCGAGCGTTCACCATCGATCGCCTCTGCGCCTACGGTGACAGCGCTGACGTCTGGCGTGATGAGACTGCGCACGGCTTCGCGCACCGGTTCGTTCGGTGCCGTCTGCGACCAAGCGCAGGCGGATTGCGCCGCCAGCGCGGCCAACACCACCCGCCTGATTGTCTTCTGCCGCCTCACCGGAACCTCGTCTTCGGTGTCGGGTTGGTTGCGGCGGGATTATTGCTGCCGTGAATCTGCGTGTGGCAGTTCACACAGCCTCGCCCCTGCGTAATGTTGATGCCGGAGCGGCCGTTGCTGGTGGGGCCGAGCAGGGCGCTGCTTTGGCCTCGCCCCATCAGTTGCGGAATCTGGCTGCCGTGCGGCGTGTGGCACTGGTGGCAAACGAATGGCGGGCGTGATTTCAACATGTTCTCCACCACGGTGCCGTGGGGATTGTGGCAATTGCCGCAATCCTCGGCCACCGGCTGGTGCTGATGCACGAACGGGCCGCGCTTTTCGGCGTGGCAGGTGTAGCAAGTGTCGTTGACGCTGTCGCGGCGCAGCAACTTCGGCCCGGTGCCGCCGTGAGGGCTGTGGCAATCGGTGCAGCCCATCTTGCCCTCGGGTACTGGGTGGTGCGAAGGCTTGGCGAATTCGTTGCGCTGCTCCTTGTGGCAGGCGACGCAGACCTCGGCTTGCGTGCGGCGATCGCGCACCTTGTCGTGGTTGGTGTGCACCTTGTGGCAATCGACGCACGCCACATCCGCCGCCTGGTGCGCGCTGCCGTCCCAGTGCGAGCGTTTCGCATCGCGTTCGTGGCAGGCGAGACAGGCGTAATTGCGCAACGAGATGTCCAGCCCCCGACGCGCACCGAACAGCACATCCGGCGCGGGACGCTTTGCGGTGGCGTTCGGCAACTCGTCCGGTGCGTTAACGTGCTGCCGGCTTTCGCCGTGACAGGCGGTACAGGCCGGCGGCGTGCGTCCATCCGCGCGCGTGCCGTGCTTGGTCTGGCCGATCAGCAGTATGTTGGGTGACGTGTTTTCATTGTGACACCGAGTGCAGCGGGCGTCGCCGCGCAGCACCAGCGGTTGATTGGTCTGTTCCTGCAGCGTTTGCGTATCGGTCGGTGATTGCGCGAAGGCGGCGGGCGCGATCGAGGCCCAAAAACAGTGGAGCAGGATGCCGCACAATGGGATGTAACGCTGCGTCAACACGGGTCTCCGCGGGAGTGGTGCGTACAGTCTATACAAGTCTCCTGGTTCTGATACAGGCTATATTCCAGTTATACAAAAATCAGCTAACGCATGGTTTTGTTTGAAATCAATCATGAGTATTTTTCACCACCAAGCGACGTTGCTTTCTCGTACCGAAAATGAGGCGACATATCGGTATTTCCCTGACACAGTCATCGACCGATCCTGCGAAGGAACTTTCAGCGTAAATTTATCTACTTGGGACTTTCAGATTGTCCAGCCTGCCGAAGCGGAGATGCGGGTGGGTGTTACGACAGACCTTCAATGCGTCCAGAGGCTGGTATCAAAGCTCCAGAGAATGGCTCCATCAGGTGCCGGTCTGCCGGAGAGTTTTCTTTGGCTGGCTTGATCAAATGACGTCAATACAAAATTTTTAGATTTGGCACTGTTGATACCGCATCTATTTCTTTGAAGACCTGTATTGCAAACCCATCATCAACCAGCCTAAATATGGACAACCTAACTTTCTGGAAATTAATAGACAAATCCCGCAATGCATCGGATGGCGACGCAGAGCAGCAACTCGAAGAATTGGGCATCCTGCTCGATGACATTTCAGCAGACGAGATCGCCGAATTTCACCACATCTTCTACGCTTACTTTCTGGAGTCCTATACGTGGCCGCTGTGGGGCGCGGCTTATGTCATTGGTGGCGGTTGCTCGGACGACAGCTTCGACTACTTTCGCGGCTGGCTGATTTCGCGTGGCGAGAAGGTTTACAAGACGGCGCTCGCCGAGCCGGATTCGCTTGCCTCGGCAATCGAGGAAGAAGATGAGGATATCGATTGCCAGGTCGAAGGCTGGCAGTCGGTGGCGGTTGATGCGTGGTGCCGCAAAACCACGCAGGCGCGTTCGGCGTTTCCGCGCCGGCAATCCAACTGGCCCGATGATCCTGCCGGGGAAGAGTGGGATGAGGATGATCTGGACCGGCTTTACCCGAAGTTGGCGAAGCGGTTTAGTTAGCCATTCGCCCGGTCAAGCATTCGCCCAAAAACTCAGTAGCTAAACTCAAGCACTGGCGCTGTCTCTGGCGTGAAAATGCCTGTCAAGCCGCGCCAATGCTGGAATTTCATATGTTTCTCCCATGAAAAAGCCCGCCCGGTTTCCCGGGCGGGCTTTTTGTATAGCGGTGAAGCCGATCAGAACTTGGCTTTGAACTGCAGGCCGAAAGTACGTGGTTCGTTGATAAAGCCGGTCAGGTTGTTGAAGTCGATACCGCCGACGACGCGAATCTGGTTTTCCATGTTGCGCACGAAGCCGGCCAGTTCGTATTTGCCGTAGTCCCAGTTGTAGCCAACACGCATGCCGGTTTCGGTCAGCGCCTTGCCGGTGTATTCCTTCGCGTCATACAGGAAGAAGGAAATCTTGCCGCGGTGTGCCACGTCGCCGTAGATGAAGAACTCGGAGCTGCTGGTCATCTGGCGTGTGTACTTCAGCGTCATGTTGAACACTTGCTTCGGTGCTTGCGGCAGGACGTTGCCGTTGATTGACACCGTGCCCGGCAGGCGGCCCGGACCGTCCAGCACCGTACAGCCGCTGCCACAGGGAGCGATAGACAGGTTGCCGTCCTTGATCTTGGTGTTGTTGTAGCTGGCGCCAACGGTGGCGAGCAGGTTGTCGGTGATGTAGGCCTCCAGATCCATTTCAAAGCCCTGACCCTGCGCCTTGTCGGCATTGATCAGGCGATTGAAGTTGGCGGTACCGCCCACGGCGGTCAGTTGCAGGTCCTTCACGTCGAAGCTGAACACGTTGAAGCCGACGCGTGCCCGCTTATTCCACAGGTCGCTCTTGATACCGGCTTCGAACGAGGTGACGGTTTCCGAATCGGCAATCGACAGCGAATCGCCGAACAGCAGGCGGCCCTGGATGCTCGGTGCGCGGAAGCCGCGCGCCAGACGGGCATAGACATTGGTGTCCGGCGTCATCTGATAGGTACCGGAGAGATCGCCGCTGACATTGGAGGCCGAGGTGTTGGTGGTAAGGCGGCCGATGAAGGTTGGCGAGAACGGCGGCGCCTGCAGACGATCGGCGGTGAAGTCCTTCTTGTCGTTGGTGTAACGCAAGCCGGCACGCACGGTGAACTTGTCGGACAGTTTGTGATTCACTGAACCGAACAGCGCGTAGGCCTTGTTCTCCTGATCCTGGCGGGCGAAGCCGTTTTGGGTGTTGCCGCCGATCGAGCTGTAATTGAAGCTGTCGATCTTCAGGTCTTCCTTGAAGTAATACAGTCCGAGCAACCACTTGGTCGGGCCCTTGCTGTTGGACTCAAGACGGAATTCCTGTGTGATCTGCTTGTGTTTCGGCATGCCGTCGGCCGATTCGGCATCGAACGGGATCAAGCCGGGGCCGGAGGAGGGCAGGAACACGGCGCCAAAGCCACCGTCGATATCGCCGCGCGAGAACGACTTCACTTTCTCGTAGCCGGTGATGGAGTGCAGCGTGGTGCCACCCAGATCCCACTTCAGGCGCACGCTGCCGCCGTAATTGTCCAGTGTTTGAGAGTTGATGCCGTCGATGGAGGTGCGCTCGGGGTCGAAGCCGGCAACCAGGTCAGATGTGCCCTTCTTGATGATATTGGCGCGGAACAGGCGGGCGCTGCCGTCCAGCTGGCGCATGTGGACATTCAGAAGCGCACTGAATTTGTTGTCCGGTGCATAGAGCAGCTGCGCGCGTGCCGCCTTGTCGTCATAGCCTTCGAGCGTGCGTGTCTTGCCGGCGGCATAGGTGTTTTTGACAAAATCATCGCGGGTCTGCGAAAGAATGGAGATGCGTGCAGCCCATTCCTTGTTGATCGGCAGATTGAACGCACCTTCGATGTTCTGGGCGTTGTGGTCGGCATAGGTGGCGCTGACGTAGGCGTCCTGCTGCTGCGAGGGTTTCACGGAATCAAACTTGACCACACCGGCCGGTGTGTTTCGGCCGAACAGCGTGCCCTGCGGCCCGCGCAAAACTTCGATCTGCGCGATGTCGAATACCGGGAAACCCTTCAGGATCGGGTTCTCCTGCACCACATCGTCGTACACCAGAGATACCGGCTGGGATGCGTTCAGGTCAAAGTCGGTGTTGCCGTAACCGCGAATGTAGAAGCGCGGGAAGGCGCGGCCGAACGAGGATTCGATATTCAGGCTGGGCACGCGAGCGGCCAGCATGCGGATGTCCTGGCCGCCGGAGTTGATGATGTCCAGCTTTTCGCCACTCAGTGTGGAGATGGAGACGGGCACGTCCTTGATGTTTTCTTCCCGGCGCTCGGCGGTAACGACGATGGTTTCCAGCTTGCCGGCCTCGGGTTTGGCCGCAGGTTTGGTTTCTGCGGTTTGTGCGAAGGCGGCGGGTGCTGCGATGGCGGCTGCCACCGAAAGACCCCAGGCGAGCGAGCGCGGCGTGCAGGCCAGCGCGATGATTTTCTTTTTCATGGACGAACCCCTGATTGTTTTGCTGCGGTTGAACATAGCGCCGATTGCGGGGCGGCTTATTGGCCTGCCGGCCTTTGAGAAGCTGTTTGCCGCTGAAAGGATTTTAGCGATTTGTTGCATAGCAAAATGCCTCTGTAGCGAATTTGCAACAGTTTCGGCCCATGAAATCGGCGCAACAGTCTTATTTCTGTCATTTACCGCTCAGTTTTTGGCGATACCGAGAATTTTCTCCAGCAACTTGCGTTTTTCTGCGCAGCGCACCTCGTCCCAGCAGGTGCGATAAGTTTTGATAGGGTTACCGTTGGCGAGGATATTGATTTCCCAGGGACGCTTCTGCATCACCGTGTGCACATAGCTGGCAAACGATTCGGCAAAGTCGTCGCCTGGATTGGTGGCGGCATAGAGGGTAGGAAAATTGGTCTTTTCCAGGCGCTGATAAATTTCCGGCATCTTTGCGCCGTCCAGTTTCGCGCCGAAGTAATACACCACCTTTGAGCGATCGGCGAAACCGGCATGGTCGTACTGCGACACATACGTTTTGGACGCATTGAGTTGCCAGGAAAGCTGCGCGAAGGAGAAACCGTCCAGCGTGGTGACCGGCCGATCCCATGGCGGGTGCACTTTTTCGCCAATCGACAGAACGTGCCCGATCTCGTGCAGCAGGATGTAACGAATCGCGTTTTTGCGATTGTCGTTGGCGGCAGTTTCTATCGTTGCGCTCAGCGCATAGGCCGGATTCGGTTTGAACGGCGTGTTTTCTTTCCAGGTTGCCCATGCATTCGCATTGCGTTGCGAGAGTACATCGGCATCTAATACGATCCAGCTCAAATCGCGCCTGAACCAGCCGCCGTCGATTAAGTCGGACTGAGCGGTGCCGCCCAGATCGCGTACGAAGTAGATACCGACCAGCCGGTCGCCCAGCTTTTGCAGAATCGTCGGCGGTAGTTCGGCGATTGCCGCACGGACGTCGGCCAGAAAATCGGCGGCTAAGACGGCGTGGCGCGGTCGATTGGCGATGCCGCTGGCAATATTGTCGAGGTTGAGGTGAACCAACAATTCCTCGGGCGCTGGTCCGATGCGCTGCTGGAGTGGACGCGCCATTTCATCCCGCCAGAAGTCGCGGAATTTTGGCAGGCTCTTTCGTCGCATCTTGTCGGCGCAAGCGGTATCGCTTTCGCGGCAAGGCAACATCAATCCCGCAGTTTGCGCGGTACCTGATTGGGGCGCGCAGAGTAGCGAAGCGAAAACCACGGCCATACCGAATATGTAGGACAGGTAGGACTTTCTCCGACCTGTCGTGGGGAATTTTGCTGCTGTTGACATTTGAGTCGTCACATTACGCTTGAGGCAATTAATTATTGTCCGGGGTGCAGCGTGTTTGCCATCTTGCCGCCGTCCCATACTACAGTCGTCTGGCAGCGATTGCTTGTATTGACGGTATCGATATTTGCCGTCAGTGCATGTACGGCTCTTCCAACGCTAAGTGTCGAAACGCAGCCGATGATGAAGCAAACCGTGGCGATGGAGGGGGTCAAGGGACAGCTTTCTCGGCAACAAAGCAATGTGATATTGGCCTCGTTGATTAGCCGTAGCGAGGATACGGGGGTTTTTGAGCGCCATCTAGCGCTGGAAGAGAAGATTGCCGGCAGTCCGCTGGTGATTGGCAATCGCACCCAACTGTTTCGGGACGGCGAATCAACGTATGCCGCGATGTTCAAAGCAATCGCATCAGCCAAGGACCACATCAATGTCGAAACCTACATCATCGAGGACGATGAGATTGGCAGGAAATTTTCCGACGCATTGATCGCCAAGCAGGCCCAAGGTGTCCAGGTGGCCATGATTTACGACAGCGTGGGGTCGTTACAGACGCCCAAGGAGTTTTTCCAGCGATTGCGCGACAGTGGCATCAAAACGCTGGAATTCAATCCGGTTAATCCGCTGCAGGCGAGGAAAGGCTGGGAGGTTAACCAGCGCGATCATCGCAAACTGCTGATTGTCGATGGGCAGAGTGCGTTCCTCGGCGGCATCAACATCAGCGGCGTCTATTCCAGCGGTTCCTCCGGGCAGCGATCTGCCGGCAAGTCGCCGCAGGACAGGAAAGTGCCTTGGCGCGACACGCATCTGCTTGTTGAAGGACCGGTGGTAGCCGATTTCCAGAAGATGTTCCTGGAAACGTGGCGGAAGCAGAAGGCCGATCCGCTGCCTGAGAGAATTTTTTTTCCTCCACCCGTGCAGCGGGGCAAGGACGTCGTCAGGGCAATTGCCAGTTCGTCGGACGACGAGGGCGGGGGGCAGATGTACAACACGCTCGTTTCCGCTATCGGTAGTGCGGAAACTTCGGTGTATCTCACCTTTGCCTATTTTGCGCCCGACGAAAGAATTGTTGGCGCGTTGATTGCGGCGGTTGGCCGCGGGGTTGATGTGAAGATCATCCTGCCGGGAAGTACGGACTCGGCCCTGGTTTTCCACGCGGGGCGCTCGTACTATTCGGAGCTGCTCAGAGCTGGCGTAAAGATCTATGAGCGCAAGGACGCCTTGCTGCATGCCAAGACGGCACTGATCGACGGCGTTTGGTCAACGATAGGTTCCACCAATCTCGACTGGCGAAGTTTCCTGCATAACGACGAGGTCAACGCCGTCGTTCTCGGCATTGAGTTCGCTGCGCAGATGAATGCGATGTTTGAAAAGGATTTGGCTGCCTCGGCTGAAATCACGCGCGATGCATGGCATTCCCGTCCCTTGCTTGCGCGGCTAAAGGAAAAGGCGGCGAGGGTCTGGGTCTATTGGCTTTGAGGTGAACACAGGCAGACACGCTGGCAGGCGATGGATCGATATTGTCCGTGCGATTGCAAACAAGGAGTACTAGGATGAACAACAACCGTCTTTCCCCGGGTATCTGCCTGTTGCTGATGCTGGCGGCGATCGTGTTCTGGATTGTCGCGGGTATGAGCGAGGCTGAAGCGGCTACTGTGGCCGAAGATCGCTTGAAATCAAGTCCGGCGGCAATCCTGCACGCCAAACACCAGGCTCTGACGAGTGAGCTGGCCGACAATCCGTATTCACGACCGTTGGTGCTGGAGTCGCGCCAAAGCCCGCGCAATATCGACGGCGAGATATACGCCGTTATTTTCCAGCCGTTCGCCAAGGTAAGTGCATCGCTGGCAGGCCCGCAGGTATGGTGCGACATACTTTCGCTGCACCAGAACACCAAATACTGCGGCGTGGAGCGCGGACGTCAAGCCACGTTATTGACGATGAACGTGGGTAAGAAGTCTGATCAGCCTTTACAAGACTCCTTCCGCCTTGCATTAGGTTGGGAGCGTGCCGCGCAAACTAGCGAGTATCTGTTGGTGAGCTTGAATGCCGATAGCGGCCCCCTCGGTACCCATGATTATCGGATCAGACTCGAGGCAGTGCCGCTGCAGAGCGGAGAAACTTTTCTGCATCTATCCTATTCGTATGGCTTCGGCATTTCCGGGAAAATAGCGATGGAAACCTATCTCGCTACCGTAGGTCGTAACAAGGTAGGGTTTACCGTAACCGGCAAAGGTATGGATGGGCGCCCAGTGCATGTCGATGGCCTGCGCGGCCTGATCGAACGCAATACGATGCGCTATTACCTGGCGATCGAGTCCTACCTGGGGGCACTCAGTGTGCCCGAGTCGGAACAATTCGAGAAACGCATCAGCGACTGGTTCAGTGCATCGGAGCGTTACCCGCGCCAATTACACGAACTGGAGCGGCGGGATTATCTGGACATGAAGCGGAGTGAATACCGGCGGCAGCGTCTGACAGAAAAAACGGGTTTGCTTGATAGCGGTTGAATAGCTCGGAGCTTTTTGGACGCAGGTAGTTCAGGGAAGCAAAAAAAATGCTTGCGAATTCTCGGTAACTGTATAATTATACAGTTATGAGCGGCATCAATTCTTCTGAATTTTCTTTGCGCAACAAGGCCACCGGTACTGTTAGGGCAGGCATACATCCGTTTTCGCATCCCAAAGTATTTCGGATTGGAGAGGTTGGCGGCTCATCGTCGGTCGACATGCCGAAAGTGTTGGCTACTGGGTTCGACGCCCTGAATGACGAGTTGCATGGAGGCGGGTGGCAGCAGCCAGGATTGACTGAGATTCTTTGCGATTGCACCGGCGTTGGTGAGATATCTTTGTTGCTGAAGGCTTTTGCTATCAGTCCGAAGAAAAATCTTGCTGTAGAAGCAACCCGCCTGCTATGGATAATCCCCCCCGGAGAAAACTGGGTGCCGTATGCACCGGCGTTGGTCCAATGCGAAATTTCGCTTGAACAACTTGCTGTTGTTCGTACCAAAAGTACCGCAGACGCACTCTGGGTTGCAGAGCAGGGTTTGAAAAGTGGGGTATGCCGCTGCGTGCTGTTGCGCCTGAAGGAGACGCGATGCAGCCCGGTTTCCTTGCGTCGTCTTTTGCAAGCCGCACTCTCGGGTGAAAGTGCAGCTTTCCTGCTGCGTCCGCTCGCGGCTGCAAACTTTCCCTCACCCGCCGGGACCCGAATCGCCTTGCGACCTGAGAACGGTGGCGTCTTGCGCGTGGAATTTCTGAAGCGACGCGGATTGCCTGCCGGGAAATCGGTGAGCGTGGCTCCGCGCTCGATGGCATGTTTGAAAAAGGCGCCACGAGTTGAGCGGCAACGAGAAAAGTCCACCCACACGGCACGGAAGTGGCTTCAGCGGCTGGTATACGGCCAGCAACCTGCATCTCCCGCTAATCGGGAACATGGCATCAGCCACGAGTATTAGATGACGCGTGATGTTGTGGATTTCCATTTTTTTGCCGGACCTGTGCTTGCAGGCGCACTGCCGGGACGGACTGGGTCATTTAGTTGATATCCCCTTGGCAGTCAGTGATGGCACGGCATCCAGACCCTGTGTACATGCGGCAAATCCCAAGGCACTTCAAGCGGGCATAAAAATACAAATGCCGCTTGCGGCCGCGCAGGCGAGGGCGACGGGTCTGATTGTCATTCCTCGCAACATTGAAAAAGAGAAAAAGACGGTTGCGCTAATTGCGGAATGGTTAAGCCAGTTCACGCCGATGGTATGTATCGAGAGTGAGGGAGCCTCGCTCGATGTGTCTGCCTCGTTAAGATTGTTCGGCGGGATCGCGGCAATTACCGAACGCATTCGCATTGGCATCGGTGAGTTGGGATTCAATGTCGATATCGGTGTCGCACCAACTCCCCTTGCTGCCTGGTTGCTTGCCAAGGCGTCGCGCCATAGAGGAAAGATGTTGATGTGTCCAGACCCGGCGCATCTGCCGGAGTATCTGGGTGAGATTCCGCTGGTTTTTTTCCCATGGCCGGCAGAGGTGTTGCAGGTGCTCGATTCACTGGGCTTTGCATGCGTGAATGATTTGCTGCAACAGCCGCGCACAGGCCTCAATCGCCGTTTGGGCAATATCGTTGTGCACGACCTTGACCGCGCGCTGGCGCGAATACCTGATCCCCGTGTTCCAATTCGGCTGGCTGAAAATTTCCGAGCTGACATTGATTTGCCGTTCGAGGTAATCGATACGGAGCGCCTTGCAGTTCCGGTCGGCATGCTGCTTGCGCAGATGCAAGGTTTTCTTCGGGCGCGCGATGCAGCTGTCAGCAAAATTGAGCTTGAACTAAAGCACGGTAGGGTGCTTGTAACCCGGCATGGTTTTGGTGCGCGCCAACCCATCCGTCATGCAGCTGACTGGATGTGCCTGATTCGTGAGCGGCTGAGTGCCCATCCTTTTGCGGAACCGGTATCCGCGATTGGTTTATCGACCGGTAGGTTGTCTCACTTTCAAAAGCAAAACGTGAGCTGGCTGCCGACAGCACACGGACATCACGAAGAATGGCAGACGCTTTTGGCGCGCATAGCATCTCGTCTGGACGGTGAAGCGCACAAGGGCGAGAGTAGCGTTTTCTCCATTCGCTTGATGGAGGATCCTCGTCCAGAACGCGCGTGGTGTGCCGATGGCGGCCATGAAAAATCGCCACATAGCCGGCAAAGCAAGTCCCGCCCTTTGTTGCTGCTCTCGCCTCCGCTGGCCATTTCTACAACTGGAGGTGTGCCCGAGCATCATGGCTTACTGGAGTTCTTGACTGTTGCGGAGCGTGTTGAAGCCGGTTGGTGGGACAACCGGCCAGTAGTCCGGGAATATTTTATTGCTCGCAATCCGCAGCAGGAAATCTGCTGGGTTTTTCGCGATTTCTGCCAAGACGAGCGCTGGTATTTGCACGGCTATTTTTCCTGACTGGCACGCGATGAAGCTCAGCTATGCTGCCCTGCATTGCCTCAGCAATTTCACCTTTTTGCGTGGAGCATCGCACGCGAGAAAACTGGTTGAGCGAGCCGCCTCGCTGGGATATCGCGCCATTGCGATCACTGATGAATGCTCCGTCTCGGGAGCGGTGCGTGCGCATTTGGCTGCCGAGCAAAGAAAGCTCAAGCTGCTTGTTGGTGCCGAGTTCGCTGTGCATGATTCGCCGGCGATGGATCGCAT
>JAEUNB010000318.1 GCA_016790625.1 Betaproteobacteria bacterium | reverse complement strand
GAAGCCGCGAAAGTTGCCGCGTTCGTAGAGTACGGCACGATTGGCGTGAGCCGGCAGGGCCACGCCGGCAGCAAGAACCAGCAGGGCAATAAACGATTTCATATCGATGCCTCACATTGTTGTTAGCAGGAATTGCACTGTCTATTCTGCCCAAAAAAAACGCGTTCTTGCTGTACGCCTCGCGGAAGGGGTAGAGTGCGCAGTGAGTTTGATATCGCCAGCGCAAGGCTGGCGTTTTTATTCAGGAGAACGCTCAATGA
The DNA here is from genome assembly GCA_016790625.1 of Betaproteobacteria bacterium. Taxonomy (GTDB): domain Bacteria; phylum Pseudomonadota; class Gammaproteobacteria; order Burkholderiales; family Usitatibacteraceae; genus UKL13-2. The sequence goes on along the minus strand of JAEUNB010000318.1, from coordinate 6,648 downwards.
AGCGAATGTTTGGCGGCAAGCCGGCAGCAACGGCAAGGTCGCTCTTTGTCGTGGCGGGTCTGACCGTAGCCGCAGGCGCAGGAATCGGATTGGCCGGGGCCCAGGTCGGCACTGACCGGGTGGAACCGCTGCGTGACAACACACCGCGCTGGCATGCGATTACCGGTGCGCGGCTGGTGCTGTCGCCGGACAGGACCATCGAACGCGGCACGCTGGTGATGAAGGACGGCGTGATCGTGGCCGCCGGCGCGGAAGTGGCCGTTCCGGCTGGCGCGCGCATCTGGAAACTGGATGGCCGCACGGTGTACGCGGGCTTTATCGATCTCAACAGCAGTGTCGGCGTGCCCGCAGTGCTGCGACCGCTGCCGGCGGCGGCACCCGCTGCCCCAGGCGCCGCGCGCACGGGTGAGACGCGCACGTTGGCCGCGCGTGCCATGGGCGCGAAGAATCGCGTGGTGCGTCCCGATCTGGAAATCGCACCGCAACTGGAAATCAAGGCTGACGAGGTCAAAGCGGCGCGCGAGCTCGGCTTTACCAGCGTGCTCGCAGCACCGGCGACCGGCATCCTGCGCGGGCAGGGCGCATTGCTTAATCTTATCGATCTGCCCAATGCGGCAGACGTGAAATCGATGGTGCTGATGCCGCGTGCCGCGCAGCATCTCTCGACCGAAATCGAGCGCGGTGGCGAGAGCGCTTATCCCAATTCGGTGATGGGCGCGATTGCGCTGATCCGTCAGACGCTGTACGACGCGCGCTGGTATCGCGGTGCCAATGAGTTTCCGCGCGCCGCTGGTTCGACGGCAGAACGTCCTCAACCCAATGCTTCGCTGGAGGCGCTGCAACCATTGCTGGCGGGACGGCAGTCTGCCATCTTCCAGGCCGATGGCGAGCAGGACTTCCAGCGCGCCAGCCGCATTCGCGATGAGTTTTCGCTGCGCATGATTGCCAAGGGCAACGGGCTTGAATATCGTCGCGCCGCGCAATTGAAGGCGCTGAAGATGCCGGTAATCGTGCCGCTCAATTTCCCCGCGCCGCCGGAAATCGAAAATCCGGACAGCGCGATCGATGTGCCGCTGGAGGCGTTGCAGCACTGGGAGCGCGCACCGTCGAATCTGGCTGAACTGCAGGAGGCGGGCATCGAGTTCGCCATTACCGCGTCGGGCTTGCCGGCTGGCGCAGGCCCCGGCGCTGGTTCAGGCGCGCGCGAGTTCTGGCCGAATCTGCGCCTCGCCGTGAAACGCGGCTTGCCGGCGCGCGATGCGCTTGCGGCGCTAACGACGGTGCCCGCCAAATTGATTGGAGCCAATCAGCTCGGCACACTGGAAACCGGGCGGCTGGCCAATCTGGTGGTGGCCAACGGCAACCTGTTCGAGAACGACACGGCAGAGATCGAGGTGTCGTTCGTCGACGGCCAGCCCTTCACGACTGCTGCATATGATCGCTTCGACCCGCGTGGCAAATGGAACGTGACCTCGGCCGGCAAATCCGCGGAATGGGAGATCATCGGCACGCGTGTGCGGCCGCAACTGAAAACCGAGGGTGCCAATTGCGATGTGACTGTTCGCGGGCGGCAGCTGCTGGTCAATTTGCCGTGTGGCAAAAACACTGGCGAGCGCGAGACCGTGATCGCAGATCATTTTGCCGATGCCTTACGCGGTACAGCGCAGCAGGGTGGCAGGAGTGCGGTTTGGTCGGCAAAACGTATCGCCGCGTTCAACGATACTCGCGCTGGCGCCGAAGCGCGCAAGGATGTGCTGCCCCCGCCGCTGACTGATCGCTATCCCGCCGGCCCGTTCTCGGTTGCGCCGGTGAAGCGTCCGGCTGTCGTGCTGGTGCGCAACGCCACCCTCTGGACCAGCGCTGCTGCCGGTAATCTGCAACAGACCGATCTGCTGGTGCGTGATGGTCGCATCGCCGCGATCGGCAAAGCGCTGGCCGCACCGGAAGGCGCCGTTGTTATCGACGCGATGGGCAAGCACGTCACGCCAGGGATCATCGACGCGCATTCGCACACGGCAGTCAGCGGCGGCATCAACGAATCCACCAGTTCAATCACGGCTGAAGTGCGCGTCGGCGACGTGATCGACGCCACCGACGTAAATATTTACCGCGAGCTGGCCGGCGGATTGACCGCAGCCAATGTGCTGCACGGCTCGGCCAACACCATCGGCGGGCAGAACCAGGTGATCAAGCTGCGCTGGGGTGCCGACGCTGATGCGCTCAAGTTTGCCGGCGCGATTCCGGGCATCAAGTTCGCGCTGGGCGAAAATGTCAAGCAGGCCAACTGGCCGGGCACCAACACGCGCTATCCGCAGACGCGCATGGGCGTGGAGCAAGTGCTGCGCGATGCTTTCCAGGCGGCGCAGCACTATCAGCAACAATGGGCCGCGTGGAGAGCGTCACCGAAGAGCGGACCGGAGCCGCGCCGCGACCTGCAACTCGACACGCTGGTGGAAATCCTCGAGAAGAAGCGGGTGATTCATATTCACTCGTACCGCGCCGACGAGATTTTCATGTTCGTGAAGATTGCCAAGGAGTTCGGATTTACCGTCGCGACATTTCAGCATGTGCTGGAAGGCTACAAGGTGGCGGACGCGATTGCTTCCATCGGCGCGGGCGGTTCGACCTTTTCCGACTGGTGGGGATACAAGATGGAAGTGCTGGACGCGATTCCGTACAACGGCGCCATCATGCATCGCGCCGGTGTGCTGACGACATTCAATTCCGACAGCGACGAGCTGGCGCGGCGACTCAACACCGAAGCGGCCAAGGCGGTGAAGTATGGCGGCATCAGCGAAACCGAAGCGCTGAAATTCGTCACCATCAACGCGGCCAAGCAACTCAAGGTCGACAGCCGCACCGGTTCGCTGGAAGTGGGCAAGGATGCGGATTTCGTCATTTGGAGCGCGCATCCGCTTTCCACCGAAGCGCGCGCCGAACAGACGTGGATCGACGGGCAACGGTATTTCGATCTCGCCGTCGATGCGCAGATGCGCGAGGAGGCACGTGCCGAGCGCGAACGAATCACGGCGAAGGCGCTGCCATTGCGCATGGAGCGGCTGGCGCGCGCCAGTGCCGCTGCGGCGGCGGGTGGCGCGCGGGCGGAAGGCGCTACGGATGCCGTGCCGCGCACGCCAACGATGGAGCTGCTCGACTACCTCGCCTTCCAGAACTGGTTGCACAAGTCCCGCCAGTTCCGCGACGCCTACTGGAGCGGCGGGCACTGGCACGAATGCACGGAGGACGGACAATGAGAACGCATATGAAAGGCGCACAGTTGGCCGTGTTGTTGGGCTCTGCCGCCAGTGCCATGCTGGTGAGTGCCACACCCAACATTCCGCCGCCACCGCAGCGCGAACCGATCCTGATCACCAATGCCGCGCTGTACACCATCAGCGGTCCGGTCATCAGCAACGGCCGCATGCTGATAGAGAACGGCAGGATCACGGCTATCGGCGATGCTGCCTCGGTACCGGACAAAGCCGGCGCGAAAGTGATTTCGCTGGGTGGAAAGCGCGTTTATCCCGGACTGATCGTCGCCAACAGCTCGCTCGGTTTGGCTGAAATTCAGGCGGTGAAGTCGACGCTGGACACCACCGAAGTGGGTGCGCTGAATCCGAATGCACGCGCATTGGTGGCGGTGAACCCGGACAGTGAATTGCTGCCGGTGGCGCGTGCCAATGGCGTGCTGGCCGCGCTGACCGTGCCGCGCGCATCACCGACCGGGCTGATCGCCGGTACTTCTGCACTGATCCAGCTGGACGGCTGGACGTGGGAAGACATGGGCCTGATTCCCGAAGTAGGCTTGCATATCACCCTGCCGACCATGCGTTTCAATCCGGCATTGTTTCCGACACTGATGCAGTCGCGGCTGGATGAAATGCAGCGCCTGACTACGCAGCGACTGAAAGCACTTGACGATGCACTTGAAGCTGCTGCGGCCTATGCCAAGGCAAAAGCAGCCGACGCAAACACGCCCGTCGATACGCGCTGGGAAGCGATGCGGCCGGTGCTGAGCGGCCAGCGCCCCATGTTCGTTCGCGCCGATGAGTTGCCGCAGATCCGTTACGCGCTGGCGCTGGCGGAGCGCTACAACCTGAAGCTGGTAATCATAGGCGGCATGGATGCGTGGCGCATTGCCGATCTGCTGCGCGAGCGCAATGTGCCGGTGATCATCGCCGGCATCCAGCGCCTGCCGATGCGGCGCGGCGATGATACCGACAGCGTCTATCGCCTCGCCGGCCAGCTGGCCAAGGCGGGCGTAAAGTTTGCGATCGCGCGTAGCGGCAGCGAATTCGATGCCGCCACCGACCGTACGCTGCCTTACGAAGCCGGAGCCGCCGCAGCGCATGGCCTCGCTCGCGACGAAGCGCTGAAGGCGATTACCCTCTATCCGGCGCAGATTCTCGGTGCTGCGGATAACCTGGGCTCGCTGGAAACCGGTAAACTCGCCAGCTTTTTCGTCGCCGATGGCGATCCGCTGGACATCCGCACCAACATCGAGCGTATCTTTATCCAGGGCCGGGAGGTTGAATTGTCCGACCGGCAGACCAAACTGAATGACAAGTATCAGCAGAAGTATCTGCAGTTGAAGAAATAGCCATTACGCGTAACAAGCGTCGCTCTTGCCTTTAGTCTCTCTCCCGCATGCGGCGACCGAAGGAAGTCCCTGTGGGAGTGAGAGGTTGGAGAGAGGGCAGTCGCCAATAGATCAAGATGAACAACAGCACCACAACTTCAAATTTCGCTCCGTCAGAGCCGCTGTGGCACAGCGCCTTCTACAAATTCGCCCAGCTCGATGACCCGGACGCAGTGGCCGATCGCCTGCGCGAACTGACCGTGCCGCTCACCGGCAGCGTATTGGTGGCGACCGAGGGCATTAACGGCATGGTGGCAGGCAGCACCGCATTGCTCGATGCGTTCGAGCATGCCCTGCAGCATGACATTGCTTTCGGCGGGAAATTCGCCGGCATCGTGTTCAAGCGAAGCGAATGCAAGACGGTGCCGTTCCGCAAAATGAAGGTGCGGCGCAAAAACGAGATCGTGCCGCTGGGCATTGCCGGCATCGATGGCGCCAAGACCGGCATCGATGTGCCGCCGGCCGAATGGCGCGAACTTATCAAGCAGGACGACGTGGTGCTGCTGGATAACCGCAACAGCTTCGAATTCAAACTCGGCCGCTTTCACAATGCGATCGATCCGAATGTGGTCAATTTCCGCGATTTCCCGAAGTATGTCGAGGATCATCTCGATGAGTGGAAAGCTGAAGGCAAGCGGGTGGCGATGTATTGCACCGGCGGCATTCGCTGCGAGAAAACCAGCGCATGGATGAAAACGCTGGGCATGGACGTGTATCAGCTGCAGGGCGGGATCCTTAATTACTTCAAGGAAATGCCCGATGCCGAGAAGGATTGGGACGGCGAGTGCTTTGTGTTCGACAACCGCATCGCGCTCGATACTCATCTGCATGAAACCGATACCACGCTGGAAGATGTGTACGGCGGTGAGGCCGACAGCGAATGGCGCCTCGCACGCGCCAAGCGGCTGAACGACGCGGGATAAGTCCATGACGCCCGAACTCGCGGCCTTGCTGCCGACGAAGCGGGGCGTGGGTCCCAGTGTGATCGCCCTGCCGGCCGGCCCGTGGCGGCTGGTGATCGATTATCTGGAGTATCGCTTTCCGGCAATTCCACGTGAGGAAATCGCCCGCCGCATGCGCGAGGGTGATGTGCGCGACGATCGCGGCGAATGGGTCCTGCCGGACGCGGCCTACCGCGCGCACCAGAAGCTCTACTACTATCGGCACATCGAGAATGAGCCACGCATTCCCTTCGACGAAAAAATTCTGTTCGAGGACGAGCTGATCGTCGTTGCCGACAAGCCGCATTTTTTGCCGGTGACACCGGGCGGGCGGTACCTGCAGGAAACACTGCTGGTGCGTCTTAAGCGCAAACTCGGCATTGATGCCCTGGCGCCTATGCATCGGATCGATCGCGAGACGGCGGGGCTGGTGCTGTTCACCAAGCAGCCGCATACACGCGGGATCTATCAGGCGCTGTTCAGCCAGAAGACGGTGCGCAAACAATACGAGGCGGTGGCGCGGTGGCGCGAAGATCTTCCGTTACCGCTTGAATACAAAAGCCGGCTGGTCAACGCCGATCACTTCATGCGCATGCGCGAGGAGGCGGGTGAGGCCAATGCTGAAACGCGGATTGAATTGATCGAACGGCGAGGCGAACTTGCGCGATATGCGTTGTTTCCGGTGAGCGGGAAACGGCATCAATTGCGCGTGCAGATGGCGGCATTGGGGTTGCCGATTCTGAATGACCAGATTTATCCGCATCATGTGGCGGCGGAGGACCTGGATGGGGATTATTCGAGGCCGTTGCAGTTGCTGGCGAAGGGGATTGGGTTTCGGGATCCGGTGACGGGGAGCGAGCGGATTTTTGAGAGCGAATTCGAGCTGCACACCATGAAAACTGAGGGGTCTATTTAATGAAGAAAAAGCTCCCATGGAAGGAGTTTTCAATCATTCTGGCGATACTCATCGTGTCACTATTCATTGCAGAGGCATGGACCACCGCACAGAAATTTTGGTGGCTGGTACCGGACTGGTTAATGGACGTAGCCATGCGCTACTTCAAGCCA
>JAEUNB010000346.1 GCA_016790625.1 Betaproteobacteria bacterium | reverse complement strand
TCTGGTTGACTTCGAACTGGGCGCCTTCGAACTTGTCGTTCATGATGAAGTTCACCACACCGGCAACAGCATCGGAACCGTACACGGCACCGGCACCACCGGTCAGTACTTCAACGCGCTTGATCAAAGGGGCGGCGACTTGGTTCAAGTCGCTGGCAAACTGGCGCGGGCTGCCGGGGGGCAGACGACGGCCGTTAACCAGAACGAGGGTGCGGTCGGCACCGAGGTTGCGCAGGTTCACCGTCGCTGTACCGGTGGCGCCGTTGGAGATGTTGCCACCTTGGTCGGCCACAACCTGTGGCAGATTGTTCAGCAGGTTTTCCACCGAACGCACACCGTCGATCTTGATTGACTGGGCGTCGATAACCGTAACCGGGCTTGCACCCTCCAGGTTTGGTGGGGGGATGCGCGTACCCGTAACCTCGATCTTCTCAGTGGTCTGCGGGGCTGCGGCTTGTTGTGCAAAGGCATTACCGCTGACACCGACTGCAACGCTCAGGCTGAGCGCGTGCAGTACAGCCAGCGAAATCTGCTTCTGTTTGATTCTCATAGGTAAGACTCCCGTTGTGGAGAAACAAAAACTACGTAGTGACCGCTTTCGGTAATCGATTTCAACCCATTGTTTTGAAACGACTTACTTTGACTTCGGCACATGGTTGCGACACTCTCGAATATGCTTTTGTAACGGTTCGCAACCAATCTCGCCATTATCGTTAAATGATGTGCAAATTCAACAATGTTTCACTGGTAAGTTGCGAAAACGCAACAATCGTGACGTGTTTTTATGCGATGTTTCAACGGGGCTTGCAAGTTGCAGATGGCCGAGAAAGACATGGCCCATCAATCAGGCCGACAAAAAACAAAAAAGGGAGCCAAAGCTCCCTTTTTTGCGATGTTGCTTACTACATTACTTGAAGCGATAGGTCGCTGCGAGCGTGTAGTAAATGCTGCGGAACGGGTGATACGTAAAGTTCACCGGGCGAGCGTTGGCATCCAGCGGCGGTTTGCGATCAAACAGATTCTGTGCAACGAAGTTCAGCGTCAATTTCTTGATGCCGGTGTATTGCACAGACAGATCGGCCGTCACGTTGGAGTGTACGACGCAGTCTGGTTGGCTGTTACGGATTGCCGTCGAGCAGGTCAGGTTCGGGTCACGCAATACGCTATAACCCTTGTTGAAGTTGCCCGTCAGGCCAACGACGAAATCGCGGTAGTCCCAGACCGTGCGCGCAGTACCACGGTAACGTGGGAAGCCATAGCCAGCGAACTCGGTCAACGGCTCCGAATCGGCGGAATTGCCGTTGTAGGAGTCGTAGTAGGTCATGGCGAACGAGTTGCGCAGCTTGCCATATGCACCCAGGTTGACATTCCAGCGAGCTTCAACGTCGTAACCCTTGACATTGGTCTGGCCGCTGTTGAAGAAGAACGTCTTGATGGCTTGCAAGGGGCCAAAGGTTTCACCTGGCAGTACCGGGCCACGCACAACGCGGTTGGCGTAGACGCCAGTGGTAGCACCTTCATTGGCCAGGATCAGGTCCGGATCCAGCAAGGTGATTTCGCTACGGCGACGAATATCAAAGTAGTCAACCGTAAGCGACAGATCCTTGATTGGTTCCCAGATGAATCCCAGGTTGTACGACTTGGATGTTTCCGGATCCAGGCGCTGGGCGTTTTCAAGCAGGGCAGCAGCGGTCTGCGCACAGGCCGGCTCCGTTCCAAGCAAGCAACGCTTCGGATCGGTAATGCCGTTGTAGAACGCGGTCACGCTGGAGCGCGAAATTTCCGTCAATGAGGGGGCACGGAAACCTTCAGCAAAGGAGCCGCGCACCGCAAAGCTCGGCACAACCTTCCACTTGATGCCGACCTTCGGGGTGGTTGAGCGGCCGTAATCCGAGTACTTGTCGGTGCGTGCAGCCAATTGCATTTCGACGTTCTTCATGAATGGCACGCTGAGCTCAGCGAAAGCCGAGGTTACGTCGCGCTCGCCATCCGCGAACGCTGCGCCGAAGCCGATAACCTCACCGCGGAGCTTTTCGGGATCAGGGTTGGCCACACGATCTTCCTTGCGGAACTCGATACCGGCCGCAATCGCCATCGGTCCACCGGACAACTGCATCAACTCCTTGGAGCCATTGACGTCGATGATGGTGAACTCCGACTCGGCGTGATCCTTGGTGTTGATACGCAAGTCGCTGGGCTTGATTGCACCTGCGGTCGGGTTAAGGAAGTTATACGTGCCGTTCAACACGCCTTGCGTCAGCGGAGTGCGACGGATCTGGTTGTACTGGGTTACGTCGGTCTCGTTCTTCGAGAAAAGGACGCCAGCTTCCCAATCGATCGTACCCCACAGCCCTTTGAGGCCGGCGACGACACGAGTTGCTTCCGATTCGGTTTCGCGGTCGCCGTTGCCTACTTCGGTAAAGCGGTGACGCAGGATGACCGGTGTGCCGAACGGGTTATTCGGGTGCGTGGCGGGCAGGAATTCAGGCAGGTTAACCAGGCGGCCTTCCGTGCTCGAGTACCAGACACCAAAGTCGCCGTAAACCTGTGGGTTACCGCGGTAGAAGGTCTTGGTGCGATTGAAGCCAAACTCCGCAAAGCCAGAAAGATTTGCGGAGAAGTCAATTGAGCCGCGGGCGAAGAAGTTGTCACGATCGCTTTGCGGAACGATGTCTTGGCGCGACGGTACGTCCCAACGGCATACGCCATTGATGCGTACCGCACCCGGATTACAGTTGGCCGGTTGCTGAACGGTCGGACGGAATGCCGTGGCAGTCGCTTGGCCGGTTGCCAGATTGTAGACGCCGTTCAAATAGTTGCCGGCGTACGACGAGCCATAGCGCGCGAAAGTCGCGAACGAGGCGTTGGTCTGCAGCGTCGGGTACAGGATGTAGTTGATGACGTCATCGACCTTGGTCACTTCGCGCTCTACGCGTTCGTAGTTCATGAACACGTTATAGCGGTCGCGGGCCAAGTCGCCAAAGCCCAATGTGGTCGACGCGCGCGACACCATGTACTCGCTGTCACGATTCATGGAGAAGACGCCGGTAACCTGTGCGCCGGTGTAGTCCTTGCGCAGGATGATGTTGACTACGCCTGCCACGGCTTCGGAACCATAAATGGCGGAGGCGCCGTCTTTCAGGATTTCCACGCGATCAACCACGTCCAGCGGCAAGGAGTCCAGATTGACCACAGCGGATTGGCCAAAATTCGGGTCCGCAGGGCCGAACGGGGCAATGCGACGACCATTCAGCAGAACCAGAGTGGCAGCCGAGCCCAAGCCACGCAGGGAGACAGTGGATGCTCCGGACGAAAAGCTGTTGGAACCGGTAATATCGTTCAGGCCACCACCAGCGTTGGTCGGCAACGTACGCAGCAATTCGGTAACAGTTTGCTTGCCGGAGTTTTCGATCTCTTCCCGGGAGATGATCTGAATCGGCGCGCTGCCTTCTGCGTCCACGCGCTTGATGTTCGATCCCGTCACTTCGATCTTTTCGACTTTCTGCGGTGCGGGTGCTTGCTGCGCAAATGCCAGCGGCGATACAACCAGCGCCGCCAGAAGTGCCTTGGGCAAGACTTTCATTCTGAGATGAGTCATTTAGGCCTCGTATTGTGGTTACAAATTGAGAAAATCCCGTTGCTTAATTCATATATGAAATCACAACGTTACAAACCACGCGAGTTTATCGCCAAGGTGACTAATGTTTCCACACATTTTGCCTAATGTGGCATTTTCGCAACAATTTATGGATTCTTTTGCAAACCACTGATTGTGCACAGTTTCGCCCTATGTTTTCTGAGACTGCGAGCGGAGAGTGCGATACACCTTACTTGCGGCAGCTCGCGTCGATTTTGGGTGACGTAGGACGTTCGGGATATATTAATTTTCTGGGCCGTGTTAAGATTAAGGGCTGTAATTTTTCAGGTGGGCTTCGGGCCCATTTTTTGTTTGTACCGTTTGCGTGAAACCGGGGATTTGCTGTGTCCAGGGATGTCGGGACTATTGTCGGCGCGTCAGTCAGCGGTCTTGGCTACGAATTAGTTGATTTCGAGCGAACCGCGTCTGGCTTACTCAGGGTGTTTATTGATAAGCCCGAGGGCATTGGTGTCGAGGATTGCGCAGATGTGAGCAATCACTTGAGCCGTGTATTTCTGGTTGAGAATATCGACTTCTCCCGGCTCGAGGTGTCTTCGCCCGGGCTTGATCGGCCGGTTAAAACGCTGGCGGACTTTGCCCGGTTTGCGGGTTCCAAGGCTAAGGTCAAGCTAAGCACGATGATTGATCAACGCAAGCGATTCGACGGGACGATAAAGTCGGTGGTGGGCGAGAGCGTTGTATTCTCGATTGCGAATGATGATGGTGGAAAGTCCGCGGGCTCGGTTGCTAAAAAAAGCCCTGGAAATTTGAAGGCGAAAGAAAAAAAAGCTGCAAGCAAGCCCAGTGACGTTCTCATAACTGTTCCCTTTGACAGCATTGAGCGCGCCAGGCTGATACCTGAAATTTGAATCTGAACTGTGGTCATCCGAGACCGATGCAGGAGTAATTTGAAATGAGCCGTGAGATTTTGTTGTTGGTTGATGCTTTGGCGCGTGAAAAGAGCGTACCCCGCGAAACGATTTTCGTAGCGCTGGAGTTGGCGTTGGCGTCTGCGACCAAGAAACGCTTTACCGACAAATTTCTTCAGGATGAAGCCGATGTTCGTGTGGAAATCGATCGTCAAACGGGGGAGTACGGCGCGTTTCGTCAATGGGTGGTCGTTCCGGATGAAGAGCACGAAGAGCCGGCCCGCCAGATTGCAATAACCGACGCCCCCGAGCGTGGCGAAGGGTTGGCTATTGGTGATGTGATCGAGGAGCCGCTGGAAGCAGTAGACTTCGGGCGCATCGGTGCTCAGGCGGCGAAGCAAGTCATTCTGCAGAAAATTCGCGATGCCGAGCGCGAGCAAATCTTGAGTGATTTTCTTGCCCGCGACGAACAACTGGTTACGGGTACCATCAAACGCATTGAGCGCGGCAACGTGATCGTTGAGTCTGGCCGCATCGAGGCGCTTCTCCCACGTGATCAAGCGATCCCCAAGGAAAATCTGCGTGTTGGCGACCGGGTACGCGCGTATTTGCTGAAGATTGATCGCAACTTGCGCGGACCGCAGCTTGTCCTGTCACGCATTTCGCCCGAGTTCATCAAAGTTCTTTTTGAGCTCGAGGTGCCTGAAATCGAGGAGGGCTTGCTCGAGATAAAAGCGGCTGCCCGCGACCCAGGACTGAGGGCCAAGATTGCGGTCAAGTCCAATGATCCGCGAATTGACCCAATCGGCACGTGCGTTGGCATGCGCGGCTCTCGGGTGCAGGGGGTTACAGGTGAGCTCGCAGGCGAGCGCGTCGACATCATTTTGTGGTCGGCCGACCCTGCCCAATTTGTTATCAATGCACTAGCCCCCGCCGAAGTGTCGTCGATTATTGTCGATGAAGAGCGCCACAGCATGGATGTGGTCGTGGATGAAGAGCAGTTGGCGCAAGCAATTGGCAAACTGGGCCAGAACGTTCGCCTCGCGTCAGAATTGACGGGTTGGCAGTTGAACATCATGACGGAGAGCGAGGCCAACCAGAAACGCGACTCTGAGCACGGAGCTATCCAGCGGCTGTTTATCGAAAAGCTGGATGTCGATGAAGAGGTGGCGCAGATTTTGATTGACGAGGGCTTCAGCAATCTCGAAGAAGTGGCCTATGTCCCGATGAACGAAATGCTGGAAATAGAGGCGTTCGACGAAGATACCGTGAACGAACTGCGCCGTCGTGCGCGTGACGCCTTGGTAACGGACGCAATCAAGTCGGAAGAGTCGATGGAAACCGCTGCTGATGACTTGCTTGGCATGGAAGGTATGGACGCGGAAACGGCGCATACGCTTGCTTCCAAAGGTGTTCGCACCATGGAAGACTTGGCGGATTTGGCTATAGACGAGCTGACGGAAATGACCGGAATGGAAGCTGATCGGGCGAAAGCGTTGATCATGACGGCCCGGGCGCCATGGTTTGCGGACCAACCTGCCTAGTCGCCACATGCCCTTGAGTGAAATATCGAGTAGTTGAGTATCTAACGCACCATCAGACAGGATCCGAATGGCCCAAACCACCGTTGCGCAATTTGCCACTGAACTGAAGCTCACAGAAGATTTGTTGATCGAACAGTTGAAGGCAGCGGGCGTCAAGAAAAAAACGTCAGCTGACAAATTGACGGAAGAGGATAAGTCGCGCCTGTTGACTTATCTTCAGGAGGCTCACGGGCACAAGGAAGAGAAGAAAAAGATTACGCTGACCCGGAAGCAAACCAGCGAAATCAAGAAGTCCGACGCGACTGGCAAGGCGCGAACCATCCAAGTTGAGGTTCGCAAGAAGCGTACCTTTGTGAAAGTCGATAAAGCGACTGAGGCGGTTGAGGCTGAGAAGCCGGTAGAAATTCCACAGCCGATACTCGACGATGAGGAGTTGGCTAAACGTCGGGCTGAAGAGGATCGTCAGACAGCATTGCTTGCCAAGCAAGCAGAAGAGAAGGCCAAAGCGACACCGAAAAAGCGGACAAAGGCTTCCGAAGAAAGTCCTACTACAGAGCAGCCACCAGCCGAAACCGAGGTCAGCGAGAAGAAGACAACTCGTCGTAAAACGACGAAAGACGAAACCGTTGCAGCCCCCGATGATGTTGCGCCGATCGAGATCGCAAAGGCTGCCGATCCGGTTGCTGAAAACCGTCCGCGAATTGGTGAACGGGTTGTACTAAAGAAAGATCCGCCAGCAGCAAGCGAGGGTACGCTTCATCGACCGGTGCTGAAGCCCGGCGAAAAGGACGATAAATCTGCTGACAAGAAGACGGTTAAAAAGACCGTCAAGCCTGCTACGTCCTGGAAGGACGAGATGGCGAAACGCCGTACTATCAAGACTCGTGGCGATGCGAGTGGTGGCAGGGATGGTTGGCGCGGTAGGCGTGGCAAGGATCGTCATGATGACGACGAGTCCGCCAGTAATTTCCAGGCGCCCACCGAACCCATTGTTCGTGAAGTCATGGTGCCGGAGACCATTACGGTCGGTGAGCTCGCGCAAAAAATGGCGGTCAAAGCCGCCGAAGTCATTAAGACCATGATGAAAATGGGATCAATGGTCACCATTAACCAGGTCCTTGATCAGGAAACTGCAATGATCATCGTCGGTGAAATGGGGCACGTGGCGAAGGCAGCCAAAGCGGACGATCCCGAAGCATATTTGTCTGAAGCTGTGGTCCATACCGATGCAGATCTGGAGGTGCGCCCCCCAGTCGTCACGATCATGGGGCACGTTGATCACGGCAAGACGTCTTTGCTTGATACCATTCGCCGTGCCCGTGTTGCTTCGGGCGAGGCCGGTGGCATCACGCAACACATTGGGGCATACCATGTGTCTACACCACGGGGCGTGATTACGTTCCTGGATACCCCGGGTCACGAAGCGTTTACGGCAATGAGAGCGCGCGGCTCGCAGATTACCGATCTGGTGATCCTGGTTGTAGCGGCAGATGACGGAGTAATGCCGCAGACCAAAGAGGCAATTGCCCATGCAAAGGCCGCTAACGTTCCCATGATCGTTGCGATGAACAAGATCGATAAGGCTGACGCCAATCCTGATCGCGTAAAGCAAGAGTTGGTTGCGGAAAATGTCCTGCCTGAAGAGTATGGGGGGGATGTGATGTTTGTTCCCGTGTCGGCCAAGACGGGGCAAGGTATAGACAACTTGCTGGACGCAATTTTGTTGCAAGCTGAGGTGCTCGAACTGAAGGCCATGCGCAACGCTCCTGCCAAAGGCGTGGTGATTGAGGCGCGGCTTGATAAAGGACGTGGTCCGGTTGCGACCATCCTTGTTCAATCCGGCACTTTGAAAAAAGGCGACATGCTGCTGGCTGGCGCGGTCTTCGGTCGTGTGCGCGCAATGCTGGATGAGAACGGCAAGGCCATTACCGAGGCTGGTCCATCGATCCCGGTTGAGGTCCAGGGTTTGACCGAAGTACCTGCAGCGGGTGAGGACATGATGGTGCTGAATGACGAGCGCAAGGCGCGAGAGATTGCGCTGTTCCGTCAGGGCAAGTTCCGCGATGTCAAGCTTGCCAAACAGCAAGCTGCCAAGCTGGAGAACGCTTTTGAGAATATGGGCGAAGGCGCAGTAAAGTCACTTGCCGTTATTATCAAGGCCGATGTCCAGGGTTCTTACGAGGGGCTTGCGCATGCACTTGGCAAGCTGTCCACCGATGAAGTCAAGGTCAGCGTGGTGCACGCAGGCGTCGGCGCAATTACCGAATCGGATGTCAATTTGGCATTGGCTTCGAAAGCAATCGTTATTGGGTTCAACACACGAGCCGATGTGGCTGCCAGAAAACTGCTTGATACCTCTGGAGTGCAGGTTCGCTACTACAACATCATTTATGAAGCCGTAGATGACGTGAAACTTGCCCTGAGCGGCATGCTGTCACCGGAAATCAAGGAAACCGTCCTTGGGTTGGTCGAGATTCGCAACGTATTCAAAATATCCAAGGTCGGTGCAGTGGCCGGCTGTTTTGTGCTGGATGGCATGATCAAGCGTGGTTCCAATGTTCGATTGCTGCGCGACAATGTGGTTGTGCATACCGGCGAACTTGATTCGTTAAAGCGTTTCAAAGATGATGTCAAGGAAGTGAAGGCCGGATTTGAATGTGGGCTGTCACTTAAAGGCTATGACGACGTCAAGATTGGCGACCAGCTCGAAGTGTTTGAAACCGTTGAGGTCGCTCGTACGTTGGCGTAGTTGCCAAGGCAGACAGGAATGTCCCAGGAAGCACGTAATCGCAAGATCGCTGATGCAATCCAGCGAGAGCTCTCGGAGCTGATTCGCCTTGAGTTGCGTGACCCTCGCGTGAGCATGGTTACGCTCACGGATGTTGAGGTGGCGCGTGATAACTCGCACGCAAAAGTCTTTTTCACGTCCTTGGGCAACGAAGCGCAAATAGAGTCGTGCCAGCATGGCTTGCAGAGTGCTGCCGGCTTTCTTCGTTCCCAGCTTGCGCATCGGCTGACGATACGCACGGTTCCACAACTGCATTTTGAAGTCGATAGTTCCATTGAGCGCGGCGTGCGTTTGTCGAAATTGATTGACGATGCAGTGGCTGACGACGCCAAGCATTCAGAGTAGGCGTGAAAAAACAGAGGCGCGCCGTCAGTGGTGTGTTACTGCTCGACAAGCCGGCTAACCTGTCGTCGAACAGCGCCGTGGGCTGGGCAAAGCGCCTGTTTAACGCGGCCAAAGCAGGACATACGGGCACGCTAGACCCATTTGCTACCGGCTTGCTGCCGATTTGTTTGGGCGAGGCGACAAAATTCTCTCGCTTCATGCTTGACGCCGAAAAGGGCTACCGCGCAACGCTGAGACTTGGTGAGCGATCAAGTACCGGCGATACCGAGGGCGAGATACTGGAGCGGCGGCCGGTAACGGTTAGCGGTCAGGAAGTAATCGACGTGTTGCGAAGGTTTGTCGGTAACGGAAGCCAGATTCCGCCTATGCATTCGGCACTGAAGCGCGATGGCGTGCCGTTGTACAAGTTGGCAAGGCAGGGGATCGAGGTCGAGCGAACACCGCGGAACATCACAGTTCACTCGCTTTCTGCGGTCAGCTTGAATGGCGTCGATTTGGTAATCGACACCTTGGTCAGCAAGGGCACATATGTTCGTGTTCTGGCGCAGGATATCGGCGAAGCGCTTGGCTGCGGCGCACATTTGACTGCGCTGCAGCGGACGACGACCGGAGGTTTTTCGATCGATCGCGCGACCACATTTGAGACGTTAGACCAACTCTCACTTGGCGAGCGTGACGCGAATCTCTTGCCGCCAGATGCTTTGGCGCTGGCGCTGCCAGCAGTTCATCTTGATTCGGTCGCCGCGGCTGCGGTCTGCGAAGGGCGAAATCCGCCCTTGAAAGCCGACTTTGCTGATCAAACGGAGGTACGAATTTATCGGGAGTCCGACTTTCTTGGTATAGCGCGCGCCTCCAAATTGTCAGGCGGTGGCTGCAAACTTACCGCTGTACGGCTCATGGCGACAGGCGGTGCTATAGACGAAAACAATTGATTTTCTTGTGTTTTTTGGTTTGTTTCGGCTACAATATATGGCTCAGCGTAATTACCCATTCTGGGTTTGCGCCGCAAGTGTCTGCGACAAGACACGTGAATTGAGGACTATTCAAATGGCAACAACCCAAGAAGTAATGCAGCAATACCAGCGCGCCAAAGGCGACACTGGCTCACCTGAAGTGCAGGTCGCGCTGCTGACCGCGCGCATTAACGAATTGACCGCGCATTTCAAGACCCACGTAAAAGATCACCATGGCCGTCGCGGCTTGCTCCGCATGGTTAGCAAGCGGCGCAGTCTGCTGGATTACCTCAAGCGCACCAAGCTCGAAACGTATCGTTCGCTGATCGACAAACTCGGTCTGCGCAAGTAATTTTCCGAAGTATCCGAAAGCCCCACTGAATCCAACTTCAGCGGGGCTTTTTCATTTTTTGCTGCACTGATGCCGTGCAGAGTCAGTTTTGCAATTATTGAGACCAACGAGGGAATTCCCAAAATGAAAGCAATCAAAAAATCATTCACCTACGGCCGCCACACCGTAACGCTTGAGACTGGAGAGATCGCGCGCCAGGCAGACGGCGCGGTACTGGTGTCGATGGACGATACCGTTGTGTTGGTGACCTGCGTTGCGCGCACAGAGGTCAAACAAGGTCAGGACTTCTTTCCGTTGACCGTTGATTATCAGGAAAAAACCTTTGCGGCCGGAAAAATTCCTGGCGGTTTTTTCAAGCGCGAAGGCCGCCCCTCGGAAAAGGAAATTCTTACATCACGGCTTATTGATCGCCCTCTTCGCCCCCTGTTCCCGGACGGTTTTTACAATGAAGTTCAAATCATTGCGACAGTATTGTCCTGTGATCCGGAAATTGATCCTGATATCCCGGCGATGATCGGCGCGTCTGCCGCAGTTACATTGGCAGGTGTTCCATTTGAAGGCCCGATTGGTGCCGCACGCGTAGGCTATGTTGATGGTCAGTATGTGTTGAATCCGACCAAGGCGGAATTGGCCGTGTCAAAGCTCGACCTCGTGGTTGCCGGTACTGAAACCGCTGTGCTCATGGTCGAGTCTGAAGCTCACGAGCTGTCGGAAGATGTGATGCTGGGTGCGGTGGTATTCGGTCACGATGCCCAGCAGGCGGCAATCAACGCCATTCTGGAGCTTGCCGATGAAGGCGGCAAGGATCAGTGGCAATGGACGCCTCCTGCGCCGCCTCAAGCGCTGATCGACAAGATCGGTGAAATGGCTGCAAACGATATCAATGAAGCTTTCCGCATTAAGTCGAAGTCAATTCGCTCGGCCAAACTTGATGAAATCAAAAGTCGTGTAGTGACCGAACTCTGCACCGATGCCGAGGGAGCGCCGGACAAAAATACGGTTGGTTCGCTGCTGTTCAATATTGAGGCAAAAACGGTACGCGGCCAGATCCTCAATGGCGAGCCGCGAATCGATGGTCGAGATACTCGCACTGTTCGCCCGATCTCGATTCGCCCGACCGTGTTGCCTCGTACACACGGATCGGTTCTGTTTACCCGTGGCGAGACACAAGCGATCGTTGTGGCGACGTTGGGCACGCTCAAAGAGTCGCAAATTATCGATTCCTTGCAAGGTGAGTTTCGCGACCGCTATATGTTCCACTACAATTTCCCTCCCTATTCGACTGGTGAAACGGGGCGCGTCGGATCGCCCAAGCGCCGCGAAATCGGCCATGGCAGGCTTGCGAAGCGTGCACTGGTTGCCGTATTGCCGAGCGAAGAAGAGTTTGGCTATTCGATGCGCGTCGTCTCGGAGATCACCGAATCGAACGGCTCATCCTCGATGGCTTCGGTATGCGGTGGTTGCCTCGCGCTGATGGACGCTGGCGTGCCGATGAAGGCTCACGTCGCCGGCGTTGCAATGGGGTTGATCAAGGAAGGCAATCGTTTTGCCGTGTTGACCGATATCCTGGGAGACGAAGACCACCTTGGCGATATGGATTTCAAAGTCGCCGGTACCGAGCGCGGCATCACTGCGCTGCAAATGGACATCAAGATTACCGGCATCACAAAAGAGATCATGGATGTGGCGCTACGCCAGGCCAAGGATGGGCGCATGCACATTCTTGGCTTGATGAAGCAGGCGATGCCGACAGCACGCGGTGAGCTGTCGCAGTACGCGCCGCAGATCATCAAGATGAAGATCAGCCCCGACAAGATTCGTGAAGTGATTGGCAAGGGCGGCGCTGTTATTCAGGCTTTGACACGTGAAACTGGCACGCAAATCGATATCGATGACGATGGCAATATCAGTATCGCCTGCGTTTCGGGTGAAGCCGGTGCTGCGGCCAAGAAGCGCATTGAAGACATCGTTGCCGAAGTCGAAGTGGGCAAAGTGTACGAAGGTCCGGTCATGCGTTTGCTGGATTTCGGCGCGATTGTGCAATTGCTGCCTGGAAAGGATGGCTTGCTGCACATCTCGCAAATTGCGCATGAACGCGTCAATGCGGTAGGCGATCATCTGAAAGAAGGCCAGATTGTGAAGGTCAAGGTCCTCGAGGCCGATGACAAGGGGCGTGTGCGTCTCAGCATGAAAGCGCTCACCGAGGCGCCGCCACGAGCACCCAAGGCGGATGCGACCTCAGCTCCCGATGCGAACACGCAGAGCTGAACTGGCGCTTGAATCGGTCACACAAGAACGGCGCCTCGGCGCCGTTCTTGTTCCCGCGATTGCCGCCCATCCTCATCGCACGTATAATGTGGGCTTGCAAAATGCAGTAAGCGGGGTGTAGCGCAGTCCGGTAGCGCGCCTGGTTTGGGACCAGGATGTCGTAGGTTCGAATCCTATCACCCCGACCACAGCTCTTTTAGCGAGTTGCCTGGTTCACTTGCACGGGTTTTGAAGCAGCGGGAATCAAAGAAACGCGCCCGTAGCTCATCTGGATAGAGCACCGGCCTTCTAAGCCGGGGGTAACAGGTTCGAGTCCTGTCGGGCGCGCCATAAGCGCATCCGTTGATACAGTTTTGAGTCCGGGCCGCTGCTACGCGATAAATTCCACCTGACGCTTCCGATGAATGTCTCCGCTTTTTGCGTGAGATTTGTAAACCTTGGCGCAAAAAACCATCGCACTGCGTGCGATTGAGCACATCTGAGACCCACTTGAACGGGTAGGATTTGTCCGTGCGGCGCCACAACGCAAGCAAGTTGCGGCAAACTGTCTGGACTTGTTCGTGATCGTCGTTCATCAGGTGAACCCCGCAATCTGACGTCAAAGGGTGTGCGTATCCGTCATCAGGAGGCGCGTGCCATACAACCAGAGCTACCGTAACGATTACCTGGCCCATGAAAAATAAAATCGCCATCGTCGGCATGTCGTTCAGGTTCCCTGGCACCGATACGGGTCAGTATTGGCCAAATCTGATGGCGGGCAGGGACCTGATAACGTCGGTCGAGTCTTCGCGATGGACGCAAGAAGCCTATCTTCATCCCAGCAAGAAGCACCCGGGAACCAGTTACACATTTGCGTCGGGTTCGCTCCGTGATGTGTCTCTATTTGACGCGGACTTCTTCGGCATCTCTCCTCGTGAGGCTGCACAAATGGATCCGCAACAGCGTTTGCTGTTGGAAATGAGCTGGGAGGCGCTGGAAAATGGCGGCATTCGCCCATCGTCGCTACGCGGGAGTCGCTGTGGTGTATTTATCGGCATTGCCAGCGCGGACTATGCCAATCGCTTCACGGATGACTTGGGCGCCATCGACTCACAGGTTGCGACTGGTAATACGTCCAGCATTGCAGCCAATCGAATTTCCTACATTTACGATCTCAGGGGTCCGAGCATGGCGCTGGATACCGCCTGTTCCTCGTCCCTGGTCGCGTTTCATCAGGCGTGTCAGTCAATCAGGATGGGAGAAAGTACGCTGGCCATCGCGGGTGGGATCAGCCTGCACTTTCACCCTTACGGCTTCATTGCCTTCTCCAAGGCCTCGATGCTCTCCCGTCGAGGAAAGTGCAATGTCTTTGACGCCGCTGGTGATGGATATGTCCGTTCCGAAGGAGGCGGAATATTTGTCCTCAAGGATTACGATCAGGCGCTGGCCGATGAAGATCATATCCTCGCGGTGGTGGCCGCTTCAGCGGTAAACAGTGACGGCAGGAAAAATGGGCTTACTGTACCGAGCGGTGACGCACAAGCAGCGTTGCTGCAAGCGGCTTATGGCGGTGCCGGCATCGACGCCGAGGAGATTGACTACATCGAAGCGCACGGCACAGGTACTGCCGTTGGCGATCCGATAGAGACCAAGGCGCTTGGTGAGGCGCTGGCAAAGTTACGTCGCAAGGGAAACCCGCTACTTATCGGGTCGGTCAAGAGTAACCTTGGGCACTTGGAAGCGGCGTCGGGCGTCGCCGGCTTGGTCAAAGCGATCTACTGCCTGCAGCAAAGAGTGGTGCCGGCGACGATCGGCATCAACAATCTCAATCCGCATATCCATTTTGACGACTGGAATTTGCGTGTGGTGCGGGACTCCACCCCGCTCAAGCCGGCCGGGCGGTTGATCGTTGGAGTGAACTCATTTGGGTTTGGTGGCGCCAACGCGCATGTGATTTTGGAGAGTTTGACAGCCAAGGTTGCACGGCTCGAGCCGACAAGGCCGAAGCCCCGTGGCGAACTTGCCGTGCCGTTGGTCATCTCCGCCAGGACCGCGCCCGCGCTTCGTGCGGCTGCCCGAGAAATGGTGACATGCTTGCGGAGTCGTCCCGATTTTGCTCTGTATGACATCGCATATTGTGCTGCCATGCACCGCGATCAGCATGGACATCGCGCCGTTCTCCATGGATCGTCACGCGACGCGTTGTTGCATTCGCTGGACCAATTCGCCAACGCGGAAGAGGGCGTAAATGGCGTCGAAAGCGGAACCGCGCTTGACCAGTCCGTTGAGGTGGCATTCGTCTATTCGGGAAATGGCTCCCAATGGGAAGGCATGGGTCGCAGGCTGCTTCAGGAGTCTCCGGTATTTGACCAATCGGTACGCAAAGTCGATGCCTTGTTCAGCCAGTACGCCGATTTTTCGTTGCGTGACGAACTTGCCGGGAAAAATGGTGGCAGTCGTCTGGCGTTGACCGAGGTGGCGCAACCGCTGCTGTTTGCAATTCAGGTCGGCGTTACCGAAATGTTGCGCGCACAGGGTTTGACGCCTGCCTCTGTCACTGGTCATAGCGTGGGCGAGATTGCCGCTGCATGGGCATCGGGCGCGTTGACGATTGAACAGGCAGTACAGGTGATTTTCCACCGCAGCAAATTGCAGGGAACCACTCAAGGAAGCGGTCAGATGACGGCCGTCGCCATCGGAGGAGCGCAGGCGAGAGAACTGCTGCAGGAACTAGCACTGGAGAAAGCGCTGGCAGTTGCGGGCATCAACAGTGCACGCGGCGTCACCCTGGCGGGCGATGTTGCGTCGCTGGAACTGTGCGAAGCGGCACTGGCTCAGAAGAGGATTGGCTACAAGAGGCTGGATCTCGACTACGCATTTCATAGTCCGGCAATGGATCCAATTGAATCTGGACTTTACAAAGCGCTGGCTGCATTTGCGCCGCACGAGTCGAAGATTCCCTTCGTTTCAACTGTTACGGGGGATCAGCTTTCGGGTAGTCTGCTGGGTGCATACTACTGGTGGCAAAACATTCGCAATCCGGTGCTGTTCGAGTCTGCAATCAATGTTCTGTATGACCAAGGGTGCCGCTTGTTTGTCGAGATTGGCCCGAGCGCCGTTCTTCGCGGCTATATCAACGAGACGGTGAGAGGTAAACAAATCCCGGCTCGCGTGTTGACGACGCTGGCGCGCGGCGACGACGGTCCGGAGAAAGTCTGGACGACGGTGGCGCGTGCCATGATCGCGGGCGCCCCGGTCGATTTGCAGAAGCACTTCCCGCAGCGCGGAAAATTTGTTCCATTGCCAACCTATCCCTGGCAGCGCGAACACTTCTGGCAAATGCCCACCTCCGAGTCGGGGCAATTTCTGCAGAGAAAGAAGGTTCACCCGCTACTGGGCTACAGGCTTGCGCAACAACAGCATTGCTGGGAAAACCAGGTGGATCTAATCCTCCAACCGGCCATGGCAGATCATGTTGTTGGCGGCGTAACGGTTTTTCCCGGAAGTGCGTATGCCGAGCTGGCCGTGGCAGCGGCTACGCAATTCTCATCTGCTGATCAGAAGCCTTCAGTAATCGAGATCGAAGAGCTGGAGATCAGGGCTCCCTTGTTGCTGGACAATGAACATGCGAAGTCGCTACGGGTTCGCATCGAACCTGCCGATGGGTCGGTGTCGATTGTGGCCAGGACTCAGTACAGCGAAGAGCCTTGGGTGACACACGCCGTTGGCCGCATGGTGAGGGATCCGCAGCGCGTCCTATTCGAAAATGAGAGGGTCGCGCTTCCCTCGCGTCCGGCTGATTTCGATGGTGAGAAGCATCTGGCTTTGACGCGTGTCGTTGGCCTCAATTACGGCCCCGCGTTCAGCGCGGTGGAGTCTGGGTGGGTCGATGGAGAGTCGGTCTGGGCCAGGCTGCTTGTGCCTGACGCAATACGCGAAGAGCTGGTCGATTATCACTTGCACCCCGCACTTCTCGATTGCGCGTTTCAGTTGATCGTGCGCTTTAAACGTGATCTGGATGATGCTGACGATACCCTGGCATATGTGCCGATCAAGATTGGACGGTTGGTTTGTTCGGCCAGTGCGTCCCCTCCAGTGGTTGTCAAGGCGACGCTGGTCAAATTTTCACCACATTCGCTTTCTGCCCATTTTTCCCTTTTCGACGAAAATGACAGGATGGTCGCCTGGCTTCGCGACGTCAGGTTCCGCAGCATCCGGCTGGGCACGGACTCAAGCGATCATATCCGGCTGCTTTCCTACACCGCGACGCCGCAGCCTTCACGTTCCATGCCAGCGCCTTCGATCCCACAATCTGCCGACGAACTGCAGAAGCTGCTGCGGCAGGCGACGCGGCGTCATGCCGGCGACACGTCTTTGCTGGCCTATGCGAGGCAGATAGAGCCACTGCTGGATGTCCTTTGCACGGCGTTTTCGATTGAAACCCTGCGCAGGCGGACCGATGAAAAAGGGACGCTTTCAGATGAATTTATCACCTCGCACGTCGATCAAAACCCCGATTCTGCAATCCTGCTGGAGCAACTGATCCGCATGCTGATCGAGCACGAGGTATTGCTGCGCGTGGAGGATGGCTGGCGTTTTGACGTCGGTGACGAAGTGCCTTCACCACGGGATATATGGAATGCGTTGCTTGCCGACCACCCGGAACACTTCTCGCTATTCCAGGCGGTTGGCCGTGTGGGGCTGCATCTGGGAAAACTGCTTGATGGAGTGGTCGCGGCCAAGCAGGTGATGCCGCAGGAGTGCAGCCTGGGTGCGGTACTGGCAGGTTTGCTGGGGGTTGCCGGCCGCAGCATGATCACGCAATCGATGCAGGCCCGGTTGACGGCGGCACTGTCTGCGCTGCCGGAAGGGCAGAAACTGCGCGTAGCGGAAATCAGTGACGGCGAACCAATTTTTGCCGCGACCCTGCGGAAGTCATTGGACAAGCGGCGCTGCGACTATCTGTTTGCCACGCCCAATCCGGGTACTCGCGAAGCATTCAACAATCGTATTGAACGCTGGGCGGGAATTGACTTGCAGTTGTTTGGCAATCAGTCCAGCGCAGATACACCGCCGCCAGGTGGTGGCGCGCGCCAGCATCAATTCGCGTTGCTGGTAAATGATTTCGCCAGTAACGACATTGCGCAGCACGCCCTGGAGCACGCGACCGGTTTGCTGGCGCCGGGAGGAACGCTGGTCATGATCGGGCTGCCGTCCTCGCGTTGGCTTGAGATGGTGTTTGGCAGCGGACATGAGTGGAGCCGCGAGCGAGGGGAGGAGCCAGGGCAGATCAACGGTCGTGACGTGGACAACTGGCGCCAGAGGATTAGCGCGCTCGGGCTTAGATGTCGCGATACGATATTCCTGCCGGCAAACGATGCGACCAGTCCGTATGTTCTGGTGGCCTCCCTTGATACGGAGAGCCCAGCCATTCGCGACAATCCTGCTGTAGCGACGGATCGTCCAGTTTGGCTGGTGGTGGCGAATGCGAAGACGCTGGATTCGGATTTGGTCTTGCAGTTGTCGGCTGCTTTGCAGAATGCGGGCGCGGCCGTCGGTGTCGCCGGGATGCGCAACGACGGTGCAGCAATGTCTGCGGCATTGCTGGAACTCAAAGTTCAGCATCCCCAAATTGCGGGCGTGGTTTGTCTGCAGGAGACCGTCAGTTCGCCCGCGCTTGACGCGACGACGGCCGTATTGCAACAAACCGCAGCGTGCTCTGCCATTGCTGTTGCTCTCGATGCATGCGAGCAAGCCCAACTGGGCGGTCAATTCGTGATTGTGACCCGGGACGCGATGTCGCAGTTGTTGCCAAATCGCAAACCGACCTATTCCTGCCTGGCTGATTCTGCCGCGTGGGGTTTTGGCCGCTCAATCTTGAACGAGGCGACCTCGATGTCGGTTCGTTTGGTGGATGTCGAATGCGCCCAAACCGGCGCGGCTTCCAGCGCCTCGATTGCCGCGTTGTCACAGGAAATACTCTTTCCGGACGATGAGCAGGAGGTCATCATCACCCAGGCTGGCGAGCGATTTGCCCCGCGGTTGGGCGTTGATCCCCGATACTTAGCACCGGCCATTCGCCCCTCCCACTCGACCACACATCGCCTCGGATTCCAGTTCCCGGGCCAGTTGCGCAATCTGCGATGGGAGTCATTCCCCCGCACACCGCCGCAGGCTGATGAAATCGAAATCGAAGTCGCCGCGACCGGCCTTAATTTCCGCGACGTGATGTATGCGCTGGGACTGCTGTCCGATGAGGCGGTCGAAAACGGATTCGCCGGTCCAACCCTGGGTCTGGAGTGTTCTGGTGTCGTCATTGCGGTAGGAGCGGGTGTCGAGGGATTTGGTCTGGGCGATCGCGTCGTCGCGTTTGGACCATCGAGCTTCAGCAATCATGTCACTACCAAGGCAATGGCGGTATCGAGAATTCCGCCGGGTATTTCATTTGAAGCGGCGGCCACTCTTCCGAGTACCTTCTTTACCGCTTACTACGCGATTCATTATCTCGCCCGGCTGCGTGAAGGTGAGCGCATCCTCATTCATGGCGCGGCGGGCGGTGTGGGCATCGCTGCAATTCAGCTGGCGAAGTGGCTGGGAGCTGAGATTTTTGCCACCGCCGGATCGGACGACAAGCGGGACTTTCTAAGACTCCTCGGTGTTGATCATGTCTTTGATTCGCGCTCGCTGGCCTTTGCCGACGAGATTCTGGCCATCACGCATGGCGAGGGCGTCGATGTAGTGCTTAACTCGCTTGCGGGTGAGGCGATCAACCGCAATCTGCGCATCCTGAAGCCGTTCGGCCGCTTCCTCGAGCTAGGCAAGCGCGACTTTTACGAAAACACCAAGATCGGGCTGCGCCCCTTCCGCAATAACATCGCTTATTTTGGCATCGACGCTGATCAGCTGATGCAGGAACAGCCAGCTCTCACGCAATCGCTGTTCCGCGAAGTAATGAGCCTGTTTGAGGATGGCACGCTGCGACCGCTGCCCTTCCATGTGTTCGAAGCCGATGACGTGGTCGACGCCTTCCGCTACATGCAGCAGGCAAGGCAGATCGGCAAGATTGTCATCACCTACCAGGATGGCATCAATGCCGTGCATACCCCCAAGCCTGCAGTGTCGGCGCTCAAACTTCGCTCGGATGCCACCTACCTTGTGACCGGTGGGTTGGGCGGCTTCGGTTTGCGGACAGCGCAATGGCTGGTGGAAAAGGGTGCGAAAAACCTGGTGCTGCTAAGCCGCCGTGGTGCGGCCGGCGCCGAAGCTGAAGCGGCTGTCTCCGAACTCGCCGCCAGAGGTATTCGCGTCTGGGCACGCGCCTGCGATGTCGGCGACGAGTCCGCAATGGACAAGGTCTTTGCCGAAATGGCCGCCGAATTGCCGCCGCTGCGTGGTGTCATTCATGCCGCCGCAGTTATTGAAGGCAGTCTGGTGCGCAATACCACGGCCGAGCAGATCTCGCGCGTGCTGGCACCGAAAGTTGCCGGTGCGCATCATTTGCATCGCCTGACCCAATCGATGGATATCGATTTCATGGTCCTTTATTCGTCCGGCACCACTTTGTATGGCAGTCCCGGGCAAGCCAGCTACGTCGCGGCGAACAGTTATCTGGAGGCGCTTGCAGCGGCCCGGCGTGCCGACGGATTGCCGGCCCTGTGCGTGCGCTGGGGCGCGATCGAGGATGTTGGCTTCCTTGCGCGTAACGAGCAGATCAAGACCACCCTGCACGGCCGCATGGGTGGGCGGACCATCCACTCCGATCTGGCATTGGCGCTGCTGGAGGAACTATTGGTATCCGACCGGTCGGATCTGGGTGTGATGGGGCTGGACTGGAAGGCGATGAGCCGTTTCCTGCCCTCGGCACGCACGCCCAAGTTCGCCGACCTTGCCGCGCTGGCGGGCGACGCTGAATCGTTGGCTGAGGGTGCGGACGACATTCAGCGATTGCTGGCTGAGTTGTCTCCGGCCGAGTTGGCAACCACGATCCGGGACTTGCTCAAACACGAGGTCGGCGAAATATTGCGTATCGCCCCGGACAAGATCGACGACGGGCGCTCGGTGTACGACATGGGACTGGACTCGCTGATGGGGGTCGAGTTGGCGCTGGCAATCGAATCGCGCTTCGGCATTCGCCTGCCGATACTGACGCTGAACGAAAATCCGACCATTGCCAAGCTGGCCGACCGCATCACTGCCCAGTTGCGCGCTGGCGATGTGGCGGATG
Organism: Betaproteobacteria bacterium; assembly: GCA_016790625.1. Lineage (GTDB taxonomy): Bacteria > Pseudomonadota > Gammaproteobacteria > Burkholderiales > Usitatibacteraceae > UKL13-2. Next base: position 4,975 of record JAEUNB010000346.1, on the reverse strand, counting down.
AGACGCCGGCAGCGGAAGCCACCACATCGCAGGTTCTGCAGCTGGCGGCGCTGCATGCGGTTGAAGTAGACGAAGAGGCGGTAAAACAGTTTGCCGAGGACATGCAAACGGTTGAAGCATCGAAACCAAACAGGGCCGCAAAGTAATGCCGCGCAAAACCGTGATGGGTTTGAGTGCCCAGCTCAAGGACAAGTTGATCCAGCAGACGCTGGAGCGCCGCTTGCGTCACGCCGGCGAGCCGCTGGCGGCCGATCTTCCGCGCCACATCTCGCCGAGCGTGCGAGATATTCCCGATGCATTTTGCCGCTTCGATTTGCACCCGGGTTATCAGCAGCTGCGCATCATCAAGGACGGCGGCGAGCGGCTGGGTATTCGCAGCCCGTTTTTCCGGCAGCACGAGGGTAGCGCTGGCGCCACCACGGTGATCGATGGCCGGCAGATGATCAACTATGGCAGCTACAACTATCTTGGCATGGCCGGCGACCCAGTGGTGACTGCCGCTGCCAAGGATGCCATCGACCGTTACGGCACCTCAGTGTCGGCCAGCCGTATTGTCTCCGGCGAGCGGCCGATTCATCGCGAGCTGGAGCGCGCACTGGCGGATGTTTACGGTGTCGATGATGCGGTCACCTTTGTCAGCGGGCATGCAGCCAATGTGACCACCATAGGCTATCTGTTCGGACCGAAAGACCTGATCCTGCACGATGCGCTGATTCACAACAGCACGCTGGAGGGCATCCGGCTATCCGGTGCCAGACGCCTGCCGTTCCCGCATAACGATTGGGCGGCGCTGGATACGATCCTGAAGGAGCAGCGCAGGCAATTCGAGCGTGTGCTGGTGGTGCTCGAAGGCATCTATGGCATGGACGGCGACTATCCCGATCTGCCTAAGTTTGTTGAGGTGAAGCGCCGTCATCGCGTGTATCTGATGATCGACGAGGCGCATTCGTTCGGCGTGATGGGCGCGAAAGGCCTGGGCATTCGCGAGCATTTCGGTCTCGACGGAAACAGTGTTGACATCTGGATGGGTACCTTGAGCAAGGCACTGGCCGGGTGCGGGGGCTACATCGCCGGCGAAAGCGCCCTGGTGGAACATCTGAAATTCATGGCGCCTGGCTTTCTCTACAGCGTGGGCATGCCACCACCGGTGGCGGCGGCGTCGCTGGCTGCGCTGCAGTGCATGCTGCTCGAGCCTGAGCGCGTGCAAGCCTTGCAGGCGAACGGCCTGTTTTTTTTGCAGCAAGCCAAGGCGGCCGGCATCAACACCGGCTTCAGCAGCGGCCTCGCTGTCGTTCCCGCCATTGCCGGCAGTTCATTGCGTGCGGTGCGCCTGTGGGAGGCGCTTGGCCAACGCGGAATCAATGCGCAGCCGGTTCTCTACCCCGGCGTGCCGGAAAAGTCCGCGCGTCTGCGTTTCTTTATGTCGCATGCCCATACCGAAGCGCAGATAACCCAAACCACCTCGGCGCTGGCGGAGGAAATTGAGCGTCTTTAGTTTTCTTGCCCCGATAGCGATTGGCAGGGACGCTTAGGTCATGCCGAGATGAGCATCGGCAGAAAGATAAGGTCCGCACCAGTATTGGTGTTCCGGGCAGTAATGGCTGGAAAGCCGCGCCAATGCTTGATTTTTGCCGAATTGTGCGTGGTAATTGCATCTGCGGATTAATTAGCGATGACCGTTCAGCCGATCAAGGTTGTCTTCTGCACCCGGGGCGGCATTCATGGTGCGTTAGTGCTGCATCGTCTGTTGTCGTCGCCGCGTGTCCAGCTGTGCGGCATCGTTTATTCCTCACGAGTGGCGGGGCCGAACGACGGTTTCTTCACTGGTGTGTGCCGCCTGCTGCGGCAGAGTGGACTCACATATTTGCTGTATCTCTGGTGCTCCACGTCGCTCGCGGAATGGCTGATGCGCTTTTCGCGGTTGCCGCCGGTGTTGTTGTTGGCCGCAGGAAATCGTATCCCGATGTTGACGACATCGCGCATCAACGACGAATCCAGCCGGCTGTTTATCGCGGAACTGAAACCCGACTTGCTGGTGTCGGCGTTTTTCAATCAACAAATTGGCGATGCAGTTGCCGCCATTCCCTCGGCCGGCGCGGTCAACATTCATCCCTCGGTGCTGCCGGGATTCAAGGGCGTGGACCCGGTTTTTTTTGCCGCATTGTGCGAGGGTGAAACGGGCGTGACGGTGCATCGCGTTACGCCTGAACTCGACGGGGGAAATATTCTGCGACAGGAATCCATCGCGGCCGACCGGCGCGACAGCGTGTTGAGGACGACTGCGCGTTTGTACGATCGCGGCGGCGAATTGATGGTCGCGATGCTTGACGATATCGCCAGTGGGGCGATGGGTACGGAGCAAGCAACGGAAGGCCGCTACGACTCATGGCCGACGCCCACGCAAGTCGGCGAACTCAAGTCGAAGCGCAAATCGTTGGTGACGCTGCGCGACCTGATCGGTCTTGTGCGGTCCGGCTCGTCATAGCTGCGTCGCTAGGTCTTGCGAGAAAACCCCAGCCACTGCAATAGAAGCTGTGAAACCGGCGCCGGCAATACAGCGAGGAACCACGTGCCTGCGGCCAGCAACATCGGAAAACTGATGCGCGCCTGATTGCGCGCGAGCCCACGGGCGATGCGTTGGGCTGCGTCCTCGGCAGACAACATGAATGGCTTGCCGGTGGGGAATTTATCGCTCATCGCGCTTTTGACGAAACCCGGCAACACTACCGAGACGGCAATATTGCGCGGCGCCAGCCATGCGCGCATGGCTTCGCCGTAATTTTTTAGCGCTGCCTTGCTGGCCGAATATGCCGGCGAAACGGGAATGCCGTACCAGGCTGAAACCGAACTGATCAGGGCGATTTGTCCGCCGCCGCGTCTCTGCATGTGCGGCAACAGGGCCGAGGTGGTGGCGAGCGCGGCGCGCAGGTTGGTATTGAGCACACGCTCGATGTCGGCCCATGACTCGCCGTCGCCGCCGATGATATGCGTGGCGCCGGCATTGACGATGGCCAGGTCGATCGGGTTTACCGAAGCCACTTTATCCAAGGCGTTCATCCAGCCATCGATATCGGTCAGGTCGTGCAGCAGCGCCAGCACGCGTGCGCCGCGCTGCGTGCACTCCTGCGTCAGCGCATCCATTTTTGTGGTGTCGCGGCCGTGCAGGATCAGGATACGTCCCGGCGCGGCATAGTGCAGCGCAAGGGCGCGGCCGATACCGCCGGTCGCACCGGTAATCAGCACGCTGGCAGGTGGAGTTCGACGACTCATTTTTGCCAGTGCTCCAAGCAGGTGTGGTCGATTGCAAACGGGTTCACGAATATCGCCGGCATTGGCTGGAACCGGTCTTGCGATCGGCTTGTAGGAAGGGGCCGACGGGCGGTTACCGCGTTCACGGGCGGGTGCATGCGGCTATGGTCACTGCGCGGCGGGTTAGGCGATAATCGGTCATGCTGGCAAGAATAACATCGCAGTTGCCTGCCTTCGGGCTGGTGCGGCATCCGACAAATTCACACAGACGATAAAAATGGCCCCAATCCACCGTTTGACCTTGCTCATGTTGTTTGGCACCGCCATCGTTTCCGGCTGCGCGCAACTGCCCGCCAGCGGCCCTTCCAGCCGGGATATCGAGCAGGCTCCCCCGGCAGCGGCCAATGCAATCCAGATTGTCGATGTCGACGACGCTGTCACGCGCAGTCTGCTCGCACAGCGGGCACCCGCATTGTTTTCCGACAAGCTCGGCAGCGCCGCTGGCGGCAGTCACCAGGTTGGCCCCGGCGATGGCTTGGAGGTATCGATCTGGGAGGCGCCGCCGGCCACGCTGTTCGGTGCAGGTGCGCTGGACGGACGCGGTAGTGGCAATGCCATCATGCGCGTGAATGGTGCCACCGTGCTGCCGGAGCAGACAGTCAACAGCGAAGGCTACATCACCGTCCCCTTCGCGGGCCGCATTGCCGTGGCCGGCAAGACGCTCAACGCAATCGAAGGCGAGATCGTGCGCAAGCTGACCGGTAAAGCCAATCAGCCTGAGGTGCTGGTGCGGCTCACGCGCAATGTCTCGGCCAATGTCACCGTGGTCGGCGAAGTGACCAACAGCGTGCGGGTGCCGCTCACGCCCGGCAACGAGCGCCTGCTTGATGCGCTGGCTGCCGCCGCTGGTGTGCGCCAGCCGGTCAACAAGATGACGGTGCAACTCACGCGCGGCGGCAACGCCTACATGCTGCCGCTGGAAACCATCATCCGCGATCCGAAGCAGAACGTGCGCCTGCAGGCCGGCGACGTGGTGACCGCCATGTTCCAGCCGCTGAGCTTCACCGCGCTGGGCGCCACCGGCAAGAACGAAGAACTCAACTTCGAGGCGCAGGGCATCACGCTGGCGCAAGCGCTGGCACGCGCGGGCGGACTGCAGGATGCCCGCGCCGATGCCAAGGGCGTGTTCATCTTCCGCTTCGAGCCTGCCGACACCATGAAGTGGCCGCGCCCGCCGGTCACCACCGCCGACGGCAAGGTGCCTGTGATCTACCGCATCGACCTGCGCAACCCGGCGAGCTTTTTCACGATGCAGAACTTCGCCATCGCCAACAAGGATTTGCTCTACGTCTCCAACGCCCCGGCGGCGGAGCTGCAGAAATTCCTCAATGTTGTCTTCTCTGTCGCTTATCCGGTGCTGACGGCGGTGCAGGCGACGAAGTAGGGATTGGGTTAGAGCACGGCAGGTCATAGATCGCCATTTGGCGCGGGTTCCAAGGCATTTTTGGCCTGGAAAGCGCGCCAATGCTGGGGTTCAATGTGTCGATGACCGTCTAGCGGTTGCTTCCGATGCCGCTCATTAATTTGTGATTGTTTCGAGAAAATGAAAATAGTCTTGTGTTGCGGCGAGGCAAATTCAGGCCTGCAGGAAGTGCACCAGCTGCTTTGCAAGGCTGGTATCGAAATCCCCCAGCCGTCGCGGCAACGTGGCTTGATGCCCGCCGAT
>JAEUNB010000246.1 GCA_016790625.1 Betaproteobacteria bacterium | reverse complement strand
CAGGCCTTCGCGTTTACCGAAGCGTCGAACCGTGTTTCCTTCGCGCACGGCAATGCCCTGACCGTTGGTGGCAAACCAGAGGTTCTTCTGCCGATCCTCGACCAACCCCGCAATGCTCGCCCCATCCAGCCACGTGCCGGTGGGATTGCGAACGAATTTGCCGTCGCGTAGCACCGCCAGTCCATTCGCCGTTCCGATCCACAGTTCGCCGTTGGCCAGCACGCGCAACGCGCTGATGCTGTTGGAGGGAAGTCCGTCATCGACGGTAAAAAGTTTCGCTTCGCCATTGGCGATACGCACCAGGCCGGACGTGGCAACCGCCGCCCACAGCGCGCCACTGTTGTCTTCGGCCAGGTGATAGACCGTTCCCGATGGAATGTTACCCTTGGCATTGAGCGGTTCGAATTTGCCGCGTGAGTAGCGCGCCAGGCCGGCAATGCGCAGCCCCATCACCAAGCTGCCGTCGCGCATATTGAGCATTGAGGCCACGCCGTTGCCCACCAGTGCCGGCGCATTGGTCTGATCGAAAACGGTAAACGACGATCCGTCGAAGCGCGCCGCGCCTTCGTGGGTGGCGAACCACAAATAACCGTCCGGAGACTGGACGATGGCGCGCACCGTGCTATGCGGCAAGCCTTCGTCCACCGACCACGATTGATGCATCAGGTCGCTGAGGGGTTTTTTCGGATTGAGCGCGAGAGCCGGTGCGGCTACCACCATCAACAGGGATGGGATCAGGAGGGCTCGCGTGCAATGATGCAAGGCGTGCGCCCAGCGGGGGAGAAATCCGGCAATCGACACGCGCTCATTATGCCTTTGCTTTCAGGCACAAATTGAAAATCTGTGTGGAACCTGCAGAGGTTAAACGATTACCTGTTGCAAATTCGTGGCCGCAGTGCTTCCGCAACACTCGCCTCTGACAGTTGTCCGCCGCAACGCGTGACATTGCTGTGTCGGCATATCGAAAACCCAGCACTGGCGCGGATTTCAGGGCAATTTCACCTGAAAACCCGCACCAGTGCTGGAGTTTCGCCTGGCGATACTACTTGCGTACGAACAGCAGGATCAAGCCGGCCGCTACCGACGCCACGCCGGCCCAGACCGGAATATTGACCGTTTCCTTGTCTTTAACCGAGAGCGTAATCGGCCCCAGCTTGGCCTCGTGCGTTTCCTTGGTGTAGGTGAAGCCGCCGTACAGCAGGCCGAGGCTACCGGCGACGATCAGCAGGATTGCGATGATTTTGCTTGCGCTCATATTTTCTCCCTTGAAAACGTATCGGCAAACGTTAGAGTTTGCGGCCCTGAATCAGGCGCACCAGGATCACCACAACGGCGATGACCAGCAGGATGTGGATGAAACCGCCCAAGGCATAGGACGAGACCATGCCAAGCAACCACAGGACGATCAGGATGACTGCGATGGTTTCGAGCATTTTTATTCCTCCTTGAATGGCCGGCGCGATGATGCGTGATCACCACGCCAGCACGGTTAGCGTGCTACTGGCGGCCCTTGACGCGCAGGTCGTTCCTGACGGAGGTCACGCCCTTGATGCCGCGCGCCACTTCGCCCGCCTTGCCAACGTCAGCCGCGTCGCTGACGAAGCCGCTCAGCTGCACCACGCCCTTGAATGTCTCGACATTGACTTCAGTCGATTTCAGCGTCGGCTCATTCAGCACCGCCGCCTTGACCTTGGTGGTGATCACGGTGTCGTCGATGTATTCGCCGGTGCCCTCGCGGGTGGCGGTGGATGCGCAGCCCAGCGTGGTGGCAAGTGCAATAGCGGCAAATGCCGTGGACAGCAATTTGATATTTTTCATGGTCTGCTCCTGATGATGTGAAACGGTTGAGGACAAATGGAAACGTTGTCGCGATGTGTTTCCAGTGGTTCCCAAGTTACGCGTCATCGCACAGTCCACAAATCGGCTGGAACCTACATCGCTGTAGGACGCATGCGCGGCAAAATGTAGTCGGATGGCGTGGCGGCCGGTCGCTCAGGATGGTGTGCGCTGCGGCACTGCCAGTGCGTAGTTCACGGCATTGCGTATATATTGTGATCGGCGGGCCGATCAATCAGCCGCCGGCAAATAACAACAACGCATGCAATTTTCCGGAGGCAGCGCGTGATTTCCCTGATCCCGAATCGCCATTTGGCTCGCAATTTGGCCAGCATCTTCGCTGCCGCAATCCTGCTGTCACTGTCCGCTCTGTCCGCACCGCCCGCCCTGGCGCAGCCCGACAACCGTTATTACGTCCACCCCGCCAAGGATGGCGACACACTGATTCACCTTGCACAGCGCTACCTGATCAAACCCAACGACTGGCCGATGCTGCAGAAGCTCAATCGCATCGCCGATCCGCGCCGCATCCGCCCCGGCACCGAGATCCGCATTCCGCTTGATGCGATGAAGACCGATGGTGCGCTGGCCACCGTGGTGTCGGCGCAGGGGCCGGTGCAATCTGGCGAGCGCAAGCTGGCGACCGGCAATACCGTCAGCGAAGGACAAAGCATCGCCACCGGCGATAACGGCTTCGTCACCTTGAAACTGGCGGACGGCTCGACCATCGTGGTGCAATCGAAATCGCAGGTGAAGCTGGAAGTGGCGAGGACCATCGCCAACACCAAAGGCATCCCGATCACGCGCGCGGTGCTGGATTCCGGCCGCATCGATGTCAGCGTGGAAAAACGCGACGGCCCGCCGGCGCGATTTGAAGTCGCGACACCGACCTCGAACATGGGCGTGCGCGGCACGCAGTTCCGCGTCAGCAGCGAGGAAGGCGGCGCGCGCTCATTCGGCGAGGTGATCGAAGGCGTGGTCAATGTCGCTGACGCGCGCGCGACGAATGGTTTGGCGCTTACTGCCGGATTCGGTACCGTGATCGAACAGAACAAGCCGCCGATTCCGCCTGTGAAGCTGCCTTCGCCTCCCGATCTCTCGGCAACGCTGCGGCTGCAGGAACGCATCCTGCTGCGCTTCAAATTTGCCGACGTTGCCGGTGCCAGCGGCTATCGCGCGCAAGTCGCGCGCGATAGCGCCTTCACCGATCTGCAGGCGGAAGGCGTGTTCAAAACCGCCGAAGCCAAGTTCGGCGATCTGCCGGATGGCAATTATTTCCTGCGCGTGCGCTCGGTCGATAAACTCGGCATCGAAGGCACTGACGCATCAATCCCGTTTCGCCTGAAAGCGCGGCCCGAGCCACCGTTTACATCCGCCCCGCAAAACAAGACCAAGTTCGCCGGCGAAAAAGCCGATTTCAGCTGGGCCAGCAACGCCGAAGCCGCCACCTATCGCTTCCAGCTGGCGAGCGATGCCGCGTTCACCCAGCTGGCCGCTGACGAAAAATCGGTGCGCGGCAACAGCTACGCCGCCGCCTCGCTCAAGCCCGGCGAATATTTCTGGCGCGCCTCCAGCGTGCGCGCCGATGGCGACGCCGGCCCGTGGGGTGACGTGCAGACGTTCACACTGAAGGCGATGCCCGCCGCACCCAATCCGCCGAAAGAAGCCGCCGGCAAAATCACCTTCTCCTGGGGCGCCGAAGCCGGACAGAAATTCGATTTCCAGCTCGCCCGCGATGCCGCGTTCAAGGACCTGGTGATGGAGCAGAAACTCGACAATCCCGAAATCACCATCGACAAACCCACCGCCGCCGGCACCTACTTCATGCGCTACCGCTCGATCGACCCGGATGGATTTGTCGCGCCCTACAGCAGCGCGCAGAACTTTGAGGTCAAGCAGAATTATTGGTGGTTGCTGCTGTTGTTGCTGGTGCCGCTCGCGTTTTGATTTCGGCTGAGGCATTTCGAAACTGAGCGTCAATTCCATCCCGTTCACTCCCGGCCTTAGGCTTACCGGGGCAGGCTCTGAGCCTGTCGAAGGGTTGAACGGGGCACGGTGGACAAATCACTCAAGGCATGTGTGCTTCGACAAGCTCAGCACGAACGGAGTGGTGTGAAATTCAAGATGTAAAACTCAAGCACTGGTGCGGTTTCCCAAGGCTTTTCAGCCTGAAAACCGCTCCAGTGCTAGTGTTTCGCATCTTTATGCAATGAACATCACCCCGCCACACGCGGCATACGCTGGACGTACCTAATCTTCGCCTTAGCCGCTTCCTCTTCGCGATTTTTCGGTGGCGCATTCGTCTCCAACGATGCCAGCAACGTTGCGGAAACTGCGGCAATTTGCTCCACCGCCGCGAGGAATGCCGCCTCGTTTACTTTTGACGGCTTGTTGGACCCGCTGATCTTGCGCACGAACTGCAGCGATGCGGCTCGGATTTCGTCCTGTGTTGTCGGTGGCTCGAAGTTAAACAGGAGTTTGATGTTGCGACACATGTGGGGAACTCCCTAGGCCACGCTCTTTAGTAATGATCAACAGCAATTTGGAGACTATTGATGGCGTAAATACGATGAAACTCTTTTCTATGTAATGTCTAAGGGCTTCTTCTAATTCGACAACTGGACCTTCAATCGAATTGAATTGATCGCCAGTCGGATCGACGATGAATCCCTCCGCACGGCACCAATAGTGGTCTTCAATACCCCTGTTTGATTCAACTTGACCTTGGCAAATCGCCACCGGTATTTTCAACGGCTCTAACGCTAGCGCAAGAGCAATAGCTGCCTCCTTACAGTTCCCAGCTGTAGCACCATTTGCCGAGATGCAGGCGCTGTGCGCCTCTCTCGCAATTTCAAACAAAGCAGTGCGTAGGGTTGAATTCATTCTGGAAAGTGTATGTTGCGCGAGTGGCTTCGTATTCGCTATGAAGCGAGCGCCTTAGCGATTAGCAGTCGTTCACACTCGGACAAAAGAAAATGCACCGACGCATCTACTTCCGAAGACTCTCCTGGCTTGGAGTGCTGCGACCTCTCCAAGAAACCATAAAGCTCACGAATCTCCTCAGGACCTTGAGTAACAACCAGATATCTTGCTAACTCATCCGCAGCCGCCGAAATTTTAATGCGGAAGGCTATACCCGCTTTTCTGTCATTTCGCTTCAGCCAGTTATCTATGACCGTCGCGCGCAGCTCTTCGGACAACCACTCATGGTGCTTTAGATATCCCATAAGACTTGCCTGAACAATGGTGAGCATTAGCGCTGCTCTCTCAGCCAAATTGAGATTTGGCTTAGCAAAGATTCCAAACATTTTTGACTCCCTGAATGTCTTTAACTTTGCAACAAACTCCAATACTGGCGTGCATTAACAG
>JAEUNB010000239.1 GCA_016790625.1 Betaproteobacteria bacterium | reverse complement strand
CGGTGTTGACTACGCCGAGTACGGCGGGAACTGGGACGGCGCGCGTTATGCGGTGGTCTATCAACTGCTTTCGATACAGCACAACTGGCGGTTGCGGGTGCGTTCATTCTGTCCCGACGATGATTTCCCGATCATCGATTCGATGAACGATATCTGGTCGTCTGCCAATTGGTATGAGCGCGAAGCCTTCGATCTTTATGGCATCGTGTTTAATGGCCATCCGGATCTCCGCCGCATCCTGACTGACTATGGATTTGTCGGTCATCCGTTCCGCAAGGATTTCCCGATCTCCGGCAACGTCGAAATGCGTTACGACCCGGAGCAGAAGCGCGTTGTATACCAACCGGTGACGATCGAACCCCGCGAAGTCGTGCCTCGCGTGATCCGCGAAGAAAACTACGCGGGACGCAAATAGCATGAACGAGATCAAGAATTACACAATGAATTTTGGGCCGCAGCATCCTGCGGCCCACGGTGTGCTGCGGCTGGTTTTGGAGCTGGATGGTGAAGTGGTCCAGCGGGCTGACCCGCACATCGGCCTGCTGCACCGTGCGACCGAAAAGCTCGCTGAAACGCGTACGTTTATCCAGAGCGTGCCCTATATGGATCGCCTCGACTACGTGTCGATGATGGTCAACGAGCACGCCTATGTCATGGCGATCGAAAAGCTGATGGGTGTAGACGTGCCGGAACGGGCGCAATACATCCGTGTCATGTTCGATGAAATTACACGCATCCTAAATCATCTGCTGTGGCTAGGGGCCCATGCATTGGATGTCGGTGCAATGACGGTGTTTCTGTACGCCTTCCGCGAGCGCGAAGATTTGATGGATTGCTATGAGGCGGTATCCGGTGCACGCCTGCATGCCGCCTACTATCGCCCGGGCGGTGTGTACCGCGATCTGCCGGACCGCATGCCGCAATACGACGCCATGCAGGGCCGCAACGCCGATGCAATGAAGCGGCTGAATGAAAATCGCCAGGGCTCGCTGCTGGATTTCATCGAGGATTTCACGCGCCGCTTTCCGACTTACGTTGACGAGTACGAAACACTGCTGACCGATAACCGCATCTGGAAACAACGTCTGGTCAATATCGGCATTGTTTCACCGGAGCGTGCACAGAATCTCGGCTTCACTGGGCCTATGCTGCGTGGCTCAGGCATCGCGTGGGATTTACGCAAGAAGCAGCCCTACGAAGTTTACGACCGGCTCGACTTCGACATTCCAGTCGGCACCAATGGCGACAGCTATGATCGTTACCTTGTGCGCGTGCAGGAAATGCGCGAGTCGAACAAGATCATCAAGCAGTGCATCGATTGGCTGCGCAAGAATCCCGGCCCGGTAATCTCGGACGACCACAAGGTTGCTCCGCCGTCGCGCGAGAACATGAAGGCCAACATGGAAGAGCTGATTCATCACTTCAAGCTCTTTACTGAAGGTTTTCACGTGCCGCCGGGCGAGGCTTATGCGGCTGTCGAGCACCCCAAGGGCGAATTCGGGATCTACCTGATGTCGGACGGCGCCAACAAACCCTATCGCCTGAAGATTCGCGCGCCCGGATTCCCGCACCTGGCGGCACTGGATGAAATGTCGCGTGGCCACATGATCGCCGACGTGGTGACCATCATCGGCACGCAGGACATCGTATTTGGAGAAATTGATCGATGAGCGCAACGGCTCAATTGTCCGACGCGGCCAAGCGCAAGATTGACCGCGAATTGACCAAGTACCCTGCTGACCAGAAGCAGTCAGCGGTGATGTCGGCGCTCGCCATTGCGCAGGACGAACATGGCTGGCTGCCCAACGAATTGATGGAGGATGTCGCTCGTTATCTGGGCATGCCTTCGGTCGCGGTTTACGAAGTGGCCACCTTCTACAACATGTACAACCTGAAGCCGATGGGTAAGCACAAGATCACCGTGTGCACCAATCTGCCTTGTGCGCTTTCGGGTGGTGTCGATGCTGCGGAATACTTGAAACAGAGGCTGGGTGTTGGCTGGAAGGAAATGACCGCCGATGGCCGTTTTACGATTGTCGAAGGCGAGTGCATGGGCGCCTGCGGCGACGCGCCGGTGCTGATCGTCAACAACAAGCGCATGTGCAGCTTTATGTCGCAGGACAAACTGGACCAGTTGATCGAGGAGCTCAAGTAATGGCCATGATCGACTACGGACCTGATGCGCTGATCCTGAAGGGCTTGGATGGCAACAACTGGCGGCTCAAGGACTACGAGTCACGCGCCGGCTATCAGGCGCTGAAGAAGATACTGAAGGATGGCATCAAGCCGGAAGATGTCATTGCCGAGGTCAAGAAATCGGCGTTGCGCGGCCGTGGTGGCGCGGGATTCCCGACAGGCTTGAAGTGGAGCTTCATGCCTCGCGCGTTTCCCGGGGCCAAATATCTGGTCTGTAACTCGGATGAAGGTGAGCCGGGCACGTTCAAGGATCGCGACATCATCCGCTACAACCCTCATATTCTGATCGAGGGCATGATCATTGCGGGCTATGCGATGGGCATTCCTGTGGGCTACAACTATATCCACGGTGAAATCTGGGCTGACTACGAGCGTTTTGAAGAGGCGCTCGATGAAGCGCGCGCTGCCGGTTATTTGGGCAAAAACATCCTTGGCAGCGATTTCTCGTTCGAACTGCACGCGCATCACGGCTACGGTGCTTATATTTGCGGTGAAGAGACGGCCTTGCTGGAGTCGCTGGAAGGCAAGAAGGGCCAGCCGCGCTTCAAGCCGCCTTTCCCGGCCAGTTTTGGTTTGTACGGCAAGCCCACCACCATCAACAACACCGAGACCTTTGCTGCGGTTCCCTACATCCTGCGTGAGGGTGGCGATGCCTTCCTCAATCTGGGCAAGCCCAATAACGGCGGCACCAAGATTTTTTCGATATCTGGCCATGTCGCTCGTCCCGGCAATTATGAAATCAATATGGGAACCCCGTTCGCCAAGCTGCTCGAGTTGGCTGGCGGCATGCGCGGCGGCAAAAAAATCAAGGGCGTGATCCCTGGCGGCTCATCAATGCCAGTCATCAAAGGCGACATCATGATGACGCTCGACATGGACTATGACTCGATTGCCAAAGCCGGTTCGATGCTGGGCTCGGGTGCAGTGATCGTGATGGATGAAACTACCTGTATGGTGAAGGCAGCCGAGCGGCTGGCCTATTTCTACTACGAAGAATCCTGTGGTCAGTGCACGCCGTGCCGTGAAGGAACCGGTTGGCTGTATCGCATCATCAATCGCATCGAGCACGGCAATGGGCGACAGGAAGATCTGGATTTGTTGTTGAATCTGGCGGATCAGATTCAGGGCCGCACCATTTGCGCATTGGGCGACGCCGCGGCGATGCCGACGCGTGCCTTCGTCAAAACCTATCGCGAAGAATTTGAGTATCACGTTGCCCATAAACGCTGCATGGTCGGCCCCGGCGGTTATTCGACACCTGCGCAGCACGAATCGCTGGCAATGGCGGCAGAGTAAAGAAAATGATCAACCTCGAAATTGACGGCAAGACAGTTCAGGTCGAAAACGGCGCGACCGTGATGGAAGCGGCCAACAAGGTTGGTACCTTCATCCCGCATTTCTGCTATCACAAGAAACTGTCGATCGCGGCCAACTGCCGCATGTGCCTGGTGCAGGTTGAAAAAGCGCCCAAGCCGCTGCCAGCTTGTGCCACGCCGGCGACTGAAGGCATGAAGGTGCAGACCAATTCGGAATACGCCAAGACCGCCCAGAAAGGCGTGATGGAGTTCCTTCTGATCAATCATCCGCTGGATTGCCCGATCTGCGATCAGGGCGGCGAGTGCCAGTTGCAGGATCTGGCAGTGGGATACGGCAGCTCCGCGTCGCGCTATCAGGAAGAGAAGCGCGTAGTGGTCAACAAGAATCTGGGTCCGCTGATTTCGACCGATATGACACGCTGCATTCATTGCACTCGCTGCGTTCGTTTTGGCCAGGAAGTGGCCGGTGTGATGGAGTTGGGACAAGCCGGACGTGGCGAGCATTCCGAGATTCTGGCGTTCGTCGGCAAGACCGTTGACTCAGAATTGTCCGGCAACGTAATCGATCTTTGCCCGGTGGGCGCGCTGACATCCAAGCCGTTCCGATATACCGCCCGCAGTTGGGAGCTGTCGCGCCGCAAATCCGTGGCACCACACGATGGTCTCGGGTCCAATCTCGTTGTGCAGGTCAAGCAGGACCGCGTCATGCGCGTGCTGCCGCTGGAAAACGAAACGGTCAACGAATGCTGGCTGTCGGACCGCGACCGTTTTTCCTATGAAGGATTGAACGCCGAAGATCGCCTGACCAAGCCGATGATGAAGGTTGGCGATGCGTGGCAGGAAGTCGAATGGCCGATCGCATTGCAGGCGGCAGCCGAAGCACTCAAGCACGTCAAGGAAAAATACGGCGCCGAATCGATCGCTGCGCTGGCTTCGCCAAATCAAACGCTTGAAGAGCTGTATCTGCTGAACAAGGTTGTTCGTGGCTTGGACTCGAACAATATCGACACGCGCCTGCGTCAGGTTGACACCAGTGCCGATGGCAAGCTGGCTGGCGTGAGCTGGTTGGGTATGAAGCTCGCCGATATTGGGTCGTTGCAGAGTGTCTTGGTCGTCGGTTCCACGCTGCGCAAAGAGCATCCGCTGGTTGCCAATCGCCTGCGTCAGGCGGCCAAGAAGGGCCTTCAGGTCAATCTGGTCCACGTGGCCGACGACGATCTGCTGATGAAGGTGGCCAATAAAGCCATCGCTCGCCCGAGCGAATTGGTGGCAACGCTGGGCGGTGTTGCGAAGGCGCTGGTCGAAATCAAGAAGGGTTCGCTGCCGGGTGAAGTCTCGAATGCGCTTTCCAGCATCAGCATTTCCGCGGCGGCTAAAGCGATTGCGCAGAGTCTCTCGGATAAAGAAAAAATCGCGGTGTGGCTGGGTAACGTCGCACGACATCATCCGCAATACACCTTGTTGCATGTGCTGGGGCAGGAAATCGCACGTCTGTCTGGCGGTACCTTTGGGTTGCTGTCTGAGTCGGCCAACAGCGTGGGTGCGGCAGCGGTCGGTGCCGAGCCAGGCAAACAAGGCCTGTGCGCGCAGGGTATGGTGTGCCAGCCTCGCAAAGCCTATGTGTTGATGGGCGTGGAACCGCAGCTCGATTGTTACGATCCGGTCGCGACCATGGCGGCGCTGGATGCAGCGGACTTTGTTGTAGCGATGACAGCTTTCAAAGGTGACGCCCCCGACTATGCTGACGTGATTTTGCCGATC
>JAEUNB010000188.1 GCA_016790625.1 Betaproteobacteria bacterium | reverse complement strand
AGCGTACGGCAAAGTTGTCATTGGCATCGGTGGCCTTCACTTCGCGTTGACTGGGAGCAATCGTGTCCGGTACCGCCAGCGGCAGGGTCGGCGCCAGACTCATCAAATTGTCCAGCTTCACGCTGATGCCCTGCGTATCTACCAGCGGCAGAGCTTTCAAGCGCTCCATATCCTGAGTGATGGCGCGGCGCAGTTGCACCACCTGCAATTTGTCGGCGCGCGAGAGGCGCTGGTCCGCAGTCTGAAGAGCGGCCAGCGCGGCGCGCACATTGCCGGCCAGCGTCAATTCGCGGCTGGCGATATTCAGCGTTTGGTCGATTTCCGCCAACAGCCATTCGTCCGGCGCTCGCGCCAGTTCGCGATACATCTCTTCCATCGCCACACGCTGGCCCTGGAATTCAGCCAGCTTGCCCTCCAGTTGCGCAACGCGGTTCTGCGAATCGCGCAGATCCTTCGTCAGCAGGTCCACCTGTGTCGTCGTGCTTTTCTGTGCGGTCGATTGCTCCGCCAGCTTGACGCCAAGACTTTGCGTGAGGCTCTGCTCGGTGTCGCGCGCTTCCAGCAGGCCCCACACTGCCAGCACCAGCGCGAGCACCGCGACTATCAGCGCCATCAGCGGCGCGCCGAATGAGAGTGCGCTGTTCGTTTTGCGGCTCGTAGAATCCGGGGTGAACTCGTCCATGATTTCCTGATCAGTGCCGCAACAGTTGCGGCTTCAATGCAGCCAACGCTGGAATCAGCTCCGGCGCCGACATCGGTACTTCGAATACGCGGGTGAAGCCTCGATCTGCGGCTGCCGAGCCAACGCGGGGATGTGGCACCAGCAGGGGAACACGCTTCAACGCGTGTTGATCGCCAACAGAGTCCAGCAGGCTGTCCAGCGTTTCCACGCTCAATGCCATCACTGCGCATTGACCTGCCTGCGCCAACTCGGTTCTCAGCGCTTCACGCTGCGCCGGTGTTGGCTGCAGGCCACGTCTTTCATAGCACTCCAAAACTGTCACTATCGCTCCGCGATCGGTCAGCGTTTGCTCGATCAGGGTTCGTCCACCTGTCGGGCTTTGTCCGCGTATCAGGATGATAGTTTGGCCCCGCACCTGCTGCAATTGCGGCAGCGCCAAAAGGCCTTCACTATCGATGCTTTGTTGCGGTGACACAACACGCTCGATCGCGGCATTGCGCAAGGCCGCAGCTGTGGCGTTGCCAATGGCCATCACAAACGTTCCTGCCTGAATGGAGCCCGCATCACGCAGTACCGGCAAGCCGTGTTCGACGGCGTTGATGCTGACAAAGATGATGGCGGAGGCGCGCATCAGCTGTTCCGGCGCAATCGATGCCGCCAGCGGTGCGATTTCCAGCACCGGGCACTCGACCACAGCAGCGCCGGAATCGCGCAGCGCGCGCCCCAGTGGTTCAGCTTGCGCCTTCGGTCGGGTAATGACGACAGTCAGCCCCGACAGCGGTTTGGCGTCAGGCATGCCGCGACAGGCTGGCGAGAATACGATCGCCGCCGGCGGCCAGCAGCTTTGCTGCCAGCGCTTGACCCAATTGTTCGGCCGCGTCTGGTGCGCCACTAATGCGGTCGCGGATCATCCGGGTGCCATCGGGCATGGCGATAAAGGCATCCAGCTCCAGCACGCCGTCGCGCAATGTCGCGTGGCCACCCAGAGGAACGTCGCAGCTGGCGGTGAGGGCACGTCCCAGTGCGCGCTCGGCGCCGACGATGGCGGTGGTCTCGGCACTGGCGAATGGTGCAAGCCATGCCGCGACATCGGCACGATGGCTTTGATACTCGATGCCGAGCGCACCCTGCGCAATCGCGGGCAGGAAGTGCTGGCGATCAAGCTGGGCACGAATGCGCTGCTCGAAGCCCAGGCGTTTCAACCCGGCGGCTGCAAGGATGATCGCGTCGTACTGCCCGTCGTCGAGCTTGGCGAGGCGCGTGTTGACATTGCCGCGCAGCGCGACGATTTTCAGGTCCGGCCGGCGGTGGCGCAGCTGGCTTTCGCGCCTGAGACTTGATGTGCCGACGATGGCGCCCTGCGGCAATTCGTCGATATTGTTAAAGCGATTGGAAACGAAGGCATCGTGCACGTCTTCACGCTCACCGACGATGATGGCGGAAAAGCCATCCGGCAAGGTCATCGGTACATCCTTCATCGAGTGCACGGCGATATCGGCGCGGTTTTCTTCCAGTGCGACTTCGAGTTCCTTGATGAACAGTCCCTTGCCGCCGATCTGCGACAGCGATTTGTCGAGAATCTGGTCGCCCTTGGTGGTCATGCCGATGATTTCGACCTTTGTGCCGGGATACAGCGCTTTCAATTGCGCGGCCGTCCATTCGCTTTGCACCATGGCAAGGCGGCTTTCGCGGGAGGCGACTCGAATCAGGGAGGGTGCTGACATAGTCTATGAATTGAAACCCTAGCATCGGTGCGGTTTCCAGGCCATTTCTGCCCTGAGACGCCCGCTAAATCTGGAGTTTTAGCGATTTGTCGAGTGAGAACGATGAAAATTCTAGCATGCGCTCCTTGGCGACAGACTCCGAAGCTTGATTCCGGTCAAGTTTTTGTGCGCTGCGGTAGAATCAAGCCAAGCCCTCGATTGTCGAAGTTGCATCCATCTCAAGCATCGCCATGGCACTCAATCCCGCCTATCTCCCGACCAGCCCCGGTAAGCCGCCGCGCAAAAAAGGCGAGGTGCTGCCATTTGCTACGGGCAATGCATCCGATAACGCGGAAGGCGGCGATGCGCCCCGCCTGCGCGAGATTCCCTACAACTACACCTCGTTCTCCGACCGTGAAATCGTCATCCGCCTGCTAGGCACCGATGCCTGGGACATGCTGCTGGAGCTGCGCGGCGAGCGAAAGACCGGTCGCAGTGCGCGCATGCTTTACGAAGTACTGGGTGATATCTGGGTGGTGGAGCGCAACCCCTACCTGCAGGACGACATGCTCGACAATCCCAAGCGCCGCTATGCGCTGACGGAAGCGATGCGGCATCGCCTGCGCGAAATTGAGAAGCGCCGGCTGGTTGATCAGCAATCGGCCGATGCAACGCAAAATGAGCTGGCCTCACGCTCCGCCAAGGTGCAGGAGCTGCTGAAACGCGCGCATCGTGCCGTCGATGTGTTCGAAAAAGAGTTTTCCGATACGTGGGATTTACGCAAGAAGGTCGAGCGCCGTCTTGCCAAGGTAACGCGGCGCGACAACATTGCCTTCGACGGCTTGGCGCGCGTCTCCCACGTCACCGATGCCACGGACTGGCGGGTCGAGTATCCCTTCGTTATCGTCAATCCGGACAGCGAAGACGAAGTCGCACCCATCGTCAAAGCGCTGATCGAGCTGGAACTCACCATCATTCCGCGCGGCGGCGGCACCGGTTACACGGGCGGCGCGATACCTCTCTCCAAGCGCTCAGCGGTGATCAATACCGAAAAGCTTGATGCGCTCGGTGCGGTAGAGCGAATTGAATTGCCCGGCATAGCGGAGCCGGTCGCAACCATTCGCTGCGAAGCCGGCGTGGTCACCAAGCGTGCGATGGAAGCCGCCGAATTCGCGGGGCTTGTTTGGGCCTGCGATCCGACCAGCGCGGAAGCGTCCTGCATCGGCGGCAACGTGGCGATGAACGCAGGTGGCAAGAAAGCCGTGCTGTGGGGCACCGCGCTGGACAATCTCGCCTCGTGGCGCATGGTGACGCCGAATGCGCAGTGGATGGAGATCGAACGGCTCGATCACAACCTCGGCAAGATTCACGATGCCGAAATGGCGACGTTCCGCATCCGGACCTTTGACGAGAATGGCAAGAAGCTGCTGAACGAAGAAACGCTGGCGATTCCAGGCGCCACGTTTCGCAAGACCGGTCTTGGCAAGGACGTCACGGATAAATTCCTGGCCGGTCTGCCGGGTATCCAGAAGGAAGGTTGCGACGGCATCATCACCTCGGCACGCTTCATCCTGCACCGCATGCCGAAGCATGTGCGCACCGTGTGCCTCGAATTCTTCGGCTCGGTGAAGGAAGCTGTCCCTTCGATCGTCGAGATCAAGGACTATATGGATCGCCACGGTACGGCGATCCTTGCAGGACTTGAGCATCTTGATGAGCGCTATTTAAAAGCGGTCGGCTACGCGACTAAATCGCGCCGCAGTCAGCGGCCGAAGATGGTGCTGGTCGGCGACATTGTTTCCGATGATGAAAATGCGGCGATGGAAGCGGCCAGCGCGGTGGTGCGTCTGGCCAACGGTCGTCACGGCGAGGGCTTCATTGCCGTCACACCCGATGCGCGCAAGAAATTCTGGCTGGATCGTGCGCGCACAGCGGCGATCGCCAAACACACCAACGCGTTCAAGATCAATGAAGACGTAGTCATCCCGCTGGATCGCTTGGGTGATTACTCTGAAGGTATAGAGCGCATCAATATTGAACTGTCATTGCGCAACAAGCTGAAACTCACAGATGCGTTAACGACGTTTTTGTCCGGGCCGTTGCCGCTGGATGAAGATGACGAGAAAATTTCCGCTGAAGAATTGATCGGCACACGCCGGCAGGATGCGCTGGAGCTGGTGAAATCAGTGGCGGCGACCTGGCGCGATTATCTCGACAATCTCGACACGCATTTCGCCGAGTTGCAAAGCTACAAGGTTCGCGCGTCGTGGAAGAAAGAGCTGCGCCAGCCGCTGCATGAAATTTTCTCCGGCCGCGTGTTCGTGCATTTGCTGGAAAAGCTGGACCAGGTGCACAAGCAGGTGTTGCACAGCCGCGTGTTCGTCGCCCTGCACATGCACGCCGGCGACGGCAATGTGCATACCAATATTCCTGTCAATTCCGACGACTACCCGATGCTGCAGGAAGCCAATGCGGCGGTGGCACGTATCATGGCATTTGCCCGTAGCCTCAACGGCGTCATTTCCGGCGAACACGGCATCGGTATCACCAAGTTCGAGTTCCTCACGCCGGAAGAGGTGAAGCCTTTCGCGGACTACAAGAACAAAGTCGATCCACAGGGCCGCTTCAACGCCGGCAAGTTGTTGCCGGGAGGCGATCTGGCCCGCGCTTACACGCCGAGCTTTGGCCTGCTGGGGGCAGAGTCGCTGATCCTGGAGCAATCCGACATTGGCGCGATCTCGGATTCGATCAAGGATTGCCTGCGCTGCGGCAAATGCAAACCCGTGTGCGCTACCCATGTGCCCCGTGCCAACCTGCTTTATTCGCCGCGCAACAAGATTCTGGCGACATCACTGCTGATCGAAGCGTTCCTGTACGAGGAGCAGACGCGGCGTGGTGTGTCATTGCGACATTTTGATGAGTTCTCCGATGTGGCGGATCACTGTACCGTTTGTCACAAGTGCGAAAACCCCTGCCCGGTCGATATCGATTTTGGGGACGTGTCGATGGCGATGCGCAATCTGCTGCGGCGCGAAGGCAAGAAGAAATTTAATCCTGGCACGGCCGCGTCGATGTTCTATCTGAACGCCACCGACCCTACGACAATCAAGCTAACCAAGACGTTGATGATTGACTGGGGTTACAAGGCGCAGCGTTTCGCTCACAGTTTCGCGCGGAAATTCTTGCTGCCGCAGCAACAGACCAAACGCCCCCCCGCGACGGTGGGCAAACCGACCGTCAAGGCACAGGTGATTCACTTCATCAACAAGCCGATGCCCGGTGGGTTACCGAAGAAAACGGCGCGTGCGCTGCTTGATATCGAAGACAACACCATTGTTCCGATTATTCGCGATGCCACCAAGGCCGCAGATGCCGAGGCCGTCTTCTATTTCCCCGGTTGCGGATCGGAGCGTTTGTTTGGACAGGTCGGATTGGCGACGCAGGCGATGCTGTATCACGTCGGCGTACAAACCGTGTTGCCGCCCGGCTACCTCTGCTGCGGCTATCCGCAGACGGCGTCCGGCAATGCCGACAAGGGTCAGCAGATCACCATCGACAATCGCGTGCTGTTTCACCGTGTGGCTAATACGCTCAATTACCTCGACATCAAAACCGTGATTGTGTCCTGCGGCACCTGCATGGATCAGCTGCAGAAATACGAATTCGAAAAGATTTTCCCCGGTTGCCGCCTGCTGGACATTCACGAGTATCTGCTGGAAAAAGGCGTGAAGCTGGAGGGTGTGACAGGGACGCGATATATGTATCACGACCCCTGTCATTCGCCGATGAAGACTTATCAGCCGCTCAAAGTGGTGAATCAACTAATGGGTTCAAAAATCGAGCAGAACGAGCGTTGCTGTGGTGAGTCCGGCACGCTGGCAGTGACACGCCCTGATGTCTCTACCCAGGTTCGCTTCCGCAAGGAAGAAGAAATGGAAAAGGGCGCCGGCAAGCTGCGAGCCGATGGTTTCAAGGGCGATATCAAGGTGCTCACGTCCTGCCCCTCATGCATGCAGGGCCTATCGCGATTCAACAACGATAGCGGTACCACCGCCGATTACATCGTGGTTGAGATCGCCAAACACGTATTGGGCGACAACTGGATGGCCGAGTACGTGGATCGCGCCAATCACGGCGGCATTGAGCGGGTCTTGCTTTGACGGCTGACGTCAGTTGCCTCTGCCCGGAATATTAGCGTTCGTTGATGGGCGAACCCTCGTCCGGCGCTAGAATCGCATCCTCACCTTTTGAACGAGTGCCATGAAATCATTCACCGCTCGCACCAGACTTCTTCCATTGGCCCTGCTCGCCGCCGCCTCCGGTTGTGTGCACGTTTCCCCTCCCAACGTAACTGCCGGCGCCAGCGCGGGCGGCAAGTCGTGCGCCGGCCTGGACGCACTGACCGAAATTGATGCTGCGCGACGCATCGGGCACGACGAAGTGGTTTTCGCAAGACTGAAAAAAGCGACCGGCAAAAGCAATGAGCAGGTCTGTGCCATGGAGCGGGAAGATGCGGCCAAAGTCATGCTGGCCGAACGCAACAAGGCGCGTGTGCCGGAAAACAAGAAGCTCAAGATGGCCTCGCCCGACTGGGTCCGCACCTGGGACAAGGATGAGTTCGGCAATCTGCCGACATCGACGCAGTATCTCGCGGCCGAAGCGCAGCGTGCCTTGCTGAGCAATGTGGCGCAACGCGGAGGCCGTGGCGAACCCAGCATTTCCCGTGGCGCCGGCCTCAGCACTGCGCAGTGGACCGAGATCGGTCCCGACAATATCGGCGGCCGCCTGCGCGCCATTGTTATCGATCCGCGCAACGCCAATCGCGTGTACATCGGCGCCGCGACGGGTGGCGTGTGGTTGACCGAAAACGCCGGCCAGTCGTTCCGGCCGCTAACCGATTCGTTGGCCAATCTCGCGATTGGTTCATTGGCCATGACGCCGCAGAATCCGGACGTTCTCTATGCCGGGACGGGCGAGAACTTCGCCGGCTTTGCCGGCATGGGCGTTTTCAAGAGCACCAATGGCGGGATCAACTGGACGTTCCTCAACAGTACCAGCACCGATACCGCCGTCAACTCGCTGGGCAATGAGTGGGGGGCGATCAACCGCATTGTGGTTAGTCCGGCCAATCCGAACCTGGTGCTGGCGGCGACCGCGCGCAGCTCGTCCAGGCTGCAGGGCGCCATCATGCGCTCGATCGATGGAGGGGCATCGTGGACACGCACCCTGTTGCCCGCAGGCACGGTTGTGGCCGGTAGCAATACCAGCTATGGCAACGCGAATCCGCCGACGCCGATGGATTTGCAGTTCGATCCGAACAATTCGAACAATGTGCTTGCCGGTACCGCCAATGGCCATCTGTACTACTCCCGCGACGCCGGTGCGACCTGGACGCAAACCGCACCACTGCTGATGCAATTGAAGGGGCGGTCGGGTTCGGCGCGAGCCGAAATTGCCTGGGCGCGCTCACGGCCGAACCTGGTCTATATTTCGCTCGACAACGTGACCGATACCTCCGGTGCGCGCGGCGAAGTCTGGAAGAGCGATGACGCCGGCGTGACCTGGACTTTCCTCTCCGCACCCAAGCATCTCAATGAGCAGGGCGACTACGACAACACCATCTGGGTCGATCCGACCAATGAGAACCATATCGTTACCGGCGGGCTCGACCTGTATCAGTCACTGGACGGCGGTCTCAACTTCACCAAGGTCAGCGACTGGCGCTTCGGTACACCCGGCGCGCGGCAACCCCACGCGGACCATCACCAGATCGTCTCGGTGCCGAATTTCAGCGCCGGCAACCCGGTCGTATATTTCGGCAACGATGGTGGACTGTATCGCGCCAATAACATTCTTGCCGTCAGCGCAGACCCGAACAATGGTTCATGGCAAAACCTGAACAACGGTCTTAACGTGACTCAGTTTTACGGAGGTGCCGGCGCGCGCGCCGCCGGTGGCCGCATCATCGGCGGCACGCAGGACAATGGCGCCCTGGAACTGACCCAGGGATTGACCTGGGCGCGTACTGCCGGCGGTGATGGTGGCTTCGCGGCGGTCGATCCGCTGGATGACAGCACGATCTATGGCGAATACGTTTACGCTTCCGTGCATCGCAAGGTCGGTGCCGGTTCGCGGCAGTACATTTGCAGCGGCATCACCGAGGCGCTGCAGAACGACGGTTCCACCATTTACTGCGGCGCCAATGCGACTGAAGAAACCAACTTCATCTCGCCGTTCATCATCGACCCGAACAATCGCAATCGCATGCTGGTCGGCGCCAATTCCCTCTGGGCCAGCAACAACGTGAAGGATGCAGTACCGTCGTGGACCGCCATCAAGCCGCCGACCGGTACCAAGGCCGACGGCCGCTTTATCAGCGCGATTGTCGTGCACGCCCGCGATTCGAACGTGATCTGGACCGGGCACAACGGCGGCGGGCTTTACAAGACAACCAATGGACTCTCCGCCGTGCCGACGTGGACGCAGATCACCGGCAGTGGCCTGCCAGCGGCGACGGTGAATCGCGTGACGGTGGATCCGGACAACCCGAATCGCGTCTGGGTAGCGTATTCGGGATTTTCGTCGGCGCGTATCTGGACCACGACCGACGGTGGTTCGACCTGGACCAACATTCATAACAATCTGCCGAACGTGACGATGCACGACATCAAGCGTCACCCCTCGCAAGCCAACTGGCTTTATGCGGCTGCGGCGAATGGCGTTTACACCAGTGAGAACGGCGGCCAGACCTGGAGCGCATCCAACGATGGACCAAACGGCGTTCGTGTGCGCGAACTGTTCTGGTATGACCCGTCAACGCTGATTGCCGCCACCTATGGCCGCGGCATGTTCCGCGCCACAGTGGCCGGCGGCGGGCCGCTTAACTACAGCGACCTCTGGTGGGCTGGCAACAGCGAGAACGGCTGGGGCATGACCGTACAGCAACACGGCAACGTCCAGTTCAATGTCCTGTTTGTCTACGACGCCACCGGCAAACCCATCTGGTACGCCATGCCCGGCTGCACCTGGAATGCCGACTTCACCACCTGCAACGGCCAGCTGGCCAAACCGACGTCCTCACCCCTGAACAACTACAACGCCGCCCAGTTTGTTCCCGGCGGCGCCGTCGGTACCATCAGCCTCAACTACACCAGCGCCAATACCGCCAACCTGCAATACGTGATTAACGGTATTCCCGGCCAAAAGACCATCCAGCGCCAAACGTTCGGTCCGGTCGACAACACCCCGGGGTTACAGGTTGGTGATATGTGGTGGGCGGGAGACAGCCAGAACGGCTGGGGAGTATCGATTACCCAGCAATACCGCACCCTGTTTGCGGCCTGGTACACCTATGACCAGGCCGGCAATGCCACCTGGTACACCATGCCGGGGGGTAGCTGGAACGGCAATACCTACTCCGGAGGATTAGCAGCGGTCACCAGCTCACCGTGGCTGGGAACGACCTACAACCCGGCGCTGTTCTCACCCAGCCAGGTCGGTACGGTCTCGTTTGCCTTCCAGGATGCGAACAATGCGACGATGACGTATACGTTCACGTCAGGACCCTTCGCCGGGACCTCCCAGACCAAGCAGATTACGCGGCAGCCATATTGAGTGCATCGGAATGACGACAGAAAGCAAGTGCGAACTTTGTCAGGGCGACGGCGGTCGCCTGTTGTTTCGTTCCGACAAGTGGCGGGTGGTTGCGGTCGAAGGACTTGAGGGCGAATCGTTTCCGGGATTCTGCCGCGTGGTCTGGAACGAGCATGTGCGCGAGCTGACCGACTTATCCGCGGCTGACCGACAGGAATTCATGGAAGCGGTATTTCGCGTGGAGGCGGCGTTGCGAGGAAGTCTCAATCCGCACAAGATGAATATCGCCAGTCTGGGCAATCTCACCCCGCACCTGCACTGGCATGTGATTCCGCGATTTGCCGACGATCCGGCCTTCCCGAAGCCGATTTGGGCGGTCACGCTGTCTTCCGCCAGCCTTGATAAACTAGCTGTCATAAAAGATCGTCGTCCCGCTGATGGTGCATCCTGGGAACAGGCGGTTATTCGCGCACTCGAATGAACCAGTCATTGCCGCTTGCGGCAATGTTCGTTTTCAACGTTGCGCCGGACGGTCAATGATGGCCGCCGTCGGGGGATATCAGGAGATGTAGATGGCGATTCAAACCTCGCCCAATTCGAAGCCGGGCTCGCTGTTCTTTACCGATGCCCGCAGTTGCAAGGAATGGTTAAAGTCCATTCCGCTGACCAATATCGCCCAAGCGCAACAGAATATTCTCGATGCGTTGAGGATTCTTAATCGCAGCCCGGATTTTGTGCCGCTGGAACGGCTGACCTGCATGGAGCTGTTGCGCGACAAGGTCGCCTTCCTGCTGTCCGAGCAACGCGCGCGCTATGCGGGCAAGACCATTCCGCTTTCGCATGGCGATAACGCCGCCTGGATGGTCTCTCGCACATTGCTCACGGAAATGGAATCGGGCTACCGCCGCTGCTGGACCGATGCGGCCGGCGAAGACAGTCCGCTCGCGTCCCATGGTGCGCTCATCGTCCAGCGCATCATGCGCTACATCGGTTTGCAGATGCTGATCGCAGGATTCATCTATCGCCGTTTCGATCCGGCGCTGTGGATGCGCCTGCACCTGCAGTGGATGGAGGCCGAGTCGCGTGGCCTCGCCACACGCAAGGTGAAAGACTCCATCGGCTCGCTCGATGGCTATTCCACCGTGCTGCAAGCATTTACCGCCGTGCTGCTGGGCCAGTCGGCCAATATCTACGAGCTCACGCCGCGGCAAATCGATTTTGTCGACGCGGTGCTGAAGCGCTTCGGCCACAAAGTCACCATTGGCACCGATGCCGCGCCGAATCCACACGGTTTGGTCTGCGCGGTCGATCTGCTGTCGAATGCCGGTTGCGCATTCCGCGTTAATGTCGATGCCGCAGAGCATGTACGCATGCTGCAACTGGAAGAACTGTCGCGCTCGCTGCGCCGTCGCATCAAGAAGCTCGGTGACGGCGAAGATCCGTCCACAATGGATCTCCCTGCTGAATGGAGTCCTGCCGACGCGCGCGAACAACTGGTTCGCCTGCACCGCCTGTGGTGCGAAGGCGTATCTGGTCGCCCTCCCGCGACCATCCCGGATGAGAAAGAAGTGCAGCTCACCTTCGGCATTTCCGAAACGCATTTCTTCATGTCGGGTGATCTGTTCGAGCAACCGGATGTGAAGCGCGAGCTGACGCGCCAGGAAATGAACGACATCACCATGTTCGGCAAAGTGTCCGAAGCCACGGTGCGTGCCCGCTATGCCGAATTTAATTACGGTACGGAAAAGTGGGGCATCATCGACGAGAGTCGCGGCTATCTGCGCCTGCTGCGTCCACCGAATTCCTCGCATGGTGTCGCTATCGGCAAACTGATCGGGCTAAAAATCGGCAAGCAGGATGCGTTCTATCTCGGCGTGGTGCGCGAACTGTCCGAAGAGCTCGACGGCATGATTTACACCACGCTGGCGATGCTGCCGGGAAAGCCGGAAGCGACCGCGGTGCGATCGGCCGACAATCGCAATCGCGCTGGTGGCGCTTATGTTCAGGGCTTCCGCCTGCCGGCGATGGAGGCGTTGAAGATTCCGGAAACGCTGGTGGTGCCCGCATCGTTCGCGCAGAAAGGCCGCGGCATCGATATTTTCCTGCCAGCGCACGGCAGCCCGAAGATGGTGAAGCTGGTGGAGTTTGTTGAGCGTGGGGTGGATTTTGATCGCGTGACAATATCGTAATCGCCAAAAGTAAAAACCTACTTTTGGCGAGACTGGCTAGTAGAAATCACCAGCGGAGCTGGATGATTTCCGGACGTAAACTCGGGTAGCAAACTCTAGCACTGGCGAGGCTTTCCGGGCATTTTTGCTCGGAGAGGCGCGCGAAATGGCGATCTACGGCCACAAGGGCCCACCTTCTTCGCCTCTAGTCCATGCTTGCAACGTTTCTATTTTTTGCCTATAGGCTAGCGGCGCGAGGTCTTGACTTCGATCCCATCTGTCAGACGCGAGTAGCTCCTCAAGTTCAGAAATACGAGTCAAGCAGGCATCTCGATCCCTCAATATTGTCCAGGTGTCTCTCGCATAAAACAACCTTAGCAACGGCGCATTCGGGTAAATCTCAATGGCTCTTTGATGTAATTGTTCAAACTTTTCTTTGTTGCCGGCCTCCGCTTCTAACGCGGCCAATTCTTGCAAGTAATAAGTCAGCCAAGAGTGGTCGCCTTGCTTCTCCGCGTCCGCGATGCACGTGGCGAAGAGCGTTCTTGATCGGCCTAGTTCACCGGCAACCAGCGCCCTTTGAGCAGCACGGTGATTTGGATGTTCGTTCTTGGGGTGCATTGCTAGGAAAAAGAAGGGTCTTACAAGCGCTACTGCTTCTGCAGAGCATCAATCACCAACCCCGCAGCATTAAACCCCGCTTGCTCGAATATCTCGACAAAGCACGTCGGTGAGGTGACATTCACTTCAGTCAAACAGTCGCCGATGATGTCGAGCCCGACGATAGTGAGGCCATCGGCTTTCAGTTGCGGACCGAGTGCTTCGGCGATTTCGCGATCGCGTGCGGAAATCGGTTGCGCCACGCCGCGGCCGCCGGCGGCGAGGTTGCCGCGCGTCTCACCCGCTTTCGGGATGCGGGCGAGGCAGAACGGCACCACCTTGCCGTCGATCACCAGCACGCGCTTGTCGCCTTTGACGATGTCGGGAATGTAGCGCTGCGCCATGATGGTTTCGGTGCCGTCGATGGTCTGCACTTCGACGATGGCGTTGCGATTCGGGTCATCGGCGCGCACGCGGAAAATCGAGGTGCCGCCCATGCCGTCGAGTTTCTTGACGATCACATCCTGATGTTCGTCGATGAAGGCGTGAACGCGCGCCATGTTGCTGGTCACCATGGTCGGCGAGGTGAACTGCGCAAATTTCAGGATCGCCAGTTTTTCGTTGTAGTCGCGCAGCGCGCCGGCGCGATTGACGATGCGGGCACCTTGTTGCTCTGCGAGGCTCAGCAGCAATGTCGAATACAGATATTCCTGATTGAACGGCGGGTCCTTGCGCATCAACACCGCATCGAAAAAAGTAAGCGGCTGTGTGGTGGAAGACTCCTCGCGATACCAGGCATCGTTGTCATCCGATACGCTGAGGCGATGCGCGTTGGCCGATACCACGCCAGCGGAAAACATCTCCCGCGCCTCAAATGCCCACACTTCGTGACCGCGTTTGGCGGCCTCGCGCATCATGAAGACGGATGAATCCTTGTAGGCCTTGAGTTTATGCAGCGGATCGACGATGAAGGCGATGCGCATGTCAGCCCGCCGCTGCGGTGGCGAGGGGTTTGATCATCGTCGGTGGTGTGGCCGGTTGAGGCGCTGGAATGGCGTCAACATCCACGGTCTGCGAAAGCTGCTCCAGCTCCTTGGCAGCGGCCAGCATGGCCAAGCGTGCCACCACGCCATAGGTATAGAAGCGATTGGGCGGCGCATCCGGCATGCCGGCGCAATCGGGGGTGTGGCAATCGGTCTCGAACCCAAGCGGAACAAAGCTCATGCCGCGCGAGTTGAGATTTTCATCGACGCCGCGATCGGTATTGACGCGATAGAAGCCACCGACCACGAACTGGTCGATCATGTACACCACCGGCTCGGCCACGGCGCCATTGACGCTTTCGAAGGTGTGCACGCCTTCCTGCACGATGACTTCGGAAACCTCGAGGCCTTCTTTCACCACCGCCATCTTGTTGCGTTCCTTGCGGTTCAGGCCGCGCACATCGTCCGGCGAACGCGCGGTGAGGATGCCCATGCCGTAGGTGCCGGCATCGGCTTTGACGATGACGAACGGCTTTTCCTTGATGCCGTATTCGTCGTACTTGGCCTGCGTTTCCTTCAGCACGGCATCGACATTGGCGGCCAGGCATTCTTCCCCCTCGTTGGCACCGAAGTTGACCTTGCCGCATTGGCTGAAGACCGGGTTGATGAACCACGGATCGATGCCGATGATCTTGGCGAAATCTTCCGCCACGCGATCGTAGGCGTGGAAGTGCAGTGTCTTGCGGCGCGTGGTCCAACCGGCATAGAGCGGCGGCACCACCGGCTGCTGCAAATTCTTGAGGATGTCCGGCACGCCGGCGGAAAGGTCGTTGTTAAGCAGGATGGCGCAGGGGTCGAAACCATCCAGCATCAGGCGATTGCCAACGCGTTTGATTGGCTCCAGTACCAGCGTGCTGCCATCGGGCAAAGACAGCGGCGTAGGCGCCGTGATATCGGGCAACAACGAGCCGACGCGCACGTCCAGTCTCGCACGCGTGAGAATTTTTTGTATCGCCGCGACGTTGGTGAGATAGAAAAGATTGCGCGTGTGGTTCTCGGGAATCAGCAGGAAGCGCTGCTTGTCGGGGCAGATTTTTTGCACTGCCGACATCGCCGCATAAACGCACAGCGGCAGGAACTCCGGATTCAAATTGTTGAAGCCGCCGGGAAACAAATTGGTATCCACCGGTGCCAGCTTGAATCCGGAATTGCGCAGATCGACCGAGGAATAGAAGGGGAGTGTCTTCTCGATCCACTGGCCTCGGAACCAGCGTTCGATGGCCGGCATGCTGCCGAGAATTTTCTTTTCCAGATCCAGCAACGGGCCGGTCAATGAGGTGGTGAGATGTGGGACCATGGTTATCCGTCTTCTGGTGGGTCTGGCTGTAAAAGAACAAAGGCGGGAACAAACGCAAACGATAGATGCGTGCGCCATTTGTCGTTTCAAGGGCGTTCAGTTTACTCGTAATCGACATGCGCTCTTGTGACAAGTTCTCACATGAGCAATGATAAAATTTCCCCATGGAAAATATGGTTTCTCGATGCTGCATTGTGAAAGCGGGCCATGAATAATCTGTTCGGCGGCTCGCCCGTCGTCACGGCAACCTTGATGCTGATCGCATCAAACGTGTTCATGACGTTTGCCTGGTACGCGCATCTGAAGAATCTGTCCGGCAAACACTGGTTCATCGCCGCGATGGTGAGCTGGGGCATCGCGCTGTTCGAGTACCTGCTGCAGGTGCCGGCCAATCGAATTGGGTATACGCAAATGAATCTGGCGCAACTCAAAATCCTGCAGGAAGTGATCACGCTTTCCGTATTTGTGCCGTTCGCCATCTTCTACATGAATGAGCCCCTGCGCTGGAACTACCTATGGGCGGGTCTGTGCCTGATGGGCGCGGTGTATTTCATCTTCAAGGGCTGAGGTATAGTTGCGGCCCGTTGAGGCAGCGTGAATTCATCGCGCTGCCCGGATTAGAAACTCAATAATGCACATTCATATTCTCGGCATCTGCGGCACTTTCATGGGCGGCATTGCCGTGCTCGCGCGCGAAGCGGGGCACACCGTCACCGGCTGCGATGAAAACGTTTATCCGCCGATGTCCACGCAGCTTGAGGCCGCCGGCATTTCGCTGCATCAGGGCATGGATGCCGAGCAGCTCAGCGAATTCAAGGCCGACCTGTATGTGGTCGGCAATGTGATGACGCGCGGCATGCCGGTGATCGAGGCAATTCTTGATCGCGGGCTGCCCTATGTTTCCGGACCGCAATGGTTGGGCGAAAACCTGTTGGCCGGCAAATGGGTGCTGGCAGTAGCCGGTACCCATGGCAAGACCAGCACCTCGGCGATGCTGGCGTGGATACTGGATTACGCGGGTGTTGCGCCGGGATTTCTGATCGGCGGTGTGCCGGCCAATTTCGGCATCTCCGCGCGTGCGCCACAGGGCGATTCGCCATTCTTCGTCATCGAGGCCGACGAGTACGACACCGCCTTCTTCGACAAGCGCAGCAAATTTGTTCACTACCGGCCACGTACGGCGGTGCTGAACAATCTCGAATACGATCACGCCGATATTTTCGCCAATGTGGAGGCGATTGAAACGCAGTTCCATCATCTGGTGCGCACGGTGCCATCGAATGGTTTGCTGGTGGTCAATGGCCGCGACGAGCATGTGAAGCGCGCACTGGTGCGCGGTGCCTGGACGCCGATCGAGGAATTCGGCCCCGGTTTGCAATGGGACTTTCGCCGCGGCGAGCAGGACAGCCAGTTTCACGTGCTGCTGAGCGGTGAGGATCGCGGCATGGTCGACTGGAGCCAGATGGGCACACACAACACCATGAATGCACTTGCTGCCATTGCCGCTGCAAGGCACGCGGGCGTACCGGTGAAGCTTGCACTCGAAGCGCTCAATACCTTCACTGGCGTGGCGCGGCGCATGCAGGTGCGGGGCGAAATTGGTGGTGTGACGGTGTACGACGATTTTGCCCATCACCCGACCGCGATTCAAACTACCGTGACGGGATTGCGCAAACGTGTCGGCAACGACGCGCGCGTGATCGCGGTGTTGGAACCGCGTACCAATACCATGAAGCTGGGCGCGATGAGTGCTGCGCTGCCGGCGTCACTGGCCAACGCCGATGTCGTCTTCATCTATGCCAACAATCTCGGCTGGGACGTGGCGAAGGTGTTCGAGCAGGACAAAGAAAATGCCGGCACCAAAACCGGCGTGTTCAATGATCTCGATGCGATGGTGAAAACCATCGTCGAAATGTCCCGGCCGGGCGATCACGTGCTGGTGATGAGCAACGGCGGATTTGGAGGCGTTCACGGCAAGCTGCTGGCGAAACTCGCTGAACGGCAGATGCGCGGGGCGGCTTCATAGCAAGAAAACGTAGATCGCCATTTGGTGGGGGTTTCCGGGCATAAATGGCTGGAAACCCGCGCCAATACTGGAGTTTCATGAGTAAAAACGGCCCGCAGTTGCGGGCCGTTTTCTTGATGCGACAAGCCGGAATCAGAACGGAATATCGTCATCCATGTCATCAAACTTGGCCGCGCCGCCTTTCGCAGCACCTGCCGGTTTCGATGATGCTCCTTGCGATGGAGTGCCGCCGCCGGACGAGCGTCCGTAGTCGCTACCGCCATCACCACCACCCATGCCTTGCCGCGATCCCAGCATCTGCATCGCGTCGGCGATTACTTCCGTGGTGTATTTGTCCGAACCATCCTTGTCCTGCCACTTGCGTGTGCGCAGTTTGCCCTCAACATATACCTGCGAACCTTTCTTCAGGTATTCGCCGGCAATTTCAGCGAGTTTGCCGAAGAACGCCACGCGATGCCATTCGGTGGATTCCTGTTTTTCCCCGTTCTTGTCTTTCCAAGTCGACGTGGTGGCGATCGAGATATTGGTGATCGCGCCGCCGTCGGGCATGTAGCGCGTCTCCGGATCACGTCCGAGGTTGCCGACCAGAATGACTTTATTGACTGATGCCATGAACTTTCCTTCCCAAAAAACTGTTGAATTCGGGGAGGAGGCTATGCCGCCCCCCACCAAGTGCGGTATTGCGCCGCACCGCTATTGTGCGCGAAAAAACAGGTGCGGTGTGAAGTGCGAAAGCGGTAAAATCTCCGGTTGCCATTCGTTTTGCATTGCATTGGCAGCGTGCGCGTAACGAGGGAATTCTCGTTCCCATACGCATCAATGTCTTAGCCCGTTTTCCTCAAAAGAGATTCATGGAATCCATCAAGATCCGCGGTGCCCGCACCCACAATCTCAAGAACGTCAACCTCGATTTGCCACGCCATTCGTTGGTAGTCGTGACCGGTTTGTCCGGTTCCGGCAAGTCGTCGCTGGCGTTCGATACGCTGTACGCAGAAGGCCAGCGCCGGTATGTCGAATCGCTGTCGGCCTATGCGCGGCAGTTCCTGCAGCTGATGGAAAAGCCCGATGTCGACCTGATCGAAGGTTTGTCGCCGGCGATTTCGATCGAACAAAAAGCAACGTCGCATAACCCGCGTTCGACCGTAGGAACCGTGACCGAGATTCACGATTACCTGCGCCTGCTGTTCGCGCGTGTGGGCACGCCTTACTGTCCGACGCATATGCTGCCGCTGGAAGCGCAGACGGTGTCGCAGATGGTGGATACGGTGATCAGCTGGCCGGAAGGTACGAAGCTGATGCTGTTGGCCCCTGCGGTGATCAATCGCAAGGGTGAACATCTCGATCTGGTGGAGGAATTCCGCTCGCAGGGCTTCGTGCGCCTGCGAGTTAACGGCAAAGTGATCGAGATCGACGCTTTCCCGAAGCTCGACAAGATGAAGAAGCACACCATTGAAGTGGTGGTGGATCGATTGAAGGTCGCGCCGGAACCCGGTACTGGTTCGCAGCAGGCGCTGAAACAACGTCTGGCGGAATCGTTCGAAACCTGTCTTCGCATCGGCGACGGCAAGGCCATCGCCGCGAACATGGACTCCAATCTCGAGACGCTGTTCTCGTCCAAGTTCTCCTGTCCGCAATGCGATTACTCGCTGTCGGAAATGGAGCCGCGGCTGTTCTCGTTCAACAACCCGATGGGCGCGTGCCCTTCCTGCGATGGGTTGGGGCAGATTACCTTCTTCGATCCGAAGCGGATTGCTGCTTATCCAGGACTGTCGCTGGCCGGTGGTGCGATCAAGGGCTGGGATCGCCGCAATCAGTTCTATTTTCAGATGCTGCTGGGCCTGGCCGCGCACTATGAGTTCGACCTCGACAAACCGTTCGAACAACTTACGGCGGAAGTGCAGCAGCTGATCCTGTACGGCTCGGGCAAGGACAAGATCGCGTTCAAGTACCCCGGTGAGCGTGGCCGCAGCATCGTCAAAGAGGAAGTGTTCGAGGGGATTGTGCCGAATCTGGAACGCCGCTATCGCGAAACCGATTCGATGGCGGTGCGTGAGGAACTGGCCAAGTACATCTCGACCAAGGCGTGTCCGGATTGCGCCGGTACGCGCCTGCGTGTTGAGGCGCGTCACGTCAAGGTCGGTGACAAGAACCTGCATGAGCTCTCCGCCATGCCGCTGAAGGATTCGCGCATCTGGTTCGATGCAGTCAAGCTGACGCCGCAGAAAATGGCGATCGCCGACAAGATCTTGAAGGAAATTTCCGCGCGATTATCGTTTCTGAATAATGTTGGTCTGGACTACCTCTCGCTGGTGCGCTCGGCCGATACCTTGTCTGGTGGCGAAGCGCAACGTATCCGTCTGGCATCACAGATTGGCTCGGGTTTGACCGGCGTGATGTATGTGTTGGATGAACCCTCCATCGGCCTGCATCAGCGAGACAACGATCGCCTGCTGGAAACCTTGAAGCGGCTGCGCGATCTTGGCAACTCCGTTATCGTGGTCGAACACGACGAAGACGCCATCAACGCCGCCGACTATGTTGTGGACATGGGACCGGGGGCCGGAGAGCACGGTGGTCAGGTGGTCGCACAGGGAACGCCGGAAGAAATCCGCAAGGCCTCGCAGTCGCTGACCGGTCAATACCTGTCTGGCAAGAAGCAGATCGCGATTCCGAAAAAACGCACCAAGACCGATGTGCGCAAAGTGCTGACGATCAAAGGTGCCAGCGGTAACAATCTGAAGAATGTGAAGCTGACGCTGCCGGTGGGCGCGCTGGTTTGCATTACCGGCGTATCGGGTTCCGGCAAATCGACGCTGATCAACGACACGCTGTACAAGGCGGTGGCGCATCACATCTACGCTTCCACCGATGAGCCTGCGCCATTTGAAACCATCGAAGGCCTCGATCACTTTGACAAGGTGATCAATGTCGACCAGTCGCCGATTGGCCGCACGCCACGTTCTAATCCCGCGACCTATACCGGATTGTTCACGCCAATCCGCGATCTGTTTGCGTCAGTGCCGGAAGCGCGCGCGCGCGGCTACGGTCCCGGCCGCTTCTCGTTCAACGTTAAGGGCGGTCGTTGCGAGGCGTGTCAGGGCGATGGCGTGATCAAGGTCGAGATGCACTTCCTGCCGGATGTGTATGTGCCCTGCGATGTCTGTCACGGCAAACGTTACAACCGCGAAACGCTGGAAGTGCACTACAAGCACAAGAATATTCATGAAGTGCTCGACATGACGGTCGAGCAGGCCTACGAGTTCTTCAAACCGGTACCGGTGGTTGCGAGAAAGTTGCACACGTTGCTCGATGTCGGCCTGGGCTACATTCGCCTGGGACAAAGCGCAACCACACTCTCGGGTGGCGAAGCGCAACGGGTGAAGTTGTCGCTCGAATTGTCTAAGCGCGATACCGGTCGCACGCTGTTCATCCTCGACGAGCCGACTACCGGCCTGCACTTCCACGATATCGATTTGCTGCTGAAGGTGCTGCATCGTCTGCGTGACCACGGCAATACCGTGGTGGTGATCGAACACAATCTGGATGTGATCAAGACTGCGGACTGGATGGTCGATCTGGGGCCTGAGGGCGGAGATGGCGGAGGCGAGATCATCGCGCAGGGCACGCCGGAGGAAGTTGCCGCATCGCCACGCAGCTTTACCGGCCGTTATCTCGCCCCCATGCTGGGCATCGCCAAAAAACGTACTGCTGCCACTGGAAAGTGATCGACATGACGCCTCGCGATTTGCTGGTTGAAAGCTTTCGTGCCGCACTGACGGCCGCAGACCCACGGGTTATCGTTCCGCAACATCTACCGTCGCCGCCCAAGGGCAGGACGCTGGTGGTGGGCGCGGGAAAGGCCGCAGCCGCCATGGCCAAGGCGGTGGAAATGGCGTGGCCGGCGGATGCGCCACTGGATGGTGTGGTTATCACACGCTACGCGCACGGCTACACGGGCGACGAGGCGCTGAAGCGCATTCGCGTGGTCGAGGCTGGACATCCGGTTCCCGACAATGCGGGTGAGCAGGCAGCGAAGGAAATTTTTGCGCAGGCGCGCTCGCTGTTTGAAGACGACCTGTTGTTGGTATTGGTTTCCGGTGGGGGCTCCAGTTTGTTGTCGCTTCCCGCAGAAGGCTTGACCATGGCCGATCTGAAGGCTGTGACCAAGGATCTGCTGGCCTGCGGAGCGCCGATTCAGGAAATGAATGTGGTGCGCAAGCATCTGTCGCTGATTCAGGGGGGGCGGCTTGCAGCCGCAACGAAGGCCAAAGTGGTATCGCTGATCATTTCCGACGTGGCCGGTGATGATCCGTCAGCGATTGCATCCGGCCCAACGGTGGCCGATGTCTCGACCTATCAGGATGCGCTCGACATTCTCAATGCCTACCGCGTGACACCGCCCCTGGCAATAGCGCGGCATTTGTCCAATGGTGCGCGTGGGGAAATTGCCGAGACCATCAAACCAGGTGATGCAGTTCTGGCACGCGTCGACAACCGCATGATTGCGACTGCCCATGCCAGTCTGTCAATGGCGGGCGCATTTTTCCAGCAGCATGGCATCACGCCAATGATCCTTGGCGATAGTGTGACCGGCGAGGCGCGCGAAGTGGCCAAGGTTTACGCCGCACTGGTGCGGCAAGTTCGCCAGTATCACCATCCGCTGAAGCCGCCTGTCGCGCTGATTTCCGGTGGCGAATGCACCGTCACCATCCGCGACGA
Source organism: Betaproteobacteria bacterium (assembly GCA_016790625.1). GTDB lineage: Bacteria > Pseudomonadota > Gammaproteobacteria > Burkholderiales > Usitatibacteraceae > UKL13-2. The sequence goes on along the minus strand of JAEUNB010000188.1, from coordinate 7,504 downwards.
CCTTGAACAGCCGGGACGGGGTGGCCGCTGCACAGAATTTCTGCTCTCGCTGGCGATCGAGCTTGATGGTTGCGAGCATGTTCACGCATTGGCTGCCGATACGGACGGCATTGATGGTTCCGAAGACAATGCCGGCGCTTATCTGGCGCCATCGTCCCTGCAACGCGCGGCGGCGATGGGCCTGTCAGCGAAAAAACAGTTGTTGGCGAACGACGCGTATGGTTTTTTTGCGCCGCTCGGTGACACCATCACCACCGGGCCAACCCGTACCAACGTCAACGACTATCGCGTCATCCTGATCGACAGCCGTCACTAGCTCGGTGGTCATGGGTTGACGCCGGTTACGTGTGGCGCTTCAATGATAGGGTTATGTCATGAACAGCCGGTTGGCTGGCGAGATGCTTGCCGACTAACCGGTTTCTGATTATTTGCCATGTCCGACGCGCAACCCACTCCCGGCAGACATTTGCCTCCCTCGTACGCGAGGCCATGGATTTTGGCCGCGATAGCAGCGGCGTTTGCAGTCGTTGCAACGATATGGCTTGAGGACCGGTGGGCTTTGTGCGTTGCCTTCATAGCCATCCTGCTGGCCTTCGCCTGGCGGCTTCAGCGCACTTACCGGCAGCGCGGTCTGTCCGAGGGAAAAGCGAGCGGCCGCAGGAACCTTGCCGAACAGTTGATCGAAGCGCAAAAGCTGGCAAAGTGCGGCAGTTGGGAGCTAACGCTGGCGCCCTACAAGTTCGTCGCAAGCCAGGGCTATCTGGATATTTACCAGATGTCCGAGGAGAGCTGCCCTCGATCCAGCAAGGAGTGGATTGAACGTTTCGTACGCGATCCGGCAGGCATCGCCCACGCGCAAGCGGATGAAGCGCTGGCCGAAGCCGGGATAGAGTCGGCCGGCGTCAGGCAGGTCACACTGGATGACGGCACGAAAAAATGGATTGAATATCGCAAGATTCCGCGCAAGGATGTCTCGGGCAAGGTGATCGGTTTTCGCGGTATTGCGCGGGACATCACCGCCGAACACGAGGCCATTGAGGGCCTGATCGAGCGTACCGGCGAGCTCGAGCGCGCGAGAAAGCTCGCCGGTTTCGGCACTTGGCGCTGGGACATTGCCACCGACCGGCTCATCAGCAGCGATCGGATGCGTGAAATCTACCGCACCACCGAGGCGAACCATCCCGCTACCTTCCGCGAATGGTCCGAGCGCTTCATCCACCCGGACGATCTTGCGGCCTATTGGCCGATGTATGACGCGCGTTTTGACGGCAAACCGTTCGATCGCGAACGCCGCATTGTCGATGCAACTGGTGTTGAGGTCTGGATTCGTACCATCGCCGAGCCTGAGTTCGATGCCGCAGGAAATCTGCTTGCCTATGACGGCGTGACCATGGATATCACCGCGCAAAAGCACACCATGTTGCAGCTGGCGCGGCAGACGGCGTTGCTGGTTGAGGCACAGCAGGTCGCCCGCATGGGCAGCTGGTACTGGGATCTTGGCAGCGATGTGCTCGATATTTCCGCCGAGTATCGCCAATTTTATGGACTGTCCGGCGATGATCCGGTGCCGGTGACCATGAACGAATGGATCGAAACGTACTGCCATCCTGACGAGAAGGCCGCAGCCTACGAGAATGGACAGCGCATCCGCGGCGGTGAGCGGCTCGATCTGCACCGGCGCGTTGCACTTCCCGGCGGTGAGGTTCGCTGGATCCACGTAATCGCCCACCCGGTCAAGGATGCGCGCGGTGTGGTCGTGGGGTGTACTGGCGTAACGCGCGATGTGACTATCGAGAAGGAGCACGAGCTGGCCTTGATTGAGCGTACGCGGCAGTTGAGCGAAGCCCATCGCATCGCGCAGATGGGACATTTCTATTGGGATCTCGCCACGGACGAGGTGAAAATACTCAACGACGACGGCCAGGTGTTTGGCGATGGCGGCAGCGCTCCTTTTCGTACCATGCGCGAGTGGGAGGCTAAATTCTGTCACCCGGAAGATCGACCGAAGTCGATCGAGACGCACATCACCCATGTAGAACGTGGTCTGCCATACGTGGTACAGCGGCGCACCGTGACGTTGCAGGGCGATGTGACCTGGATAGAAACGCGCGCCGAGCCAATTCGCGATTCAGCCGGCCATGTGTATGCCTATCGCGGGGCGTTTCGCAATATCACCGCACAGAAGGAAGTCGAGCTGAGTCTCAAGGAAAGCGAAGAGAAGTACCGCTTCATCTCGGAAAACATGCACGACGTGGTCGCGCTGTATGCCGCAGATGGCACCATCCTCTATTGCTCGCCTTCGACGCTGGGATTGCTGGGATTTCCGGCGCAGGGCGCGATCGGCAAGTCGCCGTTTCATGGCGTGCATCCCGATGATATCGAGTGGGTGCGAGGAGTGGTGGCCGATTTGTTTGACGACACAGCGAAAACGTCGGCTACGCTGGAGTACCGGTTTCAGCACGCCGATGGGCGCTACCTATGGCTTGAGACGGTGGTGGTACCGGTGCGAAACGCCGACGGCAGCCTTAAGCACTACCAAGCCGCCACCAGAGACGTGACCGAGCGCCGCAATGCCACCGACCGCGTGCGCCGATCGGAAGAGCGGTTTCGCGCCCTGACGGAAATTTCCGCCGACTGGTACTGGGAAACCGATGCCCAGCACCGGCTTTCCTTCCTGTCCATGGATCGCACCGTTCACAGTCACAAGGAGCGCAAGGACATACTCGGCCGCACCCGCTGGGATATTTTTCCCAATGCCCTGTCATCGGCGGAGTGGGATGCACATCGCCGCACGCTCGCGGCGCGGGAGCCCTTCCAGGGGTTGGTCACGCGGGTGTTCGATCAATCCGGTACCCGTCCGATCGGGTATTCGAGTATCAGCGGGCGCCCTTTTTTCGATGCGTCCGGCACCTTCATGGGCTACCGCGGTGTCGGGCGCGACATTACTCGCATCAAGCTCGCAGAGCGCCAGCTGGCGGAAAGTGAAGAGCGCTACCGCCTGATGACCCAGAACATGCGCGACCTGATCTCATTGCATGCCCTTGATGGCCGGTTGACCTTCGTGTCGCCATCGTTCACCACCATCAGCGGTCATGTGATCGAACGCGTTCTAGGGCGTTCACCGCTTCGGTTGTTACATCGCGAAGATTTGCGCCGCACGAAGCAGCGATTTGCCGCGATTGTCGAGGGAGACGCAACGCCGGCCACCATCACGTACCGCCTGCGCCATCGCGACGGCCATTACCTGTGGCTGGAGAGCCAGGTGGCATTGGTTCGTGCACAGGACGGTACGTTGAGTCATGTGCAGGTGGCTTCGCGCGATGTCACCGCCCGGCGCGAAGCGGAGCTGGCCGTGGCGCGCAAGACCGAGGAGCTGGGTCATGCCAATCGTCAGCTTGAAGTCGAGGTGCGCCGTCGCCAGGAGCTGGAGCGCAATATCCTGATGACGATCGAAATGGAGCTGGCGCAGGTGGGCCTGGAGTTGCACGACGAACTGGGGCAGGATCTGACCGGCATTGCCCTGCTGACCAAATCGCTGGAACGACGCCTGGCCGAGAAAGGCATGGAGGGTGCTGCCGATGCCGCGCGTATTTCTGATCTGGTCAATCGCACCATTCGCCACACTCGCATGATTTCGCATGGCTTGTCGCCCTATATCTGGGGCATGGACGGATTGGTGTCGGCATTGAGACAGTTGGCGAGCGATATCAATAGTCTCGGTGTGGTGGTGTGCGAAACTCACCTCGACCAGAACATCGAGATTTATGACGACTTGGTCGCACGGAGCCTTTATCGCATTGCGCAGGAATCGATAAACAATGCGTTGAAGCACAGCCATGCGCAACGGATTACACTTTCGCTCTCCCATCTCAAGAACGGTGTTGAATTGACGATTTCCGACAATGGACACAGTGGCGCGTCCGCCACTTCAAATGCAGTCAGCGACGATCCGCTGGAAGCCGGCAGCCGTTTTCACAGCATTCGCCATCGCTGCAGCGCAATCGACGCAGCCTTGTCGATCAAACGCGGCAAGCACGGTGGCGCGACGGTCCGGGTGACCTGGCGCCGCTCGCCGGCCCTGCGTCCGGCTCGATTGCCGGCAGCCGTTTCAGGTCAGGAGGCGGTGTGAAGGCGCGCATCATGGTGGTCGACGATCATGCAATCGTCCTGCACGGCCTGAAGGAGTTGATCAACAACGAGGCCGACCTTGAGGTCGCGCTGGAAGCGGAAACCGCCGAGCAGGCGCTGGAAATCCTCGAGCACGACCGGCCCGACTTGCTGGTCACCGACATTTCGCTGCCGGGACTGTCGGGGCTGGAACTGATCAAGAAAGTGGTGGCGAATTATCCCGACATGCCGACGCTGGTGCTGAGCATGCATGACGAACTGGTGCATGGCGAGCGCGCATTCCGCGTTGGCGCGAAAGGCTATCTGGTCAAGCAGGAGGCGACCGAGAAAGTTATCACCGCGATTCGCAAAATTCTGTCGGGCGACGTCTATCTTTCCGAGCGCATGCAATCAGTGCTGCTGCAGAAAGTTCGCGGCAAGGCCAATACCCAACCAATGTCGGTGCTGTCAAATCTTACGGACCGCGAATACGAAATTTTTCGTTTGATTGGTTTGGGTCTGGGAGCAAGCGAAATTGCCGGCAAGCTCAACCGCAGCGTGAAAACCATAGAGGCGCATCGCGCCAATCTCAAGCAGAAACTCGGCCTGCGCAACGCCCACGAGCTGAACCGGTTCGCCGCCAATTGGGCTGATCGCGAGCGGGTGTAGCCCGCATATTTGAATGAAAATCAAGCACCGGTGCGGGTTTCTGACCGAAAATGCCAGGAACGCCGCACCAGTGCTAGAGTTTTAATATTCGTTCCGCAGCCAATTCCAGCGTTTCTTCTTTTTTCGCGAAACAGAAACGCACGACACGATGATCTTCCGCATCGTGATAAAACGCCGACACCGGGATGCAGGCCACGCCGAATTGGGTGGTCATCAGCTTGGCAAATTCGTTTTCGGAAAGTGCGCTGAATTCCTCGATATGGCCGTAGCTTGCCGACGCAAAGTAGGTGCCGCGCGACGGTTGCCATTTGAATCGCGAACCGGTTACGCGCTGCAGGAAGAAGTCGCGCTTGGCCTGATAGAAATCCGATAGCGCATTGTATGTGCCGAGTTCCATGTACTTCGCAATCGCATGTTGCGATGGCGTGTGTACGGTGAACACGACGAACTGATGTGCCTTGCGGAATTCCGCCGTCAGCGCAGCAGGCGCCAGACAATAGGCGATCTTCCAGCCGGTGACGTGGTAGGTCTTGCCGAAGGAAGAAATGACAAACGCGCGTTCGGCAAGATCGGGAAACGACGCCACGCTCAAGTGTTTTTCGCCGTCGTAAACCATGTGCTCGTAGACTTCGTCGCTGATCAGCATGATGTTGGTGTCGCGTAACAAATCGGCCAGCGCTGCAAAGTCTTCGCGCGGCCAGATGGTGGCCGTCGGGTTGTGCGGGGTGTTGATCATGATCGCCCGCGTGCGCGGTGTGACCAGTGCGCGCACCGCAGTCCAGTCCGGCCGGTAGTCGGGAAAAGCCAGCCGCGCGTACACCGGCACGCCGCCGTTCATGCGGATCACTGGCTCGTAGCTGTCGTAGACCGGCTCAAAGATGATGACTTCGTCGCGCGGATGAACGATGGCGGTCAGTGCGGTCTGGATGGCTTGAGTGGCTCCAGCGGCAACCGTGATCTCGCTGGCGACGTCGTAGTTGCGGCCATACAGCTCGGCTACCTTGCCGGCAATTTGCTCGCGCAAGGCCGGCACGCCGGTCATTGGCGGATATTGATTCCAACCGGCGCGCATCGCATCGTTCATCAACTCCAGCAGCCGTGGGTCGCAACCGAAATCGGGAAAACCTTGGCCGAGATTGACCGCACCATGTTCCTGCGCGAGTTGCGACATGGTAGTGAAAATCGTGGTGCCTACGTTCGGCAGTTTGGAGTTGATGATGGGAGTCATGTCAGCAATGCGGCAGGGCGATTTGTTGCGCATCATAGCAGCCGGCATGGAGGCTAATCCCACCCGGCGGGAATCTTCTCTTCGGCACAAACGACCTGAAAAATCTTGCGATCCTCCAGCCGTAGTGCGGTCAACTCGCGACCCCACACGCAGCCCGAATCCAGGCCGATAAAGTTATCGGTAATATGCAGCCCCAGTGCTGACCAATGTCCGGCAATCACGGTTCGCTCCGTGAGGGAGGGATGGAGAGACTCAAACCACGGCCGGAGTGAGTCCGGCATCTTGTCCGGTTCGCCTTTGAATTTAAGGTCGATCACCGCACTTTTCTTCTTTCGTACCTCTATTGCGCGCAATCGGGTCATGGCGTTGATGGTGATGCGGAGCCGTTCAATGCCGCCAAGCTTGTCGCTCCAGTGGTCTGGCTGATTGCCATACATGTTTGCCAACAACGAAACGTGGCTATCGCCGCGTAACTGCGTTTCCACCTCGTTGGCAAGTTGCTGTGCCAGACGAACGTCCCACTCAGGCAGCAGCCCCGCGTGCACCAGGACGAATTGGCGTTCAACGTGCAGCAGCCTCTGTTGTCGCAGCCATTGCAGGAGTGAGTCGCGGTCGGGGGCGTCGAGAATCGGCTGCAATGTATCGTTCTCGCCGGCTTTGCGTTGTCCGGCGGCCACCGCCAGCAAATGCAGGTCGTGATTGCCGAGAACGGTGATCGCGCGATTTCCCAGCGAATTCACGAATCGTAGGCATTCCAGCGATGCGGGGCCGCGATTGACCAAGTCGCCGACAAACCAGAGCACGTCGTGCTCGCGCTGGTATTCGATCTTGTCCAGCAGGACTTGAAGGGTCTTGAAGCAACCCTGCAAATCGCCGATTGCATAAGTAGCCATGACATCGGTCCAACAAAAAGGGCGGTCAAGCCGCCCTTTGTGAATTACGAATTGAGCGTAACGCTATTTCGCCTTTGCCATCAGGTAATCCACGGCTGACTTGACGTCGGCATCGGATAGCGCGGGATTTCCCCCTTTGGCAGGCATTGCGTTAAGGCCTTTCAACGCATGATCGTACAGCGTCGCCTTGCCTTTGGCGATGCGCGCGGCCCAACCGGCCTTGTCGCCGGTCTTGGGCGCACCGGCAACGCCAGCGGCATGACAGGCAGCGCATGCGGAGTTGTAGACGCCCTCGCCACCGGCAGCGGGCTTTGCACCGGCAGGTGCAGATGCCGGGATTACCATGGCCACGATTGGGCCTTCAGCTGCCTTGGGTGCAGGGGCGGCTGCGGTCAGCGCCGGCACCGGGCCTTTGGAAGGATCGACCGCCAGCGTTACTACCGGGCCAATACGTTGAGCGATTGCCTCCGGGCTGCTGGCCTTGGCCTCCGAGCCACCAACCTTGTGGGTGCCGATGGCGAAATAGGCCAGCATGACAATGCCGACGATCAAGCCAACCGCTCCAACGGTCACGGCAATGGCCAGTTTGACCGGGTGAGTTTCGATG
>JAEUNB010000178.1 GCA_016790625.1 Betaproteobacteria bacterium | reverse complement strand
GTACGCAAACAGAAACTCCAGCATTGGCGCGGCTTTCCGGGCATTTTCTGGTAATCACATATTTAGCTGGACAAGCCCTATGAGGCTGTCCAAACACAACTTTAACCGGCTCGCGCCGGTTTTTTATTGGAGGTATTTATGCATGAACCTGTCCTAGGCAGGTTGGCGTTTTGTCGTCGCGGTGAATCGCATGTTGCGATGCAAGACTTCCACGAAATTGGTATTGACCACTCGTTGGTGGCTGGAAGATTTGAGAACAGCCAATTTAGCTACGACCTCGCTAACTTCCAAGTCCTAAAAGTCGAACTTTGTCAGGAGCGTCAAAGTAGCAAGCCCGACTAACGCCGTTGAAATAAGTAAAGGCAAACACAGGCTCATCGTTCTCGTTGAATGCCACCCCTTGATAGCCCATGAATCTGCACCCAAGGTGAATTGTTCTTATGGTGGGAACGCGATTTTCCGGGTCCGGTTGTAATTCAATTACTGCCCAAGCGGTTTCTTCGACATCGGCTTGATCTCGATCTTTTGGCAACTCAGTCGTCCAAATGAATTTGGGGTTCATGGTCTCTCCTAGTTAGACAGCATACGCCAGACAAAAATAGTAGTTGACGGAGCAAAAAAAATACTTTATGATATGGCCGCATAAACACAGAAAACACAAGGCGCGCCATGTTCAAACAATTTTCCAGCCTCGTAAGCATGATGACCGCACTGCCGGACGAGAAGGCATGCGTTGAACACTTCCGCGCTATCCGCTGGCCTAACGGCATTACTTGCCCACACTGCGGCACTATCGGCAATCACTACACGCTGAAAGACGACACGCACAAGTGCAGCGAGAAGGCTTGTCATAAAAAATTCAGCGTTCGCAGCGGCACGATCTTTGAAGAGTCGCGCATCCCGCTTCGCAAATGGTTCATTGCGATTTACCTCGCCACGTCGCACAAGAAAGGCATTTCTAGCTGCCAGTTGGCGCGTGATATTGGCGTGACACAGAAAACTGCGTGGTTTGTTCTGCATCGCATCAACGAGGCCGCATCATCAGAACAGTTCAACGAGCCGCTTGAAGGCACCGTTGAAATGGACGAAACCTACGTCGGCGGCAAAGAGAAGTACAAACATGCTTCCAAGCGCCTGCCGAAGAATGTTTCCAAATCGCCCAGCGCCGGCAAAATCACCGTGTTCGGCATGATTCAGCGCGGCGGCGATCTGCGCCTCCAGAAGATCGACAACACCCGCAAGGCAACGCTGCAGCCGATCATCATGGCGAACGTTTCCGGTGGCGCTACGGTCTATAGCGATGAGGCGCAATGCTACAAGTGGATGCGTCAATCGTATGAACACAATTTAGTAGCTCATTCGCTGGGCGAGTACGTCCGCGAGGACGTGTACACGAACAGCATTGAAGGCGTTTTCAGCCACTTCAAGCGCTCGATCATTGGCATCTATCACCACGCCAGCGACAAGCACATTGACCGTTACCTTGGCGTGTTTGCGTGGCGCTGGAACCGTCGCACCATGAAGGAAGGCGAACGCATGAATAACTTGCTACACTCGACGCAAAATCGCCGCCTGAAATATGCGGAACTGATTGCAAAAGGTGTGTGATGGTAGAGAAACTGAAACCGTTGAACATGAGTTTTGATGAGGCGCTAACGCGATTGGCAAAGGTGCCGAAGTCGAAGAAGCCAGTTCAAAAGAAAGTGGTGAAGCAGAAACAAGCCGGAGTGGAACCGCCCCGGCCTGCCGGTAAGAAATCAGGCTAGTGATCTAATGAGATGAGACGCCAGATTGCTGCCATCCGAATACCCTCCTGACCAGGACGATCCCCCTGGACTTGGGGCGCAGTGACCAGCAGCGCGGGATTAGTGGGGTAGACGCCCACGACAGAAAGCCTCGGTGCTGGTACACCGGGGCTTTCGCTTTTTTGTGATTGATATCTCATGCCGTCAGATTGCCAGCATGGGAAAACGTGTTGCCCCAAGAGGGGTAAAATTTCACCCTAATTAGGGTGATTTATTCTTTAAGTGATTGTTTTGACTTAGAAAAAACATTCTCTAAGTTAGATGTAGAAATGCCGCCGTACCCCTGATAGTGGTCTGCCAAGTGCTCAATTAACTTGGCTTCGGAGCGGAATTTTCTAGCGCTACTGGTTTTATCGACGGCGCTTTCTACAAGGGCGGCAATGATTCGATGCAGGTTTCCACGCTCCTTGTCGGTCATTGGCTTTTCGGTTGGTGCTGGCGCTGCTTGCTTTACAGGGCTTGGCGATGAGGCTAGCTCTGGCGGTAATTCAAACCCCTTGAACTCCGAGGGCATAGGCCATTGCATTCTGTTTGCCCAAGCAATGAATACGGGTATTGAAAATCGCCAGCCAGCAGTGTGTCCGCTGCTTGGTTTGATCGGCAAGAACGGGGCCATTCGCAATTCAGCGTGAGTCTTGGCGATATCTAGTCGTGGAAGTAAATCTCGATATCCCTTATCAACCTTGTGATTCATTGCATAGCTAACCGACGAGTCTCGCGGATCGTACCCGAGGCTCAGCCATACGCACTCCCATAACTCCGCGTTTGGCATTTGATTCCAGTAATTCCAATCGGCATAACGAAGCATCGGCGCCCCCTTTGGCGCCAAGTATGCCTAAACCAACGAAAGGTTTGTCCAGCTAAGTATATGAATACCCATTTTCTGCCTGAAATCCGCGCCAATGCTGGAGTTTCATTTTTTGCGCGGCATGACTTCGACTTCGCACACAGCCCTCTGCACGGCTACACATTCGCAGGCATACTGCCGACAATTTCGTTTCTACCGGATTGATCGTGCCCCCTATCGCTCACCTGCGCCGCCTGTTGCTTGCTGCCTGTCTTGGTTTTGTCTCGTTCGCGTCTGCACAATCAGCACCTGCTCCCGCTGCACCCCCCGCCGACCCGCGCGTATTCGGTTTGCTGTCACTGATCGGCGACGAACTGAACATCGTCATCGCGCGCGGTGCCAAAGCCGACGGCACGCGCAACGAACCCTTGCCGGTGGCTGAGCCGATGTTCGACAACGCCGCCATCCAGGCGGCGGGTACGGGCATTCGCAAGGTGATACCGCGCGCCGAGCTGGCGGTGCTGAATACGCGCAGCCAAGTCCTGTTTGATCGCCAGCGGGAACTGTTTGCCGAAGCCAACGGTGTGATGAAAATTCCCGACGCGATCCGCGACGCGCTGAAGTCGCAGCAGGCGACACACCTGATGCTGATCGCCAAGCATAGCGGCGTGGCCCAGATGCATTTCGCCGGCAATTCCGACGGCACTGCGCAGGTGGAGGGGCTGGGCTTCTGCATCGATGCCTCCATGCTGGTGGAAAACAGCAGCACCGCCGCCGCGCAGCGCGGCATGATCGCGCCATTCGCCTACATCAATGTTTCGCTGGTCGATCTTTCGAGCTCAAAGGTATTGAAGAAGCAGACCATCGCCGTCACCAGCACCATTTCCTCCGCCCGCGCGCAGCAGAGCAACCAGAGCCCGTGGCTGGCGCTGAGTGCAGCGGAAAAAGTGAGCATCATCGACCGGTTGGTGCAGCGCGAAGTCGGCCGCACGGCGCAGGAAATCATGCAGGCCGCCAAATAGCGGAAAAGCTGCATCCTGCCGGCCATTCCGCCCGTAGCAATCTTCAGTTACAAAAAACACGCCGATTTGCCTTCCGGCGGCGTGCGGCGGACAATAAGTTGTAGAACTTGTCCGCGTCCGGACGACTCCAACCACGGCATCGTTACAGGAGAATCATCATGGACCTGATCGCTTTCAAATCCCCCTCGCGCGCCGCGCTGCGCTCCGTTGTCCTCGCCACCTTGGCGACAGCCGCCCTCGGCATTCCCACTTTGGCTTCTGCCGCGCCGGGCAGGGACGCCCGCCCCGCAGCGAGCCACAGCAGCAGCTATCGCGCTGCTCCGGTTCGTAGCGTTGGCACCTATCACCGCGCCAGCTACCCCCGTTACGGCTATTCAAACTGGCGTCCGGGCTACCTCGGCGTTGGTTACCGTGGCTATCGTGGCGGCTATTACGGTTCACGCTATTGGTACGGCTGGGGTCCCGCCATCGGCCTCACCATACCGTTGCTGCCGCTGGGTTATACCTCGCTCTGGGTTGGCGGCACGCCGTACTACTACGCCAACAACGTTTATTACGTTCGCAGCGTCGATGGCTATCGGGTGGTCGAACCGCCGATGGTGGATGACGTAACCTGGCACGACACGCCACGCGAGCCGGCATCGGGTGGCTTCTCTGCGCCTACGCCCAGTTACGCCAAGCCCGCCCCCGCGCCAGCACCGACTGACGAGCTATCGATCACCCCACGCAACAACCAGAGCGCCACGCAACGCTCATTCGACCGCATTGACTGCGAACGCGCCGCCATCACCCAGACCGGCTATGACCCGTCAGCGGGCGGCGAAGCGTTGCGCAAGGCGGAGTACGTGAGAAACGTGTCGGCCTGCCTTGAAGGCAAGGGATACACCGTCAAGTAAGCATGTGCTGAGCCATTCACTGCCGGGGAAATAAAGCGATGAAAGAAGGCTCCTACTGCGTGGTATTCCGCTCCACCCTCAACGCGGAATACCGGCAACTGCTGGAAGGCTATCTGCATCGCGTGCCCTCGGCCGAAGGTGGCGGCCTGTACTGCGCCTTTTGCTCGGCGGTCGAATCCGGCGAACGTTTTATCCAGTTGCGCCTGACCGCGCAATCGGATCGTGGTCACATCTGCAGTGTGGCGCTGCCGATCTCGGTGGTGATGGCGGTGATTGACCAGAGCGAGGCGCAAAACCCGATCGGGTTTCAGGCGCGGGTGGATCAGATCGCGGATTGATTCGCCGAACAATCAGCGCTGCTATTTACCTGCGCTCCCAGCCATATAGCGCTCGAAATTGTCTATGTAATCCTGCAGGTTTTCGTCGAGCATTTTCCGGTACTCGGAAATAAAGTGCTCAATGGTTTCTTCCTTTGAGGCGGCCATGTCCTTGCCGTGACGCCAACCGGTGGCACTGACCCACGCGTTGAATCGTGCCGCTGCATACATCATGGATGCATTGACCTTGCCATGGCCTGTCGCATCAGAAATCTGCTTGTTCGACAGGTCAATGTGGGCATCTGCCCGGCCATAAAATGTGTCGTCTA
>JAEUNB010000164.1 GCA_016790625.1 Betaproteobacteria bacterium | reverse complement strand
TGAGAGGATTCGAACCTCCGGCCTCTACGTCCCGAACGTAGCGCTCTACCAGGCTAAGCTACACCCCGTTTTCGTCGCGTTCAGTGCCGACCGCTCAATATCTACGCTCGACCGCGAAAACACATAATTGTAGCAGAGCGTCCCGATAAACGGAATCCTTGAGGTGTTCGATTGCCGCAGCCGCCGTGCGCACCTCGCGATTCGCCTGTTCCCGCGCATAGTTCAGCGCGCCGGTCGACTTGATCGCGGCCACCACCGTATCCATTTCGTCCCGCCCTCCGTTTTCGATCGCCCGGCGAATTGCGGCAACTTCCGCCGTCGTGCCATTTTTCATCGCATGAATCAGCGGCAGCGTTGGCTTCCCCTCAGCCAGATCGTCGCCGATATTTTTGCCGGTCTCGCCGATGTCTCCGGAGTAATCGAGCACATCGTCGATCAGCTGGAAAGCGGTGCCGAGATGCATGCCGTAGTCGGCCAATGCGGCTTCATCCTGAGACGACGCACTGCCCAAGATCGCCCCTACCCGGCAGGCTGCCTCGAACAGCTTGGCCGTCTTGAACCGTACCACGCGGAGATATTTTTCCTCGTCGGTGTCCGGATCGTGGATATTCAGCAACTGCAGTACTTCGCCTTCGGCAATCACATTCGTCGCTTCGGCCAGCACCTCCATCACCCGCATGGATCCAACTTCCACCATCATCTGAAATGCACGTGAATAGAGAAAATCGCCCACCAGCACGGCTGCAGCGTTGCCGAATTCAGCATTGGCCGTATTTCGGCCACGGCGAAGGTCGGATTCATCAACCACGTCATCGTGCAGCAGAGTGGCGGTATGGATGAACTCAATTACGGCGGCGAGTTCCTGCAATTTATCGCTTGGAGCGCCGAAGTGATTGCCAACAATCGAAACCAAAGCGGGACGCAGCCGCTTGCCGCCGGATTCAACGATATAGCGCGAAATCTGGTTGATCAACACCACCTCGGACGACAGTCGATGGCGAATGACCTCGTCCACTGCCTTCACGTCGTCGGCGATGACGGCTCGGATGTGGTCGATGCTGACGGGGTTTTGCGGGGAATTCATGGAAATGCAGGGTAACCGATCGATTTCGCCATGGTAAACCCCTGTTTCAACACACAAAAAAGCGAAAATCGGGTTTGACTGGCTGCAGAAAAGCCCGTATGATAGCGGGTTCCGTCGTTCCATGGCGTGACAGTTAATGTCCAACGCCAGTGCCCGGCGGGATTTAAACCAACAATTTCCGGAGTTCAACCATGTATGCGGTCATAAAAACCGGCGGGAAGCAGTATCGCGTCCAAGCTGGCGAAAAATTAAAGATAGAACAGATACCGGCAGATGTGGGCTCGCAGATCGTCCTCGATCAGGTCTTGATGGTGGGTACGGGTGATACCGTTACCATCGGCAAACCTCTCGTGGCAGGTGCTGCGGTCAACGCTACCGTTGTCTCCCAAGGTCGTCACGACAAAGTGAAGATTTTCAAAATGCGCCGTCGCAAGCACTATCAAAAGCGTCAGGGCCATCGCCAGAACTACACCGAGATCCAGATCGGTGAGATCAAGGCATAAGGAGATAACTCATGGCACATAAAAAAGCAGGCGGCAGTTCACGCAACGGTCGCGACTCAGAATCGAAACGCCTTGGCGTAAAAGCCTTCGGTGGCGAATTGATTCCCGCAGGTTCCATCATCGTGCGTCAGCGCGGCACCGAGTTTCACGCCGGCGACAACGTCGGCATGGGCAAGGATCACACCCTGTTCGCGCTCAAGGACGGCAAAGTCCAGGTCGCGATCAAGGGCGAAAAGAAGCGCCGTACCGTCAGCATTACCCCGGTATAAGTTTCAAGGCCTCGGCATCAAAGGCCCCGAAGAGTTTTCTTCGGGGCCTTTTTGTTTGTACCAGTAGAATTCACTTATGAAATTCATCGACGAAGCGAAGATTGAGGTTCACGCCGGCAGCGGCGGCAAAGGGTCAGCCTCGATGCGCCGCGAAAAGCACATCCCGTTCGGCGGACCCGATGGCGGCGATGGCGGGCGCGGCGGCTCGGTCTATGTCGTCGCCGACGTCAACATCAACACCCTTATCGACTATCGCTTCGAGCGCATTTTTCGCGCAAAGAATGGCGAACCCGGACGTGGGGCTGGTTGCAACGGCCGCGGTGCTGATGATGTCATCCTGCGTGTCCCGGTCGGCACCATCGTCCGCGATCTGACCGCTGATGGCCCCGACAGCCAGGACAACATCATTGCCGATCTGACCCACAATGGTCAGAAGACACTGGTCGCCCAAGGCGGTCGTGGCGGCCTCGGCAATCTGCATTTCAAATCGTCTACCAACCGTGCGCCGCGCCAAACCACACCGGGTGAAGAAGGCGTGTCGCGCGATATTCATTTCGAATTGAAAGTGCTCGCCGATGTGGGCTTGCTCGGTATGCCGAACGCAGGCAAATCGACCTTTATTCGCGCTGTGTCTGCCGCCAAACCCAAGGTCGCGGATTACCCTTTCACCACATTGCATCCCAATCTGGGCGTAGTACGCGTGACGGACAACCGCAGTTTTGTCATTGCCGATGTCCCGGGCTTGATCGAAGGTGCGGCGGAAGGCGCAGGTCTTGGCATCCAGTTCCTGAAGCATTTACAGCGCACGCGCCTTCTGCTGCATCTAGTCGACATTGCACCGTTCGACCCCGACACGGATCCCGTCAAGGAAGCCAAAGCGATCATCGGTGAATTGAAGAAATACGATGAATCCCTGTTCGACAAGCCACGCTGGCTGGTACTGAATAAGGCCGACCTGATCGACGCCGACGAAGCCGACGCGCGTGCCAAGAAAATCATCAAGGGCCTTAAGTGGAAAGGGCCACACTTCACCATTTCGGCGATGAAAGCCGACGGGTGTAAAGAGCTCACGTTCGCGATCATGGATCACGTCGAGCGCGAGCGCGCGCAGGACGCGACGCTGGAAGAGTCTACAGAGGAGCCAGACGCGAAACCCTAGCATTGGCGAGCCTTTTAGGCCGAAAACGCCTTAGAATCCTCGCCAGCATTAGAGTTTTCTTCTAACGCGCCATGCAGACCGCCAAGCGCATCGTCATCAAGATCGGCTCCGCGCTCATCACCAATCAAGGTGTGGGCGTGGATCACGCGTTGATCCGTCAATGGGTGGCGCAGATTGCACAGTTGCGCGCCTCGGGTGTCGAAATCGTGCTGGTCTCTTCCGGCGCGATTGCGGAAGGTATGCAACGCCTGGGATGGAAAGCGCGGCCGCGCGAGATCAATCAACTACAAGCCGCCGCCGCCGTTGGGCAAATGGGGCTCGTACAAGTCTATGAATCAGCGTTTCGAGACTATGGCCTCTCCACCGCACAAATTTTGCTGACGCACGACGATCTGGCGGATCGGAAGCGGTATCTCAATGCGCGCTCAACGTTGACTACTTTGCTATCGCTAGGCGTGGTACCGGTGATCAACGAAAACGATACCGTCGTTACCGATGAAATCAAATTCGGCGATAACGACACGCTGGGCGCGCTTGTCGCAAACCTGATCGACGCAGACCACCTTGTCATCCTCACCGACCAGCAAGGGCTGTTCAGCGCCGATCCGCGCCGCGACCCCAACGCCACACTGATCGCCAGCGCACGCGCCGGCGACGCGTCGCTCGAAGCGATGGCCGGCGGAGCAGGCTCCGCTATCGGCCGCGGCGGCATGCTGACCAAAGTGCAGGCAGCAAAGAAAGCCGCGCTATCCGGTAGTCACACAGTGATCGCTTACGGTCGCGAACCGGAAGTACTAGTTCGCCTGCATCAGGGTGAGGACATCGGCACGCGTCTGTTATCGGAAATTTCCGGCGTGCAATCAAAGAAGACCTGGCTTGCCGCCAACCTCAAGACCAGCGGCAACCTGCGTTTAGACGAAGGCGCGACGCGTGCATTAATTGCAGGCGGCAAGAGCCTGCTGCCGGTCGGCGTTATTAGCGTTGAGGGACATTTCGAGCGCGGCGAAGTAGTGAGTTGCCTCAACGACAATGGACGCGAAATCGCACGAGGACTGGTCAACTATTCATCGGCCGAAGCGACACGCATCGCACGCAAACCGTCTACGGAAATCGAGTCCGAACTCGGCTATGTTGCCGAGCCCGAACTGATTCACCGCGACAATCTGGTGCTGCTGTAACGCTTAGACTGCGTCGAGATTGCCGACCTGAACGGTGGTCAGCGTCAACTCGGCCGTCACGACCACAGGCGACGCGGCTTCTGCCGACAGCGATTCGTGGTGACCGCGCGGCCGTGGTGTACGCAACGCGCGCGGCGCGTGATGACCATTGCGCGGCAGCGGCTCAAGATATCGAACCAGCTGCTGCAACGCCTGCTTGTACACGTCGCGCTTGAACTCGATCACGCTATCCAGCGGCACCCAATAGTCGTGCCAGCGCCACGCATCGAATTCAGGATGCGAACTCGCTCGCAGCTTGATATCGCAATCGCGCCCAGTCAGCTTAAGCAAATACCAGATCTGCTTCTGGCCTTTATACGTGCCGCGCCACTCGCGCTTCACCCAATGGTTAGGCACGCTGTAATGCAGCCAGTTTTTGGTGCGGCCCAAAATCCGCACGTGATCGCGCAGCAAACCGGTTTCTTCTTCCAGTTCCCGAAACATCGCGTCTTCCGGGCTTTCGCCCGATTTAATGCCACCTTGCGGGAACTGCCAGGAATGCTCCTTGATGCGTTTTCCCCAAAACACCTCGTTCTTCGCATTGCAAAGGACGATGGCTACATTTGGGCGATAACCGTCTCGGTCAATCATGGCCCAAGTCCTTCAATCAAAAGTTAAAGTGATTCTTTCACAATTTGAGATAGGTGACTAGGGTCAAGAGTTCCATCGGGGTGTAAAATGACCGTCTTTGCTGCTCTGCACACAAAATAAAAGTCACAATAAATCATGCGCTTATCCAATTTTTTCCTGTCCACTCTGCGCGAAGCCCCAGCCGACGCGGACATCGTTTCGCAAAAACTGATGTTGCGCGCTGGCATGATCAAAAAACTCGCCGCCGGCATCTACAACTATATGCCGATGGGGCTCAAATCGATTCGGAAGATCGAAGCCATCATCCGGGAGGAAATGAACACGGCAGGTGCGGTGGAGCTGCTGATGCCGGTCGTCCAGCCAGCCGAATTGTGGATGGAGACCGGGCGCTGGCAGAAATACGGCGCTGAACTGATGCGCATCAAGGACCGGCACGACCGCGATTTCATCGTCCAACCGACATCTGAGGAAGCAATCACTGACATCGCGCGCGCCGAGATCAAGAGCTACAAGCAATTGCCGGTGAATTTCTATCACATACAAACCAAGTTCCGCGACGAGCGCCGCCCGCGTTTTGGTTTAATGCGCGGACGCGAATTCACCATGAAGGACGCGTATTCATTTGACCGCGACGAAGCGTCCGCGCTCAAGAGCTACGACATTATGTACGCCGCTTACCAGCGCATCTTTTCGCGGCTGGGCCTGACGTTCCGCGCGGTCGCAGCCGACACCGGCTCCATCGGTGGTTCACGCTCGCACGAATTCCAAGTCATCGCCGATACCGGTGAAGACGCCATCGCTTACTGTCCGGATTCCGATTACGCGGCCAATATCGAACTTGCCGAGGCGCTCCCGCTCATCGCATCACGCGGTGCCGCCTCTCAAACCATGACCAAAACACCAACGCCCGGCAAATCGCGCTGCGAAGACGTGGCCGAGCTGCTTGGCATTCCGCTTGATCGCACTGTCAAATCGATCGTCCTCGCGGCCGAGAAGGTCGATGATCGCGGCCAACCTGCAGGAAACGAAATCTGGCTGCTGCTGTTGCGCGGCGATCACGATCTGAACGAAGTCAAAGCGAGCAAGGTGCCCGGACTGAAGGGCTTCCGCTTCGCCAGCGAAGGCGAGATTGTCGAACACTTCGGTTGCAAGCCCGGCTATCTCGGGCCTATTGGTTTGAAGAAGTCGGTCAAGATCGTTGCCGATCACACCGTCGCCAATATGGCGGATTTCGTTTCCGGCGCCAACGAAGTCGACTTCCACTACACTGGTCTCAACTGGGGCCGCGATCTGCCGGAGCCGAACCTCGTCGCCGATATCCGCAACGTGATCGCTGGAGATCCCTCGCCCGACGGCAAGGGCAAGCTCGCGATCCAGCGTGGCATCGAGGTCGGTCACGTGTTCTATCTAGGCACCACCTATTCGGCGCCGATGAAAGCGACGTTCCTCGACGAAACCGGCAAGCCGCAACCGCTGGAAATGGGTTGCTATGGCATCGGTGTGACACGCCTGCTAGGCGCCGCCATTGAGCAGAACCATGACGACAAAGGCATCATCTGGCCCGATGCGATTGCGCCATTTACCGTGGTGATTTGCCCCTTGGGTTATGACCGCAACGAAACGGTGAAATCGGCCGCTGACAATCTGCACGCAGAGTTGATGGCCGCGGGAATCGATGTCGTTCTCGATGATCGTGGCGAGCGGCCCGGCGTGATGTTTGCCGATTGGGAACTGATCGGCGTGCCGCATCGTGTAACGATCGGCGACCGCGGCTTGAAAGAAGGCATGGTCGAATACCAGCACCGTCGCGATGAAAAAGCCACGCCTGTAGCTGTAGCCGAAATCAGCACACTTCTGAAAGGCAAGCTGAAAACAAAGCAGTAACAAACTCAAGCACTGGAGCGGCTTACCGGGTATTTTTGGCCTGAAAGCCCCGCCAATGCTTGTTTTTTTGCTTATTGCGCTATTGGACTTTCTCGCCCTTGACAACGCGCGCCAGAAGTTCGCGTGTCACGGTTCCGGTCTTCTGGTAGGCGATTTTTCCGTTCGGGTCGTAGACGATCGTCGTCGGCAACCCCTTAACCTTGCCGAACGTTTTTTCGCTGGCATCGTTGCCCAGCACCAGCGGATAGGTGTGCCCCACCTTTTTGGCGAACGCCTTCAATTGCTTCTCGTCGTCCCAGTCGAGCGCGATGCCAAGCACGCGCACCTTGTCACCACTTTCCTTGGCGAACATGGCGATATCGGGAATCTCCTTCACACACGGCGCACACCAGGTTGCCCAAAAATTGACGACCACCCATTTACCCTTCATCTCGGATAATTTTTGCGGCTGGCCGACAGTGTCTTTGAGATCAAATGCCGCAGCAGGCAAAACTGCCAAAGCGACGGCTAAAACGGCAAACTGTGTTGCAACACGGTAAAGTAAGGGGAAAGGCACTGTTTCTCTCTGATAAAATTCAAAAAATAACTATAACATCGCGCGTTTCGACTCCCTCCGCACAAAAAAATTCACGGAGTATTCATGGCGTTAAGTCTCTCGGTTCCGGTCACAACTCGCAGTCTGCCGAAGGAGGTCGAAACCAACCCGAAAAAGGCGCGTGCCTGGGTGGAGTCGCTGCCGCTGACCAAAACGCATGAATCGACCCGCGCACTGACCGAGAATATTGAGGCACTGAATCACGCCAAGATGGCAGCGGATGAGCGTGCCGCATTGGTTGATGTCTACCGCCCCGTCGCTGCCGTTCTGCTGGACGAGCTGGAGGCGGAATACGCCTATAGCAGCCTGCC
The DNA here is from genome assembly GCA_016790625.1 of Betaproteobacteria bacterium. GTDB lineage: Bacteria > Pseudomonadota > Gammaproteobacteria > Burkholderiales > Usitatibacteraceae > UKL13-2. Next base: position 14,427 of record JAEUNB010000164.1, on the reverse strand, counting down.
CCTGCCACCCAAGCAGCTCGAAGCCTTCGATCTGGCCCGGCAACTGCTGATCCAGTGCAGCTACACCTACAAAATGCTGGTGCTGGAAAAGACCGGCAAGATGATCGTCTTCAACGCGAAGAAGAACCTGCCCGGCCCGATGTACTGGGCAATGTTCTATCTGCGCGAATTGATGATGCAGAGCTACAAGACGTACTACCCGGTTCCACCGGGCGTGTGGCAGGAATTCCATCTGATTTATCAGTACGCAGAAGAGCAATCGTTCCTGGCCGAAGTCGGCGATGCCGAGACCAGCTCCACGATGCGCGACTTGTACACCGACGCCATTATGGTTTCACTGGCCGACCCATATCGCCTGATGTACAAGGAAGTCGATCGAGTACTGGAAATCCTCAGCCAGAATCGCGGGCTGATGGAAATGCGTACCAGCAGCGAGGGACTCAATCCCCAACGCCTGTTCGTGGTCGCACTCGATAGCGACGGCGCACCCAAGGTGCTGGTGCAGGGCAATCGCCCCCCGGCCGGCCAAATCCTGCGTCTGGTCGATCCAACCAAGCTGGTGGAGAAGCTCCAGCAACGCATCCGCAATCAATCCGGCCCCGGCGGGGCGACAGCCGCCAAGAGCCGCGCCACGCACGACCTGACCGACCTCATTCACCGGTTGATTCGTCTCTGGGGCGATCCGCCCAAGCGACAATTCCGCCGTAACCCCGCCGATTCGGCCGTCGCGCTGTGCAGCGGCATCAAGGCAATCAGTTACTTCACCGATCTGGCGTCAAAGGAAGATCCCGAAGCCGATGCCCAGGCAATACGCGAGGGCCGCACGATTCCCCTGCTGAAAATTCCGCAGGACCCGATGTCGCAAATGATCGGTGTCGAGGAGTGGCACGTACTCAACCAGAGCGCCAACGGTTTGCGCATGCACCGCGAGTCGGGCGGCAATGTCAGCATCACCGTTGGTGAAGCTGTTGGCGTGCGCTTCATGGGCGGACGGAGCTGGAATGTCGGCGTGATTCGCTGGCTGACCCTGCTGGAAGGCAATGCACTGGAATTCGGTGTAGAACTGATCGCACCTGCTGCCATCAGCATTACCATCGAACCGACAATCGGCAGCACAGCAGGCAAGCCCGTTCCGGCCTTGATGCTGTTCCCGCTGATGCCTGAAGCCGAGAGCGATACCTTGCTCACATCACCGGATACCTTTGCAGACTTGCGCGAATTTGAACTCAACGCCAGCGATGACTTGCTGCACGTTCGTGCCACGACATTGATCGAACGCACAAGCCGCTTCGACATGTTCCAGTTTCAGCCGTCCTGAGCCCCCCGACACAGCAACGGCCACACAGCCCGGTTAGGCGCTCACAGCACGGGCGATCTCGTCGTTGGAGATGGCATCGCGAGCCAGTATCAGCCGATACCTCCCGCGCGGCTCTTCGCGAACCAGATTGGCATCCACCATCGCGTGCAGATTGTCTTCCGCAATCTCGATAGGCATGGGTGCACGAAAGATGATGGCGTTCAACGCCATTCCGGTATCTACAGTCGCCAGCGTATCGACGATCCGGATGGCGCCATCGACTGAAAAACGTCCTGCCGTCGGTCGCGCCCACGCATCGGAATGGCGGAAGTAGGACAGCGTCGCAGAAATCTCCGCGCCCACCAACACTACCATCCAGCAGCAAAACAGCCAGACCAGGAAGATTGGGAAACCCGCAAACGTCCCATACACCATGCTGTAGGTCGGGATGCGAATGACAAACACCACGAACAGGTTTTTCACAATCTCGAACAACAGCCCCGCCAGCAGACCGCCTATCAGCGCGTGACGCAGCGGCACATGACGCGACGGCATGATTCGATAGGCCAGCGTCAGCGCAACCGTGGTGAGAAGGAATGGCACCAGCTTTAGCACCCAGTCATCCAGAAACGGCAGGACACGATCGAAATTCCGCGTCCAGTGCACCACATATGACGTTACCGACAAGCTGGCACCGATGAGCACCGGGCCGACCGTCAGCACCGCGAGATAGCTCAGCAATCGCTTCCACCAGGTGTGGCGACGCTTCGCCCGCCAAATGTCATTGAAGGCACCATCGATGGTGAACATCAACGCCACTGCCGTGGCGACGACAATCAGCAGGCCAATCACTGTCAGCTTGGCGGCGTTCTGCGAGAACTGCTCCATGTAAATCGTCACCACCTTGCCGCCCACATCCGGGACAAGATTCTTCAGCACGAAGGCTTTCACCTGCAGGATGATGTCGCGCATGAATGGCACATGCGAGGTCAGCGTGATCGTGACCGTGAACAGCGGCACCAGCGCGAGCAAAGAGGTATAGGTAAGACTGCCGGCCACCATCAGGCAGCGGTCCTCGACGAACCGCCGGCTCACGAAGCGGAGGTAGTCCCAGAATTGTCGCAGCAGATTCATTGTCGTTGGTTGTTGTTGTGGTTCGTATAATACCGACTCAATCTGACCACGCCCGTTTCGAATCGATCGAAAACATGCCTGAAATCCTTGTTCTCTACTACTCACATTCTGGATCGGTGCGCGAACTGGCCCGCCACATCGCGCGCGGCATCGAATCGGAGCCGGGTATGAGCGCGCGAATCCGAACGGTACCCAAAGTGGCCGTGGTCACGCAAACGGCTGCACCGCCCGTCCCACCTGATGGAGCACCCTACGCGACGGCTGCTGATATGGCTGAGTGCGCAGGACTGGCGCTGGGGTCGCCAACACGCTTCGGCAACATGGCTGCGCCCATGAAGTACTTTCTCGACGGTACCGCCGGCGAATGGATGCGGGGCACGTTGTCCGGTAAGCCCGCCTGTGTGTTCACCTCCTCCTCCACCCAACACGGTGGCAATGAATCCACCCTGCTATCGATGATGCTGCCCTTGTTGCATCACGGCATGATCATTGTCGGCGTGCCTTTCACGGAAACGCATCTCAACACCACGCGCGAAGGTGGCACCCCCTACGGCGCCAGTCATGTGGCCGGCGTATCCAACGATCTGCAAATATCGGAGGCGGAGAAGGCGCTCACATTTGCACTGGGCAAGCGTCTGGCGCAGACCGCCAGCAAACTCGCATCGTAGCGCAGCTTGCCAAACAAGACCAAAGCCGACAGCTATCGCCTCTACGCATCGGCATCACTGATCGCGTTAATCGCGCTATGCGTAACCTGGGAGCTATTCCTCGCACCATTGCGCCCAGGCGGCTCGTGGCTGGTGCTGAAGGCATTGCCGCTGTTGGTCCCGCTGTTCGGCATATTGCGCGGCAAGCGATATACCTATCAGTGGTCCTGTATGTTCGTTCTAATCTACTTCGCTGAAGGGGCCACGCGCGGATGGTCCGACAAAGGGATCTCGCAACTGCTCGCGCTGGCAGAAGTGGCGATTTCCATCCTCTTCTTTTGGTCGACAATCGCGTATGTGCGCGCCACTGCGCCATCGCGTCTCGTTGCCAACGACCCTAGCGCACCGACGAATCCCCGGAACGACTCTTGATCAGACCATAAATCGCTGGCAGCAAGCTCACGATAATGATGCCGATCACCACCAGCCCCTGATTCGCTTTGATCCAGGGAATATTGCCGAAGAAGTACCCAAGATAGGTGAGCGAGGCGACCCATAGGATGCCGCCGACAATGTTATAGGTGGCAAATTTCGCGTAAGTCATGCGCGACAATCCCGCTACGAAGGGACCGTAAGTGCGCAGGAACGGCGTGAAGCGGGCAAGAATGATGGCGAAGCCGCCCCACTTTTCATAAAAATCGTGAGCTCTGTCCAGGTACTCGCGCTTGAGATATCTGGCGTTATTGTCCTTGAACAGGTTAGGACCCATCCATGCCCCAACCCGGTAGTTCACGGCGTCTCCCAATATCGCCGCCACGGTGAGCACAAACACCAACAGGTGCACATCCATGCCCCCCGCAGCGGCGAGACTACCGGCGATGAACAACAAGGAATCGCCAGGCAAAAATGGGGTGACGATCAAACCAGTTTCGGCAAATATGACGATAAACAGGATCAAGTAGATCCACGGTCCGTATGCCGTCACCCAGCCTTCGAGATAGCGATTGAGATTGAGGACGACGTCAATCGCCGTCAGCAGCAACTCCATGGAACTTACGCGGCTCGATCAGGGCTGCGCTGAAATGACTTCCGGTTCGCCTTCCTTTTTCACCGGCTTGACAAAATCCTCGCGCGAAACACCCAGGTACTTGGCCAGCGGACAGGCAACCAGCACCGATGAGTAAATGCCGAAGCAGATGCCAATGGTCAGCGCCAGCGCAAAGTAGTGCAGCGTCGGGCCACCAAAGATCAGCATTGCCAAAACCATCATCTGCGTTGTGCCGTGGGTAATGATGGTGCGCGAAATCGTACCGGTGATGGCGGCATCAAAAATTTCCTCGGTTGTGGCTTTGCGCATTTTGCGGAAATTCTCGCGCGCACGATCGAATACCACCACCGATTCGTTGACCGAGTAGCCCAGCACCGCCAATACCGCCGCCAGCACCGGCAACGAGAATTCCCATTGGAAGAATGCAAACGCACCAAGAATGATCACCACGTCGTGCAAGTTGGCGATTATGGTTGCCACCGCGAAGCGCCACTCGAATCGCACCGCCAGATAGGCAACAATGCCGATACACACGGCCAGCAGCGCGATGGCACCATCGTAGGCCAGCTCTTTGCCAACTTGTCCGCCGACAAACTCCACCCGCAGCTTGTTGGCCTTGGGGTTGTTCTTGGCCACCTCTGCATCGTAATCCAGTCCCAGCGGAATCAGGGTGTCGATGATGGTGTTCTTCTGCTTCTCCATCGCCTCGTTTTGATTGCCTTCACTGATCTTGAGCGGCAGGCGGATCAGCACATCCTTGGCGGAGCCGAAGTTCTGCACCGTTACATCTACGAAGCCCTTTTGCGTCAGCTCAGTACGGATTTTTTCAAGATCGGCGGCTTGCTTGAACGGCGCTTCAATCACGGTGCCGCCGGTAAACTCGATCGAGTAATGCAGGCCGCGCGTCGCCAGAAAGAACACCGCCAGCAGAAAGGTCACAAACGAGATCACGTTGAACACCAGTGCATGGCGCATGAACGGGATCGATTTCCTGATTCTGAAAAACTCCATGATGCTTCCTATCTAATATTCGTTTCGCGATTGCGGAAATCGGGGGAAGCTCAAGCCTTGGCCGGCGTCTGGCTGGCATCACGATGCCATGCCACGTTGCCGATGGAAAGCTTGCCCACTTTCTTCTTGCCGCCATAGATCAGGTTGACCAAGCCGCGGGAAACCATCACTGCGCTGAATACCGACGTCAGGATGCCCAGGCAGTGAACCACTGCGAAGCCACGCACCGGACCTGATCCCCAGATCAGCAACGCCAGACCGACGATCAGCGTCGTAATGTTGGAGTCGATGATGGTGTCCAGCGCACGCTCATAACCCGCCTGGATCGCCATCTGTGGCGACATTCCGTTACGCAGCTCTTCCCGAATACGCTCGTTGATCAACACGTTGGCGTCGATTGCCATACCCAACGTCAGTGCTATAGCCGCGATGCCGGGCAAAGTCAGCGTCGCCTGAAGCATGGACAACAATGCCACCAGAAAAAACAGGTTGCAAGCCAGCGACAGCACCGAGATCACGCCAAAAAGCATGTAATAGGCGATCATGAATACGGTGATCAGCGCAAAACCCAGTAACAGCGAGTTCTTGCCCTTCTCGATATTGTCTGCGCCGAGGCTGGGGCCGATGGTGCGTTCTTCAATAATTTCCATCGGCGCTGCCAGTGCGCCTGCTCTCAGCAGCAGTGCAAGGTTCTTGGCTTCCTGCGTATTCGGCATGCCGGAAATATAGAAGCGTGAGCCTAGCTCGCTCAGGATGTTGGGCCAGGTCAGCACTTCCGGCTTGCCCTTCTCGATCATAATGATCGCCATGCGCTTGCCGACGTTATCACGCGTGGTCATGGTCATCGCACGCCCGCCGGTATTGTCCAGAGTCACATTGACGATTGCGCCACCGCCACTCTGCTGGTCAAAACCGGGTTGTGCATCGGCGATGCGATCTCCGGTAAATGCAACCGATTTAGACACCAGTACCGGGAACCCTTTGTCATCGAACATCTTGTCGGTGCCAAATGGGGCTGGTTCATTACGAAAACGTTCAAATGCATCAAGGCCGCGACCCGACGCATGATCTTCGGCCACAAGACGAACTTCCAGTGAAGCGGTGCGCCCGATAATGTCTTTGGCGCGGCCGGGATCCTGAACACCCGCAAGTTGCACAAGAATGCGATCCGGCCCCTGCTGCTGAACAATCGGCTCCGATACTCCCAGCTCATTGACGCGCTTACGCAATGCGGTGATGTTCTGCTGCAAAGCGGCATCGCTCAAGGCTTTCAACGACTCGGGTTTCATCAACGCCGTCAGCACAAATTCTCCACCAACTTCGGTTTCACGCAGCTGAAGGTCGGGAAATTGACTGGTAATTTCGCGTTGCGCGCGCTGCGACTCGGCCTTCTCCTTGACGCGAATAACAACACGATCACCTTCGCGAACAACCCGAGAGTCAAACACCTTCTTTTCCCGCAACAACGCACGAATATCGCCGGTATAGCGTTCGGCGTTCTTGTCTATCGCCGCCTTCATATCCACTTGCATCAGGAAATGCACGCCGCCCTGGAGATCCAGCCCCAGATACATGGGGAGCGAATTGATCTTGGCCAGCCACGGGGGGGCATTCGACAGCAGGCTCAATGCCACACTGTATCCAGTGCCCACTTTCTTCTGGATCGCATCGCGCGCCTGTAACTGCGTTCCAGGGTCCTTGAATTTGACCTTGAGAATTTCACCCTCGAGCTGGATTTCGGTGAATTCGATTTTCTCGCCTCTAAGCGTTTCCTCAACGGTTTTCTGCGTGGCGCTATCTGCCTTGGCGGTACGCAGGCCGGCAACCTGAACGGCCGGCACCATGGAGAAAAAATTGGGCAGGGTATACAGGAACGCTACCGCCAATGTCAGAACGATAACGACATACTTCCACGCAGGATACTTATTCATCAAAAACCTCGGTGACTCTTTGAACAATGCTCATTGCTTTGGCGAATCGCGCAATGCGGCCGCCAGCGCGATGTTATTTGGCGACGTCGTTATAGGTACCCTTGGGCAGCAAGGTGGAAACCGCCTGCTTCTGGATGTGCAGCACATTACCTTCCGAAACTTCCAGGCTGACATACCCATCGCCGACTTTGGTGATTTTGCCAACGATACCCATGGCGATCACTTCGTCGCCTTTTTGCAAGCCATCGACCATCAATTTATGTTCCTTGGCCTTCTTTTGCTGCGGACGGATCATCAGGAAGTACATCAGCACAAACATGCCGATGATGATGAACAGGCTGGGCAACGGGTCGCCTTGCTGTGCGGGCGCGGCGGCTTGGGCGTAAGCATTGCTGATCATAAAGCACTCTCCAAAAAACGTAGGAATTGACCGGAGCCAGACGGCGATAAACAGACTTGGTGCCATTGCCGGCCATTTTCAAGCGCCGCACAACGGAAAAAGTCCCGCTGGCTCAAAAAGTTAACTTGAAATTATACCAGTTCAGCGCGGGCCGCTTTGACGCTCCGCACGGAAGCGGGAGACAAAAGCCGGGAAAGCATCAGCGTCAATCGCTTCCCGCATTTCGCGCATCAGATCCTGGTAGTAGTGCAGGTTGTGAACGGTATTGAGGCGCGCACCCAAAATCTCGTTCAGGCGCTGCAGATGGTGCAAATATCCCCGACTGAAGTGGCGGCAGGTGTAGCAGGTACAGGTTTCGTCCAGCGGACGGGTATCGTCCTTGTAACGCGAGTTACGGATCTTGATATCGCCAAACCGGGTAAACAGCCAGCCGTTGCGTGCATTGCGTGTTGGCATGACGCAGTCGAACATGTCGATACCGTGGCTAACGCCATCAACCAGATCTTCCGGTGTCCCAACCCCCATCAGGTAACGCGGCTTGTCGGCTGGCAGCTGCGGGGTCGTATGTGCCAGGATGCGGAGCATGTCCTCCTTGGGTTCACCCACTGAAAGCCCGCCGATGGCAAAGCCATGAAAATCGATTTGCTTAAGGCCAGCCAATGACTCGTCACGCAAATTTTCATACATCCCACCCTGCACAATGCCGAATAGCGCATTGGGATTTTCCAGGCGATTGAACTCGATCTTGCAACGCTCAGCCCAGCGCAGAGAAAGTCGCATTGAGTCTGCGGCAGCCTCGTGTGTCGATGGGTAGGTCGTGCACTCGTCAAAGATCATGACGATATCGGAATTGAGCGCGCGCTGGATGCGCATCGACTCTTCCGGCGATAGAAAACACTTGTCGCCATTGACCGGTGACTGGAATGCGACCCCTTGCTCGGTGATTTTACGCAGCTCGCCCAGGCTCCAGACCTGAAACCCGCCGGAGTCGGTCAAGATCGGTTTCTGCCATGCCATAAATCGATGCAATCCGTCGTACTTGCCGATGATGTCCAGCCCCGGCCGCAACCATAGGTGGAACGTATTGCCGAGCACGATCTGCGCGCCGATTTCCTCCAACTCGGCCGGGCTCATTCCCTTTACGGTGCCATAGGTGCCGACCGGCATGAAAACAGGCGTCTCCACGATGCCGTGGGCAAGTTCCACCCGACCGCGGCGAGCGGCCCCACTGGTTGCAAGAAGCTTGAATTTCACGACATCGCGACCTGTATTTGAGGAATGCGCGAGGATAGTCGCAAACCAGACAATTGCCAACGAGCACGCAATACATACTGGCGCAGGAAAACAGCGCGAAACAATTGTCAAACATCAATAAAGGTCTTTTTTGCCTCAAATCGACGAACAAACCGCCCCTTGCCTTTAGAATAAGGCATGTCTCCAGCGCAGCGCGCAACCGTCGAATGAGTCAAAAAGTACTGTCCAAGGACATCAAGATCGGCATGTTCATTGCCGACCTCGACCGTCCATGGATTGATACGCCGTTCCTGCTGCAGGGATTCATGGTCGAGGACGATGAGCAGTTGCAGCAATTACGCCAGCATTGCCAATGGGTGATCATTGACCCGCAGCGCTCGGCAGGCCCGGAATTCGAAACCCCGGTAAAGAAGTTCACGCCGGCACCACGTGACGTCGGTGAGGAACCGCGAGTCATCGTCAATCGAGCACAGGCACCCAGGCCGGTGGATAACGCACGCCCCGCAACACCTCGCGTTCCGCTCCCCGCAGCTACGAACAAGCGTCCGGAACCTAAACCCACAAGCAATGCAACACGGGAAATTGCCATTCCGGTCGAACGTGGCCGCTCGAGCTCAACTAGTAGCGCGGAAATATACGATTCAGCACTGAATGCTGGTAATCGCCGTCCGGACGGCGAATCCTCCGGTGGCAAGCGTGGATTGTGGGGCCAGTTGCGCGAAGGCGTTTCCGGTCTCTTCGCCCGCAAGCAGGAAGACCACTACGATTTCGACAGCGTTGAACCTGAGCCGACTCCTCCCAAGGACGTGTCGATTCGCCCGGCATTTGTGCCGGAAACCGTGCAGCTCACCATCTACGAAGACGCCAAGGTGGTGGAGGAAGAAATCGGTGCCGCCACTGCGGCGTTCGAGCGCACCAATAATCTGCTGCACAGTGTGGTCGAGGACATCCGGTCGGGAAACACGCTTGAGCTGCAGGCCGTGGAAGAAGTCATTGAAGACATGGTCGAAAGCATGGTGCGCAACCCCGATGCCTTGATGTGGGTGGCCCGCATGCGCGAGCAGGACCTTAATGTCTACGGCCATGGTCTTGCGGTCGCCATCAGCCTGGTCGCGTTTGGCCGGCACCTTGGCTATCCCAAGGATCAATTGTCGCACCTTGGCCTGATGGGATTACTGCTGGACATAGGAAAAATCAAGCTGCCCCGCGAACTGCTGGAAAAGACCTCGCGGCTGAGCTCCGAGGAGTTCGAGCAGATCAAGGAGCACGTTGAACTCGGTCTGGCGGTACTTCAACAGACACCGAACATGCACCCCGATGTGATTGAGGGCATCGCCCAACACCACGAACGTATGAATGGCACCGGCTATCCAAACAATCTGATGGGCGACAAGATCAGCGTCTTTGGCCGCATGTGCGCGATTGCCGATACTTATGCCGCCGTCACCAAGGCACGTCCTTATGCAGAAGCGATGTCGCCACATGAAGCACTGCAGATGCTGTCGACCTGGAGCGGCACGCAGTTCCACTCCGACATGGTCGAACAATTCATCCAGTCAATCGGCGTTTTCCCGGTCGGCAGTTTGGTCGAGCTGTCGAGTGGTGAAGTCGGCGTCATTGTCACGCACAACAAGCTGAAGCGCCTCCGGCCAAAAGTGCTTGTGATTGCCGAGGCTGACAAGACACCTTGCCGGCATCCCGCGATGCGCGATCTGTTGTACGACGTTTCGGACAATCCGACCTACATCCGCAAAGGGTTGCCAAGCAACGCGTTCGGCCTCGACCCCAGCGAATACTACCTGTCCTGAACATACCCGATGCAGCGCTTTCCAGGCCGATGAACGAACCCCAGCCCGTCAGCGGCGCAGCTGCTGCGCAAGACACCAACAACCACGAGCTGACTCGAGACAAGTTGCGCTCGGTTCTGGTTCATGCCATCGAGCATGCCCGCATGGCGCAACGCCATGTCGCGGTGCTGATGATCGCGCTTGCCCGGGACGACCGCCGCGACGCCATCCTGGGGGTGCCGACAGCCGACATCATGCGCCGTGCGCTGAAGCGACTGCCGACCGCATTACGGCCGGCCGACCGCTTCGTGCAGCTTTCCGATGAAAAAATCTGCGTGCTGCTGCCAAACCTGAAGAGCAGCGCGCAGGCATGGCTGGCCGGCGGCAAGCTGCAGCAGGTACTGGAAGCTCCCTACAGCTTTGACAACAAGTTGACCAGCGTGCGCCCGGTGGTCGGCATCGCCTGCTACCCCGACCACGCCGACGACGCGGAGCAGTTGGTGGTACACGCCGACATTGCCAAGCGCATGGCGCGCAGCCGCGACGTCGCGCAGCATGTGTTCCAGGCCGACGACCGCCGAGAGGCCGACGCCTATCTTGGTCTTGAGGCGCCGCTGCGTGAAGCTTTGCGCAGCAATCTGCTCGAAGTGCACTATCAGCCACAAGTCAATATCAAGACGGGTGCCTGCCATGCAGTGGAAGGCTTGTTGCGCTGGAACATGCCCGATCGCGGGCCGATCGCGCCGCCAGCCATCGTGCGCATTGCCGAAGCGAACGGCATGATCGGACAACTGACCCAATGGGTACTGAACACCGTCTTGCGCAATCAGGCGGAGTGGAAGCGGCAAGGATTCGATCTGCATGCCGGTGTCAACCTGTCGACCGTCACTTTGACCGACACCGATCTGCCCGACGTAATTTCGCAAGCCATGGGCACCTGGGGATCGGATCCGACACGGCTGACACTGGAAATAACCGAGAGCGCCACCATCGGCGACGCGCGTCAGTCAATGGCGATCATGAATCGCTTGAAGAAGACCGGGCTACGCCTGTCGGCCGACGATTTCGGCACCGGCTATTCGTCATTGTCGTACGTGAAAAACTTCCCGCTGGACGAATTGAAGATCGACAAGCTGTTCGTGCAGCATATGCGCCAATCAAAGGCGGATCAACAGATTGTGCGCTCGGTCATCGATCTTGCGCACAACTTCGAGCTATCGGTGGTTGCCGAAGGCGTGGAAGATGAGGCCACATTCAAAGACCTGCGAAAAATGGGCTGCGATGTTGCGCAGGGTTTCTACTTCACGCCGGCCCTGCCCTCCGCCGAATTGGTCGATTGGTTGCAGAAGCGCCGCTGACTTTCGCCGTTCATGCCGGAGGGTCCTGAAATCCGCCGCGCGGCGGATGTCCTTTCCGCAGCAATAGCCGGCTGCAAAGCACTGCTGGTTGAATTCGCCTTCCCCCACTTACAAGTTGTCGCCAAACGATTGACCGGACAGCATGTCGATAGCGTGGAAGCACGTGGCAAGGCGATGCTGACTCACTTCGCCAATGGCGAAACCATCTACAGCCACAACCAGTTGTACGGCGAATGGAGTGTGCTGAAGCCAGGTGACTTGCCACAACCGAACTTGCAGATCCGATTGGCGATACACACCGCAAAAACGATTGCGGTCCTGTATAGCGCATCCGAGATCGAAGTCTGGAAAAAGACTGATATCGATCGCCATCCATATATCCGCAAACTCGGCGTTGAATTGCTGGCCCCAGCTACGACAACCCGTGATGTGCTGGCGCAGATCAACCGCCCCGAATGGGCACGGAAAAGTCTCACTGCCGCCCTGCTGGATCAGGGGTTTCTCGCCGGCATCGGCAATTACCTGCGCAGCGACATCCTGTTCGTGGCGCGTATTCACCCATCGAGCAGAATCGCGGACCTTTCCACTACGCAACGGCAGGCGCTCGCACGGGCCGCCTTGAAGCTGACAAGACAGTCATACCGAACCGCCGGCATCACCAACGACCTGGCACTAGCCAAACAACTTAAGGACGCCGGACTGCCCTTCTCGCGCTATCGTCACTGGGTATTCGACCGCGCTGGAGAGGTCTGCCACCGTTGCGGAAGCATGATCGCGCGTATCGATGTATCGGGGCGCGGACTGTACTGGTGCAGAACCTGCCAGACCGAATAACCACGCGTCTTCTGCGTATCCAAAGGTAAAACTCAAGCACTGGTGCGGCTTATGGCGTGAAAATGGCCGAAATGCCGCGCCAGTGCTTGAGTTTTGCATTTTAAATATAGGCCAAATAGAGCTTGACATAAAAAGAACGGTCGTTCTATTATGCCTCCATGAATGCTGCAGCTAAATCCGCCAATGCCACACGCGCCTCCAAAGGCGAAGAAACCCGCGCTGCGATTCTGCGTGCGGCGGTAACGCACGCCAGCATTGAAGGTTTTGAAGCGCTTACTATCGGCACGCTGGCGGAAAAAACCGGCATGTCGAAAAGCGGCCTGTTCGCACACTTTGGCTCCAAGGAAGAATTGCAGATCGCCACGCTGGACGAGGCTGTCCGTCGTTTCAGCGAAGTCACCATACTGCCGGCCATGCAAGCGCCGCGCGGACTGAAGCGCCTGCAGGCGATGTGCGACAACTGGGTGCTGTGGACCGCGCGATGTGACCTGCCCGGTTGCCCGATGATGACGGCGATTACCGAGTTCGATGACAAGCCGGGCGCCATGCGTGATGCGGTGGTGGAAATGATGCATCGCATGAACGACAGCCTGATGAAGTCGATCCAGATGACCAAGGACACCGGCGAATTCTCAGCCGACACCGATCCCGAGCAAATGGCATTTGAACTGTTCGGCATCCTGGCGTCCTGCTATCGCTCGCGCAATCTGTTCCATGATCCGCAGGCTAACATCAAGGCCAGAAAAGCCTTCTCGCGCCTGATTGATTCAGCGCTGAACAAGCATTCCGCTCCCACCGCAGCAACAACGTAACCACTTTCACGTCAGGAGTTCATCATGGCTCATGCACTTTCCACATCACTTAATAGCACGACCGTTCGTATCATGTTATCCCATTTCGCTCGGAAAGCAGGTGTGTCTTTGGCCGCCGCTGTTGCGCCGGCGTGGACCACGCGCAAAGCCTCGCAATGGTTTATCACCCCGCCGCGAATCCTCCACACCCCGCGTGAACTGCAAACGCTGACGCAAGGTACCCGGCTCAGCATCGCGTCTCCGATGGGCAAGCTCGCAGCATGGCGTTTCGGCAACCCCGCACACCCCGCCATCATCACCAGCCACGGCTGGGGCGGACGCGGCGCGCAGTTCCGTGAATTCGTTCCGGAACTGGTCAAGGCGGGCTATCAGGTGTGGCTGTTTGACCATGTGAGTCATGGCTATTCTGATGGCAAGGAAGCACCGATCACCGACTTCGCCAAAGGCGTCACGGCAGTCACACGGCACATCGAACGGCAAGGTATTGCCATCGCCGGGTTCATCGGCCACTCACTGGGCTGCGCCGGCATAGGCATTTCCCTGCGACACGATCTCAGCCACCTGAAACAGGTGCGCGTAGTGCAAATTGCGCCGCCTGCCTCGCTGATCCGCTATTCGCGCTTTTTCGCCCGCGCACTCGGCTTATCCGAGCGCATGCGCGCCGCGATGCAGTGGCGGCTGGAGCAAAAAATCGGCGTCAACTGGGAAGAGTTCGAAATGCCGCATGCCGCCGAGTCACTCACTGCAAAGGCGCTGGTAATTCACGACCAGAACGACACCGATGTGCGCATCGAAAGCGGATTGGCGGTCGCCCGCGCATGGCCTGACGCACGCTTCAAACGCACTTACGGCCTGGGCCACCGCCGCGTGTTGCGCAATCGCGAAGTGATCTCGTCAACCATCGACTTCCTGCA
>JAEUNB010000159.1 GCA_016790625.1 Betaproteobacteria bacterium | reverse complement strand
CTTGCTCTTGCGCTGGCGTAGCAGCGGCGCGGCGTTCGCCGGATCGCGCCATATCTGGATCAGTATCCAAAGTGCGCCCAGCGATACACCGGAGAAAATGGTGGCGAACGGCACCATGAACAGCAGCATGCCCCAGCGCAGACTGCGATCGACCATCGATTCCTGCGGATCGCGCGGGTTGTACCAGGCCAGCACGCGCCGGCCACTCTGCTGCGCCGATTTCAGCTCGTGATGAATGTCTTCCTGCCAGCTGCCGACGTTGTCGCTGGTGTTGGTGTAGCCGACGCGCGTGCCCTGGTAGGACTTGCCCTCGACGTCGTACCGGTACACCGCCTCCGTGCGATACGAGGTGCTCTTGCGGCTGCGTGATTCGTTCAGGCTGGCACTCTGCACCTCGACCATCACCGGCTGCCACGAGCGCGTCTTGATCCAGCCGCCGCCGTAGGACCACAAGCCCCAGATACCCACGGCCCCGCCGGCGCCGAAGGGAAGCGCAAACATCAGGCAGAACAGGGAGCTCGCCAGTTTTGCGATCATCGCGTGGGTCGATTTACCATTGCGCTGGAATGAAAGTCCAGCATTGGCGAGGGTTCCAGGGCAAAAACGGCCTGGAAGCCGCGCCAGTGCTTGAGTTTTATGGGGTTATTCGGGCGGGGATTACTTGGGTGGATCCAGCAGGATCGGGTACTTCTGCACCAGACGTCCGCCGCGCCAGTTGAATTCCACCAGCAGATTGATCGCGGGCTCTGTGATCGGCCCGACACTACTCAGCTGCAGGAACGTTTTGCCGCCAGTGCGCTGATCGAGCGCGACCTTCACCTGCCGCACCACCGGCGAGTACGCCAGTTTGGCCAACTCGTAATCCTCGGAATTGCCCAGCCGCGTTTGCGCGGTCAGCAAGTCATCGCCCTGCAAGCCGATCACTTCCACTTCAGCGTTCAGTGGCTGGCCAAGAGCCGATTTCACGTTGATCGGGCCTAGCCCTGCAGCGAAACTGGCCTGCGCGAACAGCGCTGCTGAAAACGCGAGGGTAACGAGCCACAGCTTTTGCGAGAGTCGGTTTATGCGATTCATTGCATTGCCCTTTCGTGTTGTCGGTCTTCAGGCGCGAATTTTCAAACTACATCCCAAGGCGCCAGCGCGGCCAATGCAGCCTTGCGCGTCGCCTCCGGCAGGAACGACGCCTGCGCGGCTTCCCGCATCATACGCCCGAGTTGCGCGCGGGTGATGCCCGCCTGCTGGTGCACGTCGGCGAGCTCGCCGCTCATGGTCACGCTGGACATCAGCCGGTTATCGGTCGAGACCGACACCGACAGCCCGGCCGCAACCATTTCGCGCAATGGATGTTCGGCAATCGATGCCGAAATCCCGGTGTGCACATTGCTGGTCGGGCAGACTTCGAAATGCAGGCCGAGCCGTTTGGCCTCATCGACCCATGCCTGCTGGGTTGCCGCGTCGGGGCCGCGCATGATGTTCACACCATGGCCGATGCGGGTGGCACCCAGCGATGCCGCTTCCAGCACGCGCGAGCCTTCATCCGCTTCGCCGGCATGTAGCGTGATACCCAATCCCGCGTTACGGGCAGCGTCGATGGCTGCCTTGTGCGGCGCCGGCGGAAAGCCGCGCTCGGCACCAGCGAGATCGAAGCCGACCACGCCCTTGCCTGCATAACGCGCGGCGAGTTGCGCGGCCTTCAATGTGGCTTCCGGCGCATCGGTACGCATCGCGCAGACGATCAATCCCGAGGGCAGGGCGCTCTTTTGCAATCCCGCCAGCAGCGCTTCGATCACCGCCTCGCCGCTCAAACCATAAGGCTCCAGCAACAGCGGTGCCATGCGGAATTCCGCCAGCACGCAGCCGTCGGTACGCGCATCTTCGGCGGCTTCAAACGCGACGCGCTCGCAAGCTTCGACAGAGCCCATCGCCGCGACCGTGAGGCCAAAGCCGGTGAGATACCGCACCAGACTGCCTGAATTGGAATTGGCCAACAGCCACGCGGCCAGGCCATCGGCAGTATCGGCGGGGACGGCAACGTTCTGCTGGCGGCAAAGCTCCAGCAGGGTCGCGGGGCGCAGGCCGCCGTCTAGGTGCTCATGCAGCAGTATTTTGGGCAGCGCGCGCCAGTCGGCGGGCGCGGCAGAGGGGGAAATGGGGCTTGATGCGCTTGTAGATGTTTGCATCGACCACATTGTAAACATTACTGGCGGCGTGATGAGCACCGCGCAGTGGCATAAACAAAGAATCGCGTAAAAATATCGGCTGTAGCAGCCCTTGACGGACCGGATTCTGCGTTTCGTCGGTATGCAGTAACGCATTTGCGCCGTTCCGCTAAGCTGTTTCACATCGACGGCGTACTTTCGCCGCACTGATTGAAAAGGAGATCGACATGGACTTCGCCGAACAACTGCAAAAACTGCAAACCCTGCGCGAGCAAGGCGTACTGACCGAAGAGGAATTCACCCAGGCCAAGAAGCGGGTGCTCGACGCCATCGGCGATGCGCCGAAGCAGGAGGCGCCGCGTCAGGCCTCGCAGCCGAATGCACTGCAGCAGTTGCGCCGCTCGTTCTACGACAAATGGATCGGTGGCGTGTGCGGGGGCCTGGCCGAAATGACCGGTGTGCCGTCATGGGCCTGGCGCATCCTGTTCGTGCTGAGCGTGCTGCTCAATGGCCTGGGCTTGCTGGTTTACCTGCTGCTGTGGATTTTTGTCCCGCTGCAGACCAAGCGCCCAGCATCCACAATGTATGAAACGCCTTAATAACTGGTTAATCGCTGACGTGTTTAATCTATTTTCGCCACCGGTCATTATCAGTGGCGAACAGCCCTCTCCCCCGGCCCCCTCTGCTTCGCTTCAAGTGTTCCCTTGTCCCGTGAACGGGCGAGGGGAGGTGGAAATGTGGAGGTCGCAGCCCGTGGTTACTCCCTCTCCCGCCTGCGGGAGAGGGTCGGGGAGAGGGGATTCATTGATTGCCCTTGAGTTTCCATGTAGCACCGCCAACTGAAATAAACCTGCGCGCTGACTGAACTTTCTGTCTTTATAGAGTCCACGAAAGAGCCGCTTTATTAATACCACTCTCTCAAGCCAACGCCGCACACCCATGATTTCCCGACTTTCCACCTCGTCCCGCCGCACGCTGGCATTGGCCATCGCCGGTGCTCTGGTCCTCGCCGGTTGCGCCGCATCGGTATCGACCGACGGCGCACAAGTACAGCGCATCGCCGCCGAACGCGAAGCCGCACTGGCCGCATTCGAGCTGATGCCGGACAAATCGCTTTACACCACACAGACTTTCGACTGGCAGGACGACGCCCGCAAGCGCGCCGTGCCGGTTCGCCTCTATCTGCCCGCCAATGCAGGCGACAAGAAGTTGCCGCTGGTGGTGTTTTCCCATGGCATCGGTGGCTCGCGCGAGGGCTACAAATATCTCGGCCGCTATCTGGCTGCCAACGGTTACGCCACGCTGCATCTGCAGCATATCGGCAGTGACCGGCAGATCTGGTTCGGTAATCCGCTCGGCCTGCTTGGGCGCCTGAGTTCCGCCGCGCAGGAGAACGAAGCCATCAACCGTGTGCAGGATCTCAGTTTCGCGCTCGACCAATTGCTGGCCGGCGACATTGGTCCACGTATCGACAACACCCGCATCATCGCCGCCGGCCATTCCTATGGCGCCAATACCACCATGCTCGCCGCCGGCGCGCAGGTGGAGCTGGAAGGTCGCGTCGTTGCCTTGCGCGACCCGCGTATCAAAGCCGCGATCCTGCTCTCCGCGCCGCCGTTCTACGGAATGAGCGATACCAAGCGCATCCTGAAGGATATCGATGTGCCGACGCTGCACATCACCGCCACCGCCGACGATATCGAGATTCCCGGCTACCGCTCCGGCGTCGCCGACCGCATCGATGTGTACGAATCGATGGGCAATGGTCGTGAAACGGCTAAGACGCTGGCGATTTTCAAAGGCGGCTCGCACAGCATCTTCACCGATCGCCTGGGCACCGGCGGCGTGGAGCTGAACCCCAAGGTCAAACTCGCCACGCGCGATTTGGCGCTGGCGTTCCTCAATGGCGTCTTTGCCGGGGACAGCGACGCCATGGGCAAATGGCAGGAACGCAATACCGCCCTGATCGACCGCTTCGAATCCCGCGTCGCCCGCCAGTAGGCGCATTCCTGCATCTGCCCAGTTGCGCATCTTTGCGCAATTGAGGCAAATCGCGGTCACAATCTGACACCCAAGCTGGCATTTGTTCGCCCGACAATGCCGGTCATATCTCACTCTCGTCAGGTTCCGTCATGAAACGTCTCCCGCTGTGTCTGCGTTCGCGTCTGAGTTCGCTGTTGTCACTCATCATATTTGTCTCATCCGCTCACGCTGCGCTCACCGATAGCGACAAGCAGGCCATCAAGGTCAAGCTCACGCAGAACACCGGCGCCGAGTACGTTGCCTCGGTCGAGTCCGGCAACCAGCGCTTCCGCTTCGCCACCCTGATGACCGAATACGCCAACGGCATGCCGGCCGATGTCGCCAAGCGCGATGCGGGCGTGTGGAAGGGCGATTACCTGTTCGTGCGCCAGCAATGCGGCTCGCCCATCGAGTGGCGCTGCACGGTGGATCAGGTATTCACCCGTGACAAGGGAAAGCTGGTGCATATGGGCTCGATCGAGAGCCGCACCTGCAAGGATCTCGGCTGCGGCTTCGACCCCGCCACCGGCGTGTTCCTCGATATTTACGACGGCCAGCAAACCAACCCCGTGACCGGGCAGATGGATTCGCCGCCGATCAAGATTGCCCGTCGCGCCGTTTCCGGCCAGTTGCAGACCGATCTTGATGCCAGTTGGCAGCTGAATCAGGATATGTACCGCAAGTCGGTCGCGTGTCTCGAGCAGACCGGTGCGAAAGGCTTCGATGTTCCGTGTGAAAACAACCTGATCCCATGGACCGCGCTGGTGTTCGCTTCCAAGCTCACCCACTACACCGGCCGCGATGCCGAGCGAGCGATCGTGTTCGACAAGCTGGGTGCCGGCTACTGCGCCAAATCCGCCGACCCGCAATGCGCCAAGCGCGTCGCCGGCCTGAAGGATCACAGCTCGCGCGTCGCGCGTGGCGATGCGCCGAAATTCAATCCCTTCCCGGTGGTTGCCGTTGCCGCGGGAGTAGAAGCGACCAACACCGCGCAGAAATGGGATGCGCCGAAATCGATTCCGCTCAAAGGTGCCATGCCGCTGCAACTGAAACCCGCGTCGTGAAAGCGCGCTACGACTTCAGCGGCAAGGTCGCCGTCATTACCGGCGGCACCGATGGGATTGGCTTGGCCGCTGCGCAAGCGTTTGTCGATGGCGGCGCCAGTGTGGTCATTGCCGGCCGCAATGTCGAACGTGGCCAGCGCGCGCTCGATTCGATTACGGGCGCTCGCGAGAAGGTGCGATTCATTAGCACCGACGTTAGCCAGCCGGATAACGTGACGAAGATGGTTGATCTTTGCCTGAGCGAATTCGGCCGGCTCGATTTCGGCGTGAACAACGCCGCCGCCGAATTCCCGCTGGTGCCCATGACCGAGATTCCGCTGGAGTCGGTGGACCGCAGCATCGATACCGACCTGCGCGGCACCTGGCTTTGCATGAAGGCAGAAATCGAAGCCATGCTGAAAACCGGTGGCGGTGCCATCGTCAATGTGTCCTCCGTCAATGGCATGGCCGCCTCACCCAAGGCCTCGATCTACAGCGCCACCAAGCACGGCGTGAATGGCCTCACCGCCGCCGCCGCGCGCGAATACATCGGCCAAGGCATCCGCATCAACACCGTCTGCCCCGGCGCCATCGAAACCCCACGCCGCCAGCGCCGCTTGACCGGCTTCACGCCGGAGCAGGTGGAGGCGCATTACGCGGACCTTGCTACGCGCGTGCCTGCTGGGCGTGTGGGTTTATCCGAAGAAGTTGCGGCGGGGATTGTGTGGCTGTGCTCGGATGAGTCGACCTATGTGGTCGGGCATCATCTTGTGATTGATGGGGGGTTGAACGCGTAAGGCGTTCGTTCGGCAGACGCTAACCGTTGCCTTTTGTTAGACATTGCCGTAAGTCTTCGCTAGGCTATTGTTGTGACATGCCATTGTTTTTGGCGTCTGCTCACGAGCCGAAATAGTTGTCACCCGTACAGCGCCGGAATAATAGCCATGCGTCATCAAGGAAGAATCACAGAGTGGAAAGATGATCGCGGGTTCGGCTTCATTACGCCGAATGGCGGCGGCGCCAAGGTTTTTATGCACTTCAGCGCTATTCGAAAAGGTGAGCCGAGGCCGGTTGGGAAGGAGCTAGTGACATATCAGGTGTCGCCCGGGGACTCTAAAGGGCCGCGCGCTGTGGATATCGCCTATGTCGAACGCGGCTTTGCGTTACCGCGCAACTCTGGCGAATCGCGGCGTAAGTCTGGTAGCGGCCCGGCTACATGGATCACTGTTGTTCTTCTGATCGCTATTGCCGCGTTCTTCTTTTGGCAGAAATACTCTGCAAGCCGGGCAGTGCTGATGCGTAGCCTGCCGGTTGAGGAGGCCGGTACGCTGCCGGCGACAAAGCCAAGTCCGCTACTCCAGCAGATTGCACCGGCTGCAGCCTCCGCGTCGTTCACGTGTGAAGGCAAGACATATTGCTCGCAAATGACGTCATGCGATGAGGCCAAGTTCTATTTGCGTAACTGCCCGGGCGTGAAAATAGATGGGGACCGCGACGGTATTCCTTGTGAGGATCAGTTGTGCAGGTGAAGTAGGATCGGCTAAAAATGAAGGGGCCACAGCCCCTTTGATGGCTGACGCCAATCTAAGATTGGTTTGCCAACAGAACCGCGAAAATCAGCGCAAGCATCATTATTGCGCACGCCATTCTTATCAGCGCCGGACGAATCTGACTTTGCCCATTCGTTAGAAATCGAATTAGCGGATATGACGAGTAAAAGTCAGTCAATGCCTTGGCAACGCGTTCGGCAAAGACAAATAGGAGTATCAACAGAACTGCGACCGCAATTGTCGGTACCATGCGCAGAAGTATATCTGCACAAAAACACGGCTAGTGGCTTTTTGTCGCCTTCTATTTTCACAAGCCGTCGGCATTGCAGCCCTGACTATCCGTCATCAGTAAAGTCAAGCATCCGCGCGGCCCCTGAGCCACAAATGCCCGAAACTCCGCACCAGTGCTAGAGTTTTTCATCAGTATGCGGACTGCCGCGCCTCACACGGGAACTTGCACCGAGACTCGCCGCAATTGGGGTTGAGCCAGTCGAGGACTTGCCAGCGCCCGTGCACCGGACGACAATTCGATGCCGCTCCCCAATACTCACAATCCCCAATAGCAACGTCTGCCGACCAGTCCGTGTCCATCAACGACGATCCAGATAGCGCTCCGCCACTCGCCATGCCGGCCGGCAAGACTGAGGAGGAGCGGCGCGAGATCGATGCGTACTTCCCGATGTTCTATTCGGAGCTGAAACGTCTGGCGCGCTCGCGCCTTGCCGCCGGCGGGCGCCACACTTATCTGGATACCAGCGTACTGGTGCACGAATCTTTCATGCGCATCCGCAACGCCAGTGGGCAGGATATCAAGAGCAAGGATCATTTCCTGGCCTATGCCGCGACCACCATGCGCTCGGTGATTGTCGATTTCGTGCGCCGCCGCAGCGCGGAGCAGCGCGGTGGCGATGCCGAGCACATCACGCTCAATACCGAAGCCGGCGAGATGCTGGGCGCCTCGGATGACGAGATCCTGCACGTTCACAACGCGCTGGAAAAGCTGGGCGAGATCGATCCGCGCATGGTGCAGATCGTCGAGATGCGCTATTTCGCCGGGCTGAAGGACGACGAAATCGCCCGGGCGCTGAACCTGAGCCTGCGTACCGTGGGCCGGGATTGGGAAAAGGCGCGGCTGCTGCTGGCGGAAATGCTGGGGCGTTAGCCGTTTCTGCTGGTCCGGCAAATATTTTTTGCGCCGGCATGACTGAGTTTGCGGCGGCGGTGCGTAAAACCCTGTGATAGCTACGCTTTTTTGGCGGAAAACCGTATTTTGGCGTGGCGGGCATGGGATCAGTTGAATTTTGTCGGAGCAGTGAATGGGCATGGCGGAAACGGGCGGGGAAGACAAGGCGCGGTGGCAGCAGCTGAGTGGGCTGCTGGACGAAGCTTTGGCATTGCCGCCCGAGGGGCGCGCGGCATGGCTGGAGCAACTGCCGCCGCAGCACGCCGAGCTGATTCCCAGCCTGAAGCGCATGCTGGCCAAGGAAAGCCAGGGCAACGATGAATTCCTGGCGCGGCCAGTCACGCTGCCGAAAGTGCTGCGCGAGATCGGCGAGCCGGCCGACGCGCAGGGCAACGATATCGGCCCTTACCGGCTGATTGCCGAACTTGGTTCGGGCGGCATGGGCACGGTGTGGATTGCCGAACGCAGCGACGGCAGCCTGAAGCGCCAGGTCGCGCTCAAGCTGCCGGTGTCGCAGTGGGCGCCGAACCTGATCGAGCGCATGCGCCGCGAGCGCGACATCCTGGCTTCGCTGGAGCATCCGAATATTGCGCGGCTGTACGACGCCGGCATGACGGAAGAGGGCAGGCCATATCTCGCGCTCGAATACGTCGAGGGCAAGCCGATCGATGTCTTTTGCCGGGAACGGCGGTTGTCGGTGCAGGATCGGCTGAAACTGTTCCTGCAGGTGGCGAAGGCGGTCTCGCACGCGCACAGCCGGCTGGTAGTGCACCGCGACTTGAAGCCCAACAATATCCTGGTGATGCACAACGGCGACGTGCGCCTGCTCGATTTCGGTATCGCCAAGCTGCTGTCCGACGACGAGGCCAGTGCCGGTACGCCGACGCAGCTCACCCGCATGGCGGGCCGCGCGCTGACGCTGGATTACGCCTCGCCGGAGCAGATTCGCTCGGAACGCATCACCATCGCCAGCGATGTCTATTCACTGGGCGTGGTGCTGTTCGAACTGCTGACCGGGCAGCGCCCCTACAAGCTGAAGCGCATGAGCACCGGCGCGATCGAGGACGCCATCGTTGAGCAGGATGCGCCCACCGCCAGCAGTGTGGCGGACGCCAGCACAGCGAAGGTCCTGCGCGGCGACCTGGACGTGATCCTGGCCAAGGCATTGAAGAAAGAGGTGGCGGATCGTTACGGCAGCGTGGAGTCGTTTGCCACCGATGTCTCGCGCTACCTTGCCGGTCTGCCGGTGTTCGCCCAGCCGGACAGCACCTGGTATCGCACTCAGAAGTTCCTGCGGCGAAATTTTGGCGCCGTGACGGCGGTGACGGCGGTGGTGCTGGCACTGACCACCGGTGCCGGTATAGCCATCTGGCAGGCGCGTGTGGCGCAGGTGGAGGCGGCGCGTGCGGAGGAGGTGAAGCGCTTTATCACCTCCATCTTCCGCAATGCCGAGACGCGTTCCGGCGTGGGTGGCGAAGTGCTGGCAATCGATCTGCTGTCGGCGGCGGCCACACGCATCGACCGTGAACTGTCTGGAAATCCGGGCGCGGCGGCGGAGTTGGGCGTGATCGTGGCCGAGGGCTTCGGCTTTCTCGGCAAACCGGACATGGGCGAGAAAGTGGTGCGCGTTGCCTTGGAGAAAGCCGAAAAGACTTATGGACTTCATCACATCATCTCCGTGCGCGCCAAGGTGCAGCTCGCATCCATCATCAAGCACAAGTCGCCGGTGGAAGCGGAGAAGATGCTGGACGAAGTTATTGCCGAGGCGCGCACACTGCTGCCGGAATCCGCCGAGCCGCTGGTCGATGCGCTGTCGGACAAGGGCTTTATCGCTTCCAAGCGCAACGCAAGCGATGTCGCCATTTCGTCGCTGAAGGAATCGGTGGCGCTGAGCGAGAAATATCTCGGCACGCACAGCAAGACCACCATTTTTCATTTGGGCCTGCTGGCGAATACACAAGGTGTGTTTGGACAGGATGAAGATCAGCTCGCGAACGCGGCGGAAGCACTGAAGCGCGCCGAGGCGGCTTTGGGCAAGAATCGGCCGGACAT
>JAEUNB010000140.1 GCA_016790625.1 Betaproteobacteria bacterium | reverse complement strand
GCCTGCGCCAGATAGTCGAGCTGGTGCGCATGAATGTTCATGCTGCCGGCAGCCACTTCGTGCAATAGCGGCTTCCACAGATGGGTGCGGCCGCGATCAACCAAAGTGACTGAAATCTTGCCGCGCTTGCCTAGCGTGTTGCCAAGCCGCGTGGCCAGCTCAAGCCCGCCTGCGCCGCCACCGACAATCACCACGCGATGCATGATTTTTCTCGCTTAGCCCTTGTGGTGGGCCTGCACCGATTGCAGCAGGGCCGGGAACACCTTTGGCGTTGCGGTGACGATGGTGCCGTTTTCCAGATATTTGTCTTCACCGCCGAAGTCGGTGACCAGTCCGCCGGCTTCTTTAATCATCAATGCACCCGCTGCGATATCCCACGGGCTGAGGCCCATTTCCCAAAAACCATCATAGCGACCGCAGGCGACGTAGGCCAAATCCAGCGCCGCTGAGCCCGGGCGACGGATGCCGGCGCATTTGGGCGTCAGGTCCTTGAACATGGCGAGGTATTGATCGAACTTGTCGTATTGCTTGAAAGGGAAGCCGGTACCGAGCAAGGCGTCTTTCAATTGCAGTGTCTTCGATACACGGATGCGGCGCTCATTCAGAAACGCGCCGCCACCTTTGCTGGCGGTGAAAAGATCGTTGCGGGTCGGGTCGTAAATCACGCCGTGGGTGATGGCGCCTTTCACCAGCAGCGCAATTGAAACGCAATATTGCGGAAAGCCGTGCAGGAAATTGGTGGTGCCGTCGAGTGGATCGATGATCCACTGGTATTCGGAGCCGGTGTCGGCCGCACCCGATTCCTCGGCCAGGATGCTGTGTTGCGGATAGGCTTCCTTCAGCACCTCGATGATCGCCTGCTCTGCAGCGCGGTCGACTTCGGAAACAAAATCGTTCTGCGATTTGGTTTCGATCGTCAGCTTGTCCAGATCGTTGGAAGCGCGGGAAATGAGGGATCCCGCACGGCGGGCGGCCTTGATGGCCGTATTGAGCATCGGATGCATGAATTTTATGAGCGCCGGTTTGACCTTGCACCGCCTGGATTTGCCGCCGCCTGCACGGGATGTACTATGCGTACGTTTCGTGCGGCGCCGGTTCAGCCGGTGTCCTGTCTCCGATCACTGCCAAAGAGCGAATGGAAGCCTTAATTTTACTATGAACGACACCCTGCCGTCCCCTTCATTGCTGGCCCGGGTTCGTGTGGTGATGGTGTCGACCTCGCATCCCGGCAATATCGGCAGCGCCGCGCGCGCCATGAAAACCATGGGGCTGAGTGAGCTGGTGCTGGTATCGCCGCGGCAGGCTGATGCCGTGGAGGATTCTCAGGCTCAAGCACTCGCCTCGGGCGCGACCGATGTGCTCGATGGGGCACGTATTGTGTCGACATTGGCTGACGCGCTGGCGGATGTTCATTTCGCGCTGGCGTTTACCGCTCGCCGGCGCGAGCTTTCGCATGGCATGAAGCCGCTGCGCGAGGCGACAGCGGACGCGATGGATTTCCTCGCCACGTCGCAGGAGGAAACCAGGGTTGCGCTGGTGTTCGGCAACGAGACTTTCGGTCTGTCGAATGAGGAGGTCGATCGCTGCCAGATGATTGCGATGATTCCCGCCAATCCGGCTTACAGTTCGCTCAATGTTTCGCAGGCAATCCAGCTGGCTGCCTATGAATTCATGATGGCGGATAACGCGTTTGTGCCACGCACCGAAGAAGCGCGGCGCGCATCCAGTGTAGAAGAAGTCGAAGGTTTCCTGCAGCATTTGGAATCCGCTGCAGTTCAGGCGGATTTTCTCGATCCGCAAGAGCCCAAGCGCTTCATGACGCGGATGCGGCGATTGTTTACCCGTGCCCGCATGGAGCCGGAGGAAGTGGCCATCCTGCGCGGTGTGCTGGCCGCTTTGATGAAGCGGCGGTGATTCGGCGCGCTTGAAATCGCCTTGCATGCAGCAAAATGAAGAACTTGCTGCAAGCTGCCGAATAACCCCACCGCCCGTGGGCTTGAATGCTGTTCCCCCAACCTGTTAGCCTGTCCCCATGTTCTCCCGACTCCGCGAAGATATTCAAGCCGTGTACGCACGCGATCCCGCCGCCCGCAACTGGTGGGAGGTGCTGACCTGTTACCCGGGTATGCACGCGATCTGGTGGCATCGCTGGGTGTCGAACCGCCTGTGGCGTTGGGGCTTCAAATGGCTGGGCCGCCTGATGTCGCACGCCGGGCGTTTCATGACCGGTATCGAAATTCATCCGGGCGCCACCATCGGCCGCCGTTTCTTTATCGACCACGGCATGGGGATCGTCATCGGCGAGACGGCGGAAATCGGCGACGATTGCACGCTCTATCACGGCGTGACCTTGGGTGGCGTCTCATGGAACAAGGGTAAACGCCACCCCACGTTGGGCGATGGCGTGACAGTGGGCGCGGGCGCCAAGATTCTCGGCCCGTTTCTGGTGGGCGCGGGCGCGAAGATCGGCTCCAACTCGGTGGTAGTCAAGGAGGTACCGGCTGGCGCCACCGTGGTCGGCATCCCTGCTCGCATTGTCGAGGGGCTGGAGCAGGGCGTGGTCGGCCAGGCATTTTCGGCCTACGCCGTAACCACGAACGAAAACGACCCGCTGAATGCGATCCTGAAAACAATCGCCGGGCGCTCGGACCAATCCGAAGCCCAACTCGTTGCCATGGCAAAAAAGCTCGAAGAGCTGGAATCGCGCCTCGCTGCGCAGGAATCGCCGTTTCCCCAGCGTAAAACGGGTAGCGATTAGTAAACCCTAGCACTGGAGCGGTCTTCCGGCACAAAATGGCCGGAAGGCCGCGCCAATGCTAGAGTTTTTTTTCCTACCTGCGATCTTGAGATACGCTATTTACTCCATATAGTTGATTAAACCACTCGGGTTTACTATACTTGAGTCGTTTTGTCGGGCTTTTGGTGAGATAAGCGCGACAAATGGTTCAACGAATGCGGGGCACCCATGAGACTGACTACCAAAGGCCGATTCGCCGTCACCGCGATGCTCGATCTGGCGTTGCATTCCGGCAATGGGCCGGTGACGCTGTCGAATATCAGCGAACGGCAGAAAATTTCGCTCTCCTATCTTGAGCAACTGTTTGGCAAGCTGCGCCGCGGCGCACTGGTGGAAAGCGTGCGCGGCCCCGGCGGCGGTTACAATCTCGCCCGCTCGCCCGAGCTTTTGAGCGTGGCGGACATCATCATCGCGGTGGAAGAGGCGATGGATTCGCGCCAATGCGAAGGCAAGGAGAACTGTGCCGGCGATCGTCGCTGCATGACGCACGATCTGTGGGAAAGCCTGAACGAAACCGTGATCACTTATCTGGCCGGCGTGAAGCTTTCGCAGTTGGTGGAAAAGCAGCGAGCCGAGCAGGCGAAGGCTGCATCTGCTGCTTGCATCGTCAAGGTCAGATCCTCGGACATCGCCAAGGGCCGGCGCGACGAATCGCCGGTCACGGCAGTCTGATATTTTTTGAAGCGACAAGAACATGAGCGACGCGAAACAACCCATCTATCTCGATTACTCCGCCACCACACCGGTCGATCCGCGCGTGGCGCAGAAGATGATCCCGTACCTGACCGAACAATTCGGTAATCCGGCCTCGCGCAGCCACAGCTATGGCTGGACCGCAGAGGAAGCGGTGGAAAACGCGCGTGAAGAAGTGGCAAAACTGGTCAACTGCGACTCCAAGGAAATCGTCTGGACTTCCGGCGCAACCGAGTCGATCAACCTTGCATTGAAGGGGGCAGCCAACTTCTACAAAACCAAGGGCAAGCACATCATCACGGTGAAAACCGAGCACAAGGCCACACTGGATACGGTGCGTGAGCTTGAGCGCCAGGGATTTGAAGCGACTTACCTTGACGTAAAGGACGACGGCCTGATCGACATGTCTGCGTTCAATGCAGCGTTGCGGCCAGATACGATCCTGGTGTCGGTGATGTTCGTGAACAATGAGATTGGCGTGATTCAGCCGATCGCCGAGATCGGCGAGATCTGTCGTGAAAAAGGCATTATTTTTCACGTTGATGCCGCGCAAGCCACCGGCAAGGTGCCGGTCGATCTGCAAGCGCTAAAAGTCGACCTGATGAGTTTTTCTGCGCACAAGACCTATGGCCCGAAAGGCATGGGTGCCTTGTTCGTCCGCCGCAAGCCGCGCATTCGCCTGGAAGCGCAGATGCACGGTGGCGGTCATGAGCGTGGGTTCCGTTCGGGCACGCTGGCTACGCACCAGATCGTTGGCATGGGCGAAGCATTCCGTATTGCACGTCTCGAAATGGCGGCCGAGAACGAGCGCATCCGCATGTTGCGCGACAAGCTGCTGGACGGCATCAAGGACATGGAAGAGGTTTACGTCAATGGTGACTTGACGCATCGCGTGCCGCACAACCTCAACATCAGCTTCAACTTTGTTGAGGGCGAATCGCTGATCATGGGCATCAAGGAACTGGCGGTGTCTTCCGGCTCGGCTTGTACTTCGGCGTCGCTGGAGCCCTCCTACGTTTTGCGTGCATTGGGCCGCAACGACGAACTGGCACACAGCTCTATCCGCTTTACAATTGGCCGCTTCACGACGGAACAGGACATCGAATTCGCGATCAAATTGATCAAGGAGCGCATCCAGAAGCTGCGCGATATGTCGCCGTTGTGGGAAATGTACAAGGACGGTGTTGATCTCAACTCCGTTCAGTGGGCAGCACATTGATGTTGTTGCGGACAAAAGTAAAAACCTACTTTTGTCCGGATTAGTCAGGGCAAATCGCCGGCAGAGCCGGACGATTGGCTAAACGAAAAACCGGCGAAATTGATTGCCGGTGCAGGAGACTGAAATGGCATACAGCAATAAAGTTATCGATCACTATGAAAATCCACGCAACGTTGGTTCATTCGGCAAGGATGAAGATGGTGTGGCCACCGGCATGGTTGGCGCGCCGGCTTGCGGCGACGTAATGAAGCTTCAGATCAAGGTTGGTGCCGACGGCATCATTCAGGACGCCAAGTTCAAGACTTATGGTTGTGGTTCCGCTATTGCGTCGTCCTCACTGGTGACCGAGTGGGTCAAGGGCAAGTCGATTGCCGAAGCGGGTCAGATCAAGAACACGCAGATCGCGGAAGAGCTGGCACTGCCGCCGGTTAAGATTCACTGCTCGATTCTGGCTGAGGATGCGATCAAGGCCGCGATTGCCGACTATCAGGCAAAGCACGGCGGTGCGTTGAAAGAGGCGGCGGAATAATGGCCATCACGCTGACTGATCGCGCTGCGAAGCACGTACAGAATTACCTTACCAAGCGTGGCAAGGGGGTGGGTGTGCGCTTCGGTGTTCGCACCACCGGTTGCTCGGGCATGGCCTACAAGCTTGAGTTTGTCGATGCCGCAGGCGATGAGGACCAGACCTTTGAAAGTCACGGCGTGAAAGTTTTCGTCGACCCGAAAAGCCTCGTTTATATCGACGGTACCGAACTCGATTTTGTCCGCGAAGGCTTGAATGAGGGCTTCAAGTTCAACAACCCGAACGAAAAAGACAAATGCGGTTGCGGCGAGAGTTTTAACGTTTGACCGCCTGTCTCGCGTCCTGAAAATTACTTGCCTCTAATGGCGGAAGAGGGCGACGTCACCGTCGCCCTTTTTTACGAATGCAAATCGATTTTTCCAAGAATCACTTCGAGTTGTTTCATTTGCCGGTCGCCTATCCGATCGACTTGCCGGCGCTGGAACAGGCCTACCGTGAAGTTCAGCGCGAAGTGCATCCGGACAGGTTCGCCAATAGTTCTGGCGCCGAGCAACGACTGGCCGCGCAGTGGGCCACGCAGGTCAACGAAGCCTATCGCACACTGAAATCGCCGTTGGCGCGTGGCCGCTACCTGCTAAAACTGCATGGCATCGATACCGAGGAAGAGTCGAATACGGCAATGCCGGTCGACTTTCTGATACAGCAGATGGAATGGCGGGAAGCGGTTGAGGGCGCGAAGCAGTCAAAAGATGAAGTGGCGCTCGAACGCCTGACCAGTCAAAAGCGCGACGAAGAAAAGCGTTTGTTTGTACTCTTGGCAAGCCAACTCGGCGACGATGCCGTGCGCGCTGATGGACGTGAGACGGTCCGCAAGCTCCGGTTTCTCGAGAAGTTGGGCGAGGAGATCGATGATGCGATTGAACGGCTGGAGGGGTAGGGTTTGAAACGAATCGCGATGTTGCTGTTCGCTGCGGTTTGCCTGCAATTGACAGGTTGTGCCGGTGTGCCGTTGCTGAGTGCGATGAAGCTAGCTAACGTCAACTTCATGGAAATTCTGGAAGGTGATCCAACGCAGCTTGCGCTTGCACTGAATGTGGATGCCGCCGTTAGCGGCTCTCGCGAAAAGCGGCCATTGTTGCACTTGAAAGTTGAACCGAAGATTGCTGCCGACTTCGATAAATTTGAGCGTGAGCTGGATTTCGAATTGGCAACGTTGGATGCCGAATCGATTGGACTGCCCGCAAAGACAAAAAACCGCTCCTGGCTGATTTATCGCCTGTCACCGGCTGCCGTCAAAGGCATTCGCGACTATCAGGCCTATGTGGAGCGAGTCCGTCAGCGCAAAGAGAAAAAGGGTGGCGGCGACTTGAATATGGTGCTGGATAACGAATGGCTGATTGAAATGTATCCGCAGTACAGTGACACCGACGTACAGATTTGGCTGCGATGGAATGCCAAGGACGGATTCCTCAAGGCCTGGTCCGGACGTTTGAGCGCGGCAAAGAAAACCTGATCATGGCACTCCTGCAAATCGCCGAACCCGGCGAATCGACCGCGCCGCACCAGCATCGTTTGGCCGTGGGCATTGATCTCGGCACGACCAACTCTCTGGTCGCTGCCGTCCGCAGTGGTACGGCGGAAGTACTGCGCGATCAAGATAACCAGCCGCTCCTGCCGTCGGTGGTGCGATATTTCGCGGACGGCCGAGTTGTCGTAGGTCATGACGCTAAGGCATCCCAAGCTGAAGATCCACAAAACACCATTGTTTCGGTCAAGCGCTTCATGGGGCGCGGCATTGCGGACGTTGCGAAATACGGCGCTTTGCCGTATCAGTTTGAAGATGCGTCCGGCATGGTTCGGCTGAAAACCGTCGCAGGAACCAAATCGCCGGTCGATATTTCGGCGGAGATTTTGAAGGTGTTGAAACAGCAGGCCGACAAAGCCTTGCTGGGAAACGATGATGGCGAATTGGTTGGTGCAGTGATTACCGTGCCTGCTTATTTCGACGACGCACAACGCCAAGCCACCAAAGATGCGGCACGTCTTGCGGGACTCAATGTTCTTCGCCTGTTGAATGAACCGACGGCTGCCGCCATTGCGTACGGTCTCGACAATCGCAGCGAAGGCACCTTCGCGGTTTTCGATCTGGGCGGCGGTACCTTCGACATCTCGATCCTTCGCTTGTCGCGCGGTGTGTTCGAAGTGCTGGCCACCAACGGCGATTCCGCATTGGGCGGCGATGACTTCGATCAGGCAATTGCCGCGCACTGGCGCCGCACGTTGGGTATCGCATCCACCGATCAGCGCGACCTGCGCCGCCTGCTGATGCGAGCACGCGAGGCCAAGGAAGCGCTGACATCAAACTCGTCAACCGAATCCGATCTGGCGCTGTCGTTGGGCCAGTCGATCAAGCTGAAATTGTCGCGCGAAGAATTCCATGCGATGACCGATGCGTTGGTACAGCGCACCCTGCAACCAGTGAAGAAAGCGTTGCGCGATGCCAAGTTATCCGTAGAGGAAGTCGATGGTGTGGTGATGGTGGGTGGCGCTACACGCATGCCACACGTACAAGCTGCGGTGGCGAAGTTGTTTGGCCGCGAACCACTTAACAATCTGGACCCTGACAAGGTGGTTGCACTGGGCGCTGCCATTCAGGCCAACACGCTGGCCGGCAATCGCAGCGGTGACGACCTGCTGTTACTGGACGTAATCCCACTGTCGTTGGGACTGGAAACCATGGGCGGCCTTGCGGAAAAAGTAATTCCGCGCAACTCCACCATTCCGGTTGCCCGAGCACAGGAATTCACCACCTACAAGGATGGTCAAACGGCGATGGCGATCCATGTCGTGCAGGGCGAGCGTGAATTGGTGAAGGACTGCCGTTCGCTGGCACGATTCGATTTGCGTGGTATTCCGCCGATGGTTGCCGGTGCCGCGCGCATTCAGGTGATGTTCCAGGTCGATGCCGATGGTTTGCTCTCCGTTTCCGCGCGCGAAACCACCAGCGGTGTGGAGACGCGGGTCGAAGTCAAACCATCGTACGGTCTGGCCGACGATGAAATTGCAGCGATGTTGAAATCGAGCGTCAGTCATGCTGGAGAGGATGCGGCAGCGCGCGCGCTGGCCGAGGAAAGGGTTGAAGCCGCGCGAACGATCGAAGCGGTGGAGGCAGCGCTGCGCAAGGACGGTGACGAGTTGCTGGCTACGGATGAACGTGCGGCCATCGAGTCTGCCATCGCTGAACTGGGTGAGATCGCCAAGGGCGAGCAACATCGCGAAATCAAGGACGCGATTGCGCGACTGGCGCATGTCACGGAAAATTTCGCGGCCCGCCGCATGGATCGAAGTGTGGCGAATGCGCTTCGCGGCAGGAAACTGGACGACGTAAAACTATCATGACCAAAATTACCGTATTGCCCCATGAGTCCCTGTGCCCGGCGGGCATTGAGTTCAACGCACCTGAGGGCGAGTCGCTTTGCGATGCGTTGCTGAAGAACGGCATCGCGATCGAACATGCCTGCGAGAAATCCTGCGCTTGTACCACCTGTCACGTGGTGATCAAGCAGGGATTGGATTCACTCGATGAGGCGGAGGAAAAGGAAGAGGACATGCTCGACATGGCGTGGGGACTGACGCCACAGTCGCGTCTCTCCTGCCAGGCCAAAGTGCGTGACGCAGATCTGGTGATCGAGATCCCCAAGTACACCATCAATCATGCGCGGGAGAATCATTGATGAAGTGGACCGATTCGCTGGAAATCGCCATCCAGCTTGCCGACGCGCATCCCGATATCGACCCTAAGACAATTCGTTTTACCGACTTGCGCGAGTGGGTCATGGCGTTGCCGGAATTCGATGACGAACCTAGCCGATCCGGCGAGAAAATTCTCGAAGCAATCCAGATGGCATGGATCGACGAGATATCGTAGCTGGTGCTTCCATCGGAAATCGTCGGGCTTTGCCCGCGATTTCTACAGATTGAACTCGAAAAAAGTAGGGTTTTACTTTTTTCGAAACACCAAAAAATTAGGGGTGATCTCTCGATCACCCCTGAAGGCGCACTCTCGAATACTGCTGGAGGAGAACCTTTGATGCCGGGGACCTATCCGACTCCAAAGCGCCCAGGGAGGGAGGGCGATCCAACAGCATTCGAAGATATATCAGCAACCCGCGTGCCAGAATTAAACAACACAATAAAAACAATGAGTTACCGATACTGTCTGATGCTTGCTTTTCGCAATACACCTGCCAGGCTGTCGCCTATTGACGACAAATCAATAGTCATTTGTTAGTGCATTGATTTAAATAGATTTTTTCTGTCTCAAAATAACGACGGCGCGAAGGTCGAAAACGACGCATCTTGTCGCGACTCGGCTTGGTCAAGGTGTCGTTGGTTTGAAGTGCGCGGCCTCGATGCTGTGCCGCTGCAGCAGCTTGTAAAACTCAGTGCGATTGCGCTTGGCGAGTTTCGCCGCCTGCGTAACGCTGCCCTGCGTGAGCTTCAACAGGCGAGTCAGATAGTCGTACTCGAAACGCCGGCGTGCGTCTTCGAATGAATCGATGCGCTGCATTTCCAGTTGCATCGCCTGCTCGACGATTTTCGCCGATACGATCTGTCCGCTGGAAAGCGCCACCACCTGCTCTGCGACGTTGTAGAGCTGGCGGATGTTGCCGGGCCACGGTGCAGCAATCAGCATTTCCAGCGCTTCCGGTGCGAACGCAGTCACCGCCTTGTCGTAGCGTTCCGACAGGCGCTGCAAGAAATGCGCGAGCAATAGCGGAATGTCCTCGCGCCGCTCGCGCAATGCCGGTAGTCGCAACGTGACCACATTCAATCGGTAAAACAGATCCTCACGGAAGGTTCCATCGGCCTTGGCTTGATTGAGGTCCTTATGGCTGGCGGAAATGACGCGCACGTCGATTGGAATAGTTTTTGTAGAACCGACTGGACGAATTTCTCTCGCTTCCAGTGCGCGCAGCAGTTTCACCTGCAGGGCGATCGGCATATCACCAATCTCATCGAGCAGAAGCGATCCAGTATTGGCTTCGACGAACAGGCCGGGATGATCGGAAGTCGCTCCGGTGAAAGCGCCTTTCTTGTGGCCGAATAGTTCAGACTCCAGCAATGCCTCCGGAATGGCGCCGCAATTGATGGCAACGAAGGGTTTGCCTGCACGGCGGCTGGCATTGTGCAGCGCGCGCGCCAGCAGCTCCTTACCGGTGCCGCTTTCGCCCTGGATGAGTACGCTGGCCTCGCCTTGCGCTACGCGCTCGGTACGCAGCAGCAGGTCTTCCATCAGCGGGCTCTTGGTGATGATTTCCGAGTGCCAGGATTGGTCCTCACGACGCGCTGGGGCCGCAGAGCCATGCAGTGTCAGCGCGCGATTGACCTGTGCCAGCAGTTCGTTCGAGTCATAAGGCTTGGTCAGATAACCGAACACGCCCTGCCGGGTCGCGGCCACCGCATCGGGAATGGTGCCGTGTGCGGTGAGGATGATGACCGGCAACCCGGTGTGACGACGCTCGATTTCATGGAACAGTGCCATGCCATCCAGGCCGGCCATGCGCAGGTCGGTGACGACCAGATCAGGGCGCTCGGCGGCGGCCATCGACAGTGCCTGCTCGCCGCTGGTGGCGGTCATCACCTGATAGCCACTGGCCTTAAGGCGGATGGACAGCAGCTTGAGAATATCCGCGTC
Organism: Betaproteobacteria bacterium; assembly: GCA_016790625.1. GTDB lineage: Bacteria > Pseudomonadota > Gammaproteobacteria > Burkholderiales > Usitatibacteraceae > UKL13-2. The sequence continues at coordinate 1,704 of JAEUNB010000140.1, read as the reverse complement.
GTCGTCTACCAGCAGCAGATTGCCTTTCGCGGCCGTCGTGATGGCGGCGGGTGCATCAAGTACGGTATTCATTTCGTTGAAGCCTCCGTGCGGCGGTTTACGCTGCGGTCTATGGATTTCAGGGCGTCCAGTTTCTTTTCCAGCTCGTCCACCTTGGCGCGAAGCGCGCGCGCTTCACTTTCCCGGGTTTCCTCTCGCCTGGCCAGACTGACTTTTGCTTGTGATTCGCGCAGCTGCTCGCGCAGTTTGCGCCTTTCGACCGCCATCGTATGCAAGACCTGCGCCAATGTTCGCAGTTCTGACGATTCTGCGCCATTCGCCGACACGCTGCTGGCAGGAGCGCCCGCCAGCGGGTCTAGCAGGGCAATCAGTTCGATCTCCTCTGCAGGCGAAGAAACCAGGGACAGGGCCAACGCATATTTGACCCGGCTGAATTCGGTCCGGTCTCGAACGTAGGCTATCCTGACTTGTTCCCGTTCACTGGCGGCTTCACGGCTGTCCAGTTTGCGAAGTCGTCCCGCGTAGGCCAGCAGTTGATCACTCTCCGAAGGTTGCGCCGGCTGGACCAGGATACGGGTCGTCGTTGGCACCTCCGGTCGTTTGGGCTCGATCGCGCACGCTGCAAGAAGGGTTGGCAATGCCGCCAGCAGGATTTTGTTTCTGATCATTGGTATGAAGTGATTCTCATGGAAGTCATGACGGCAACGCCAGCTTCGGCAGTACGACACGAAAGTGCGCGCCGGTGTTTGCCAGTACTTTGACTGAACCTTGGTGCATCTCGACGTAATCGCGAACGATGGCCAAACCCAGGCCAGTGCCCTTGGCGCCTGACTGCGCCGCATTTTTTCCGCGATAAAAGGGATCGAAGATGCGATCGCGATCCTCGGCCGGGATACCAGGGCCGTTGTCGATGATCTCGAACACCGCGTTTTCCTTGTGCCGACCCAGGCGCATGACGATGGTGCCGCCGACCGGCGAATACTTGATCGCGTTGGACAGCAGGTTGTCGATCACCACGCGCAGTTTTTCGGGGTCGCCTTGGTAAGACGTTTTTTCGCACTCACGCCGAACGGTGAGTGACTTGGCGACGATGGCGATTTTCTGCATTTCAACAACGTCATCGATCAGATCCTTCAACTGCAGTGGTTTCATCTCGAACGCAGTCTTGCGGTCGAGGCGATCAGCAGACTGCGTTTGCGAATATGTCAGCAAATCCTGAATCAATCCCTCCAGCGTCAGCGAGTTCTGCTTAAGTATTCGCGCGATTTCGCGTTGCTCGTCGTTCAGCTTGCCAACCACTTCGTCGCTCAACAAATCAGAGCCTTCACGCAGCGCGGTGAGCGGCGTTTTCAACTCGTGAGATACATGCTGGAAGAAACGCGTCTTCTGATCTTCCAGCGAAATCAGTCGTTGTCGCAACCAATCGAGCTGCTCCCCCAGCATCTCGATATCGTGCGGACCGGTGACAAGAATGCGCTTGGCGAGTTTTCCCTCTCCCAGTCGGTGAATCGCGGCTCCCAGGTCGCGAATCGGCCGCGCCAGCAGATAGGCGAAGCCGGCAATCAGCAATAGCGCAGAAGGAATCATTGCCAGCAATTGCCACAACACTTGCTTACGTGACTTAGCCGCCGACGCACGCAAGGCGGCGACCTCCTGATCGATCAACTGATTGGCCAGCAGGTTGAGCGACTGCGTGCGCTGCGC
>JAEUNB010000138.1 GCA_016790625.1 Betaproteobacteria bacterium | reverse complement strand
AGCGTAGGTATCGCCTGTCCCAATTCGCAACAGGTGCGCACTGAAATCAAGTATCCGCCAGCCGCACGCAAGGACGGGCTGCAGGGCGAGGTCCTGATTGAGTTCACCGTGGCGGCAAACGGCGAGATCAAGGACATTGATATCAAATCGAGCAGCAACCGCGCATTCAACAGCGTGTCGGTTGCGGCTGTACGGCAATTCAAATGTAACGCCCAGGCGCGCGACGTCCGGGTACAGGTACCGTTTTCGTTCAAGTTGGCAGACTGATAGTCGGGAAGGTTTGTATTTGCGGGAAGCAGCACGGCACGCTTGAACCAAGTTCATTGCGCGATCAATTCAAGTTCGTTTTTTCACTGGAGGAATCATGTCTTTTTTCAAACGTATCCCTGCACTGCTGGTAGCGGCAGTACTCATGTGCGCACCGGTTGTGACGGCGCTCGTTGCACTGCAGCCGGTTAGCGCCGCTGCGCAAGCGCCCGCCGCCGACGCAGCCAAGCCGGCTGCGGCCCCTGGCGCCGTGGCCAAAGAATCGGTCGAAAACCCGTACGGCATCAAGGCGATGCTGGAGCACGGCGACTGGGTTTCCAAGGGCACGCTGACCATTCTGGTCATCATGTCGATGGGCAGCTGGTACATCTTGGTAGTAAAGCTGTTCGAACAGCGCCGCATCAACAAAGATGCCAAGGAAGCCGGCGAATCGTTCTGGACCGCAGGCTCCGTATCGCAAGGCGTCAATACCTTGAAAGAAGACAGCGCTTTCCGTTTTATCGCTGAGAGTGGCGTAAAGGCAACCGAACACCACGGTGGCCTGCTGGGTGAAGTTGATCTGAACACCTGGGTCACGACTGCAATTCAGCGCGCTCAGGAAAACGTCAACAGCCGTCTGGGTGACGGTTTGGCCTTCCTGGCAACGGTGGGCTCCACCTCCCCGTTCGTTGGACTGTTCGGTACGGTTTGGGGTATCTATCAGGCGCTGACCGCCATCGGTATTGCCGGTCAAGCGTCAATCGACAAAGTAGCCGGCCCGGTGGGTGAAGCACTGATCATGACCGCTATCGGTCTGGCCGTGGCTGTTCCGGCCGTTCTGTCCTACAACTGGCTGATCCGTCGCAACAAGTCGACCATGGAAAAGGTTCGCGCGTTCAGCGGTGACCTGCACTCGGTTCTGATGAGCCAAGGCAGCAAGAAGAAGTAATCCAGTCGACAGTTAGGAGCCCAATATGGGAATGAGCGTAGGCTCGGATGGCGAAGGCGAAGAAGAAGTCATCGCCGCCATCAACACAACACCGCTGGTGGACGTGATGCTGGTGCTGTTGATCATCTTTTTGATCACCACGCCGGTTATCACGCAGTCCGCCAAGGTCGATCTGCCGAAGGAGCGTAATCTCCCGACGCAGACCAAGCCGGAAAATATCCTGCTGTCGGTCACCAAGGACGGCGACATCTACTGGAATACCCAGTTGATTCCGGATACCGACGCCCTGTTCGAGAAGCTGAAGGTCGAGGCGGTAAAGACGCCTCAGCCGGAAATTCACATCCGCGGCGACGAGAATGCGCGCTATGAGTCCGTCGGCAAAGTGGTCTATACCTGCCAGCGGGCCAGCATCCTGAAGATCGGCTTCATCACCGAGCCGCCGCCGAACAACTACGGCGGCTGATAAGCCGGCGGTCAGAAAAAGGAGTTCACTATGGGTATGAATGTAGGCAGCGGTGGGAGCGACAGCGATCCCGAACCGATGATGGAAATCAACACCACGCCGTTGATCGACGTGATGCTGGTATTGATCATCATGTTGATCATCACCATTCCAATTCAGACGCATGCGGTCAAGCTGAACATGCCGGTCGGTAATCCGCCACCGCCACCCAAGCCACCCGTCGTCGTGCAAATCGACGTCGACTTCGACGGCACGATTCTGTGGAATGGCGAAATCATCCCAACCCGAGACGAGTTGGAAACCCGCCTGCGTGCAGCCGCAGCAGCGGAAGACCAACCCGAAGTGCACTTGCGCCCCAATAAACTGGCGCAGTACAAGTCGGTGGCGCTGGTCATGGCCTCGGCGCAAAGGTTGGGCGTCACCAAGCTCGGAATTGTCGGCAACGAACAATTCGTCAAGTAACAAGCAACACGGCAAAACGCGGCGCAGGCCGCGTTTTGCATTTATTCCTGGAGATTTTTTCATGGCCTCATCCTCGTCCTTCAAACGCGCCCTAGCCGGGATCGCCCTTGTGTCCGGCCTGCTGCTTTCCGTCTCGCCGACCGTCTCGGCACAAGAAAAAGTACGCCCCGAGCTCGGCAAGCCACTGCAGCAAGCGCAGGACATGCTCAAGGCAAAGCGCTACAAGGAGGCCCTCGCCAAACTCAAGGAAGCCGATGCCGTTTCGGGAAAGACGCCCAATGAGTCCTACCTGATCGAATTCACCCGTGCCAACGCGGCTCTTGGTGCCGGCGAAAGCGATACCGCAGCCAAAGCGTTCGAGGCGGTGATTGCCTCGGGCAAAGTTGCCGGGCCGACCCAGTTGTCGATTATCGACACGCTGGTCAAGCTGTACGCCAATAATCGCGACTATGCAGCCGCGATCAAGTGGGGCGCACGCTACTACAAGGAAGGCGGCACCAGCCCTCAAATCCGCACCCAGATGATTCAGGCCTATTTCCAGAGTGGCGATTTCGCCAACGCGGCAAAGGAATCGCTGGCCGACGTCGAGGCAGATGAAAAAGCCGGCCGCACCCCGTCAGAAGAAAAACTGCAGTTGCTGGCCAACAGCTATTTGCGCCAGAAGAATAACGCAGGCTACGCCGCCACCATCGAAAAATTGCTGAACTATTATCCAAAGAAGAGCCTTTGGGCCAACGTGATTACCGGTGTGCAGCGCAAGCCGGGATTCTCGGATCGTCTGGCGCTCGACGTGTATCGCCTGCAATTGGCGACCGGCAATTTGACCTCCACCAACGACTTCATGGAGATGTCGCAGCTGGCGCTGCAGGCCGGCTTCGCCGCTGAGGGCAAGAAAGTTATCGACGATGGCTTCGCCAACGGCGCATTGGGCAAAGGCGCTGAGGCGGATCGCCATAAGCGTCTGAAGGACCTCGCTGTTCAGCGCTTGGCCGAAAGCCAGAAATCGCTCACTGGCGGACAGGAAGAAACCGACGCCAATGCGGCCAAGGATGGCAATGCGCTCGTCACACTGGGCTACAAGTATGTGACCTTGGGCCAAGCCCCGAAGGGCATCGGCTTGATGGAGGCCGGCATCAAGAAGGGCGGCCTGCGTCGCCCCGAAGATGCCAAGCTGTGGCTGGGGCTCGCATACTTGCAATCCGGTCAGAAGGCCAAGGGCGTGCAAACCCTGAAGACCGTTCAGGGCAACGACGGTGTCGCCGATCTGGCGCGCCTGTGGATTATTTTCTCGAAGTAATACGCATCCATTTCAAAACAAAAAATCCCCGTAGGCATGGCCTACGGGGATTTTTGTTTTGAAGCGGCCGGCTTTGTTACTTGGAAATCTGTGCCTCGACCATTGCCAAGCCCCATGCAACGCCGAATCCACTGACATCGCCCGCAACCGCGCCCAAGCCACCCTCGTGGCGATAGGATGAAAGATCCATGTGAGCCCACGGCACGTCTTTGGCGAAACGCGCGAGGAAGCGTGCAGCATAAATTGCGTCCCCTTCACCAGCAATCAGACACTGCTTGATGTCGGCGACCTTGCTTTCCAACGCTTCGTCATAGTCCTTCTCCAGCGGAAACAGGACCACGCGCTCGCCGCTCGCTTCTCCGCATGCAGATGCAGCCTTCGCCAGTTCCGTCGTGCTGGCAAATACGCCGGACATGCGCGAATCCAGCGAATAAGCCATGGCACCGGTCAGCGTCGCGAAATCCAGCATCACCGCCGGTTTCTCCCGCGCAGCCATCGTCAGCGTATCAGCCAGTACCATCCGGCCTTCGGCATCGGTGTGCACCACTTCGATCGTCGTTTTGTCCAATGCCGTCACGATATCGCCAGGCTGATAGGCTTCCGGGCCGATGTGGTTCTGTGCGATCGCCAACCATGCGTCGATCGCAATCGGCAGTTTCAGATCGCTCACCGCTTTTAGGATTCCCAGAACCACAGCCGATCCATTCATATCCTCGTGCATGCCATACATGCCCTTGGCGCTCTTCAGTCCGTGTCCGCCGGTATCCATGCAGATGCCCTTGCCCACCAACGCGAGCACGCGCTTTTCGGCTTTGCGCGGCCGATAGCTCAGACGAACAATGGCGGCATCCTGCTGCGGGCTGCCCTGCGCGACGGCGCAAAATGCGCCAGCACCCATCTTGCGCAACCGCTTAAAGTCGTACTGCTCGATATCCCAACCATTGTCCTTGGCGAGCCTCACAACGTCGGCACGATAACGTTTTGGTGTGAGGTCGTTTGGTGGCCGCAGCGTCAATGCTCGCGATAGCAGATTGCCCTCAGCAAGGGCGACTGATCGTGTAACCGAATACCCCTTGGGCACGCCCCACACCTGCAGGCTTGCCAGCGACGCTTCGCCCGATGCTTTCTGATTGCTTGTCTTTCCAAGCCGAAATTGACTGTTAACCAAGGCCACATAAATGGCCTGCGATGCACATTGGCCGCGCCTGGAACTCTCGGCCTGAACCAGAATGGCCAGCTCGCTCGGGCTCTCCTTGTACAGGATGTCCAAGGCCTTGCGCAGCGCGGTTTGCTGTTCGAACGTCGATGTAGCGGGATCCCATTCGACCCAAACCAACAGGCGGCCGCCAATGCTGGAGGAAATTGTCGGGGTGGACTTGGCACCGGCTGGATTCTTCTTTGTGCCCCGAGCCAGCGCGGCATCGCGTGCCTGCATCTCAAATACACTGCCGACATTGACACCCGCTTGCGTCACGATCAGCAGATGCCGCGCATCGATTTTCCCGAGTGACGGAGTACCTTGCAACAAAGCGACTTTGGGCAAATTGACTTTCATTATTGGCCTGACAAATTTTCGATAAGCGATTGTATGCGTTTCGGTTCGTGCAGCGCGGAAAAAGCGCATAACATGGACGGCGACACATCGACACAAACACACGACTACATGCTCGCATTCGATGTCTTCAACGGCGACGCCGATGGGTTGATTGCCCGCCATCAATATCGCCTGACCAATCCGGTTGCCAATGGGCTTGCAATGATCACCGGCGTCAAGCGCGACATCGAACTGCTGAAGCGCATCAACGCCTCGGCCGAAGACGAGATCAATGTATTCGACGTGTCATGGGACCGGAACGCGGACGCTGCATTGAACCTTTTGAAACAAGGCGCCAAGCTTCGGTACTTCGATCATCATCGTGCTGGCCTGCTTCAGCCACACCCTTTGCTGGAGTCGCATATCGATGAAACGCCAGACGTCTGCACCAGCTTCATTGTTGATCGCCACCTTGGCGGCAAATGGCGCCTGTGGGCCATTGCCGGCACATTTGGCGACAATCTGCAAACCCGTGCGCACGCATTGGCCGATCAAGCACTTCTGTCCCCCGTTCAAAAAATGCAGTTGCAAGAGCTCGGCGAATGCCTGAACTACAACGCCTACGGCGATACGATCGAAGACTTGCACTTCCCACCTGAGACGCTGGCCCGGCGCATGACGCCGTTCGCCAATCCATTCGACTTCCTTGAGAACGAAGATATCGTCGAGCACCTCGCCGCCGGCCGGACCGACGATATGGCGCATGCAAGCCAAGTTACAGCTGAACATCAGAACAACGTGTTTGCGCTCTACACACTGCCGAATACTTCATGGGCTCGCCGCGTTTCAGGCGCCTTCGCCAATCATCTGGTACATGCCTACCCGCAACGAGCGCACGCCGTCGTTACACCCGACAGACTGGGTACCGCCACGGTCAGTATTCGCGCAGCACGCGATAGGCTGAATGGTGCGAGTGATGTCGCACAGCGTCTGGGTGGAGGGGGCCGGGCTGCCGCTGCTGGAATCAATCACATGTCGATTACCGATGTGCCCAAGCTCGCTATGGCAATGGAAGAGGTATTCGGTAGCGGCGGGGATCACACAGCAATTCGGTAAAATGACAGCAGTTCAGTAACTCACTCCCTCTTCCGCACAATATGTCCAATCCCGCAGACGATGCCTATCTCGCCTTGATGCGCCATGTGCTTGAACACGGCGTCGACAAATCCGATCGCACCGGCACCGGCACGCGCTCGGTATTTGGCTACCAGATGCGTTTCAATCTGGCCGACGGGTTTCCGCTGCTCACCACCAAGAAACTGCACTTGCGTTCGATCATTCACGAGCTGCTTTGGTTTCTGAAGGGCGATACCAATATCGCCTACCTCAAGGAAAACGGCGTCACCATCTGGGATGAATGGGCCGACGACGAGGGAAATCTCGGACCGGTATACGGCTATCAATGGCGCTCCTGGCCGGCGCCGGACGGCGCCCACATTGACCAGATCAGCGATGTACTGAAACAGATCCGCAACAATCCCGACTCGCGGCGCATTATCGTTTCAGCATGGAATGTGGCTGACATTCCAAAAATGGCGTTGGCACCGTGTCACGCTTTTTTCCAGTTCTATGTTGCCAATGGCCGCCTGTCCTGCCAGCTCTATCAACGCAGCGCCGATATCTTTCTCGGTGTGCCATTCAATATCGCGTCCTATGCCCTGCTGACCATGATGGTGGCACAGGCCTGCGGCCTTGCCGCTGGCGATTTCGTGCACACACTGGGCGATGCGCACCTCTACTCCAATCACTTGGAGCAGACGCGCGAACAACTCGCCCGTGAGCCGCGTTCGCTGCCAGTCATGCGCATTAATCCCGAGGTAAAGGATTTGTTCGCCTTCAAATTCGAGGATTTCACGCTCGAAGGCTACGATCCCCATCCAGCGATCAAAGCACCGATCGCTGTCTGAGTCAGGTCAATGCACCTCAACCTGATCGTCGCCATGGCAAAGAATCGTGTCATAGGTATCGACAACAAGATGCCCTGGCATCTGCCGGCGGATTTTGCCTGGTTCAAGCGCAACACTCTCGGCCACCCCGTCATCATGGGGCGCAAGACGTTCGAGTCGATCGGCAGGCCGCTGCCCGGGCGGCGCAATCTCGTCGTCAGTCGCAATGCGAGCTGGCAAGCCGAAGGGTGTGAAGCGTTTGGCTCGCTGACTGCGGCGATCAATCAGTGCAGAAGTAACGAGAACGTGTTCGTAATCGGCGGCGCAACGCTCTACAGCGAGGCTTTGCCGCTGGCCGATGCGATCTACCTGACCGAAGTTGATGCCTCGCCAACTGGCGACACCTGGTTTCCGCAGCTCGACGCCGATCAGTGGAAAGAGCGATCACGCGAACACCGTGCCGCCGATGAAAAAAACGCCTTCGCCATGGACTTTGTCGTCCTCGATCGAATCCGCAGGTTGTAGCCACCCTGCTTCAGCGCGACTCGGCGGCCGCCGCAAACTTGCGGCCCAGCAACGCAATTACAGGATCAGCCGTACCGGGACGATCTGCATTTCTCGCAGCATCAATTGCCTTCAGCGTTGCCAGCTGCCGCTGCGCATCCACCCGGTTGCCGACGCGCCAGTAAGCGACGGCCAGGTACTGGTGCACCTCGTCGAAGCCACTGGTCAGTGCCTGCGCACGCTCCAGCGCGCGAACGGCCTGCGCATTGCGGTGGTTGCTGAGCAATTCCATGCCTTGCGCCAGCCAATGGTAGGGATTGCGCTCGCGCCGCGCCTGCAGCAAATCTGCATAGTGCTGCGCCTCGCGTTTGCGGCCCTGCGAAAGCATCAGGCTTTGCAACACGCGCAGCGGAGTGTCATCGTCGCCATCCAATGTCACCGCGTGCACCAGCAGCGCCTCGGTACTGAAGTTGAGCCCTTTGCGCCGGTACAGCTGGGCAAGGTTGCTGTAGCCCGGCGCAAACGACGGATCGGCAAGAATGGCGGCCTTGAATGCAGCATACGCAAGCGGGAGAT
>JAEUNB010000135.1 GCA_016790625.1 Betaproteobacteria bacterium | reverse complement strand
GTGTTCAGTGTCAAGCCGCCTGGCGCCACATCCTTCCACACGGTGGTACCGGCGGCGATATCGGCTCCTTTGCCGATCGTGACCGGCGCGACCAGCTGTACATCTGAACCGATGTGGACGCTATCCTCGATCACGGTGCGGTGCTTGTTGGCGCCATCGTAGTTGCAGGTGATGGTACCTGCGCCGATGTTGACGCTCTTTCCGACTGTGGAGTCGCCGATGTAGGAAAGATGATTGGCCTTGGAGCCTTGGCCAAATTCGCTGGCCTTGACTTCGACGAAGTTCCCGATGTGTACATCGTTCCCAAGCACGGTGCCCGGACGAATACGAGCGTAAGGTCCGATGCGGGCGCCTTCGCCAATGCTGCCACCGTCGACAAACGTGTACGGCAGGATTTCCGTATTCGCGCCGACGGTGCAGTCGCGCAGGATGCAATTGGCGCCGACCTTGGCTCCGCTTGAAAGATGGACCTTGCCTTCGAACACGCAATTGATGTCGATCGCGACGTCGGACTCACAGGTGAGCTGGCCGCGGACGTCGATGCGCGCGGGATCTGCCAGCATGACGCCATCGGTCATCAGCCGGCGGGCAAGTTCGCGCTGGTAGTCACGCTCAAGTTGTGCGAGTTGGTCCTTGCTGTTTACGCCAACCACTTCCCAGCCATGTGCGGGGTGCGGCGTATCCACCGCAATATTCTCGGCTACGGCCATGGCAAGAATATCGGTGAGGTAGTACTCGCCCTGCGCATTGTTGTTGGTCAATCGCGGCAGCCATGCTGCAAGCTTTGCTGTTGGGCAGGCAAGAAAACCCGTGTTGATTTCGCTGACCTGCCGCTGTTCCGGCGTGGCATCTTTTTCCTCGACTATCGCACGCACTTTTCCAGCGACGTCACGCAGAACGCGGCCGAGTCCGGCGGGATTGGCGACGCGCTGGGTCAGCCACGCCAGCTTGCCTGCGGCGGCAGGACCGACTAGGGCAGCCAATGTACCTTTGGTGATCAGCGGTACGTCACCGTAAAGGATCAGGGTCACACCCGTAGTGCCGATCTCGGGCAACGCCTGCATCACAGCGTGGCCAGTGCCATGTTGGGGATCCTGTTTCGCCCAGGCGAGCGATTCCTCTTCAAACGCAGCCCGCACCTGATCTCCGCCGTGACCATAGACGATGCAAATTTTTTGCGGATTGAGCGAGCGCGCCGTTTGCACAACATGCCGAAGCATCGGAGTTCCTGCAATCGGATGCAGGACCTTGGGCAACGCTGATTTCATGCGTTTGCCTTGCCCGGCAGCAAGAATGACTACGGACAGATTTGCCGAATGCGCGTTGGAAGTGGGTGCAGAGTTCATGTTTGGGCTCATACGCGAATTATGCTTCAAGCGCAGTGAACGCCAACTTGGGCGAAAAAAAAGGCAGCGGGGAGTTATTCCGCTGCCTGTATGTGTTGCGCCTCTAAACCGTTACGGTGTTTAGATTATACCGTAGCTCAAAGCTTTTTGCGCAATTTTTGTATTGCCTGCAACTGCGCCGCCAATTGTGCCAACTCAGCAACCACCATGGCACGATCCTGGCCGCTCGCACGGTTAGCGAGTGCTTCCTCCGCCGCGCGTTTGGCTTCCATGACCTTGGCTTCGTCGAGGTCTGCACCCCGAATCGAAGTATCCGACAAAATGGTAACGTTCTTAGGCTGGACCTCTAGAACTCCGCCGGAAACATAAACAATTTCCTCTTCGGCCTTATCCGCCAGCTTTACCTTTACGGTGCCGGGCTTCACACGGGAAAGCAATGGGGCATGGCCGGGCAAAATGCCCAGCTCGCCGGTTTCTCCCGGCACAACGACCATGCTCGCCTCGCCAGAGAATATCGACTGCTCTGCAGAGACGATGTAGACGTGAAGTGTGTTTGCCATATCGCGGTGTTCCGGTTTTTTTCCTATCGAAAATGACCCGGCTTTGCCGGGCATTTTCAGTAACTAAGCCGGGCAAAAGTAGGGGTTCACTTTTGCCCGATTTACTAGTTCATCGTCTTGGCTTTTTCGAACGCTTCGTCAATGCCACCGACCATGTAGAACGCCTGCTCTGGCAGCGCGTCGCATTCGCCGTCAACAATCATCTTGAAGCCACGGATGGTTTCCTTCAGCGGAACGATCTTGCCCGGCGTGCCGGTGAACACTTCGGCCACGTTGAACGGCTGCGACAGGAAGCGCTGGATCTTGCGTGCACGAGCCACGGCCAGTTTGTCGTCCGGCGACAATTCGTCCATACCCAGAATCGCGATGATGTCGCGTAGTTCCTTGTAACGCTGAAGCGTCGACTGCACGCGGCGAGCGACGGTGTAATGTTCTTCGCCCACGACTTGCGGGTCAAGCTGACGGCTGGTGGAGTCCAGCGGATCCACGGCGGGATAAATACCCAGCGCAGCAATGTCGCGCGACAGAACAACCGTTGCGTCCAAGTGGGCAAACGTGGTTGCGGGTGAAGGATCGGTCAAGTCATCGGCAGGCACGTACACGGCCTGGATGGATGTGATGGATCCAGTTTTGGTCGAAGTGATGCGCTCCTGCAGCACGCCCATTTCTTCGGCCAGCGTCGGCTGATAGCCCACGGCAGACGGCATACGACCGAGCAGCGCGGACACTTCGGTACCGGCCAGCGTGTAGCGATAAATGTTATCGACGAAGAACAGGATGTCTTTGCCTTCGTCGCGGAAACGTTCGGCCATGGTCAGACCGGTCAGCGCCACGCGCAAGCGGTTGCCCGGCGGCTCGTTCATCTGGCCGAACACCATCGCGACCTTGGAGTCATTCAGGTTGTCCGACTTGATAACGCCCGCTTCCTGCATCTCATGGTAGAAGTCGTTACCTTCGCGGGTACGCTCGCCCACACCAGCGAACACCGACAGACCACCGTAGCTCTTGGCGATGTTGTTGATCAGCTCCAGCATGTTCACGGTCTTGCCCACACCGGCGCCACCGAACAGGCCGATCTTGCCGCCCTTGGCGAACGGGCAGACCAAGTCGATAACCTTGATCCCGGTGGGCAACAGATCAACCGAGGGAGAGAGTTCGTCGAACTTCGGTGCAGCAGCGTGAATCGCGCGCTTTTCGTCGGTGACGATGGGGCCTTGTTCGTCGATCGGACGACCCAGCACGTCCATGATGCGGCCGAGCGTACCATTGCCGACGGGCACTGAGATGGGCGCTCCGGAGTTCTTAACCTTCATGCCACGGCGAATACCGTCAGACGAGCCCAGCGCGATGCAACGAACCACGCCGTCGCCAAGCTGCTGTTCGACTTCGAACGTGAGGCCTTTTTCGGCGAACGACTTGTCGCTGGACTCTTCCAGCATTAGTGCGTCATACACCTTGGGCATCTCGTTGCGCGGAAACTGGATATCCACCACCGCACCAATACACTGAACGACTTGTCCGACACTCATTTTTAACTCCAGCTAGATATTGCGAATTCTTTGTTTGGTTGCTTTGTTGGCCACTTAGACCGCTGCTGCGCCGCCGACGATTTCCGACAGCTCTTTGGTAATCGCGGCCTGACGCGCTTTGTTGTAGGTCAGCTTCAAATCGCCGATTACCTTCTTGGCATTGTCCGACGCGGACTTCATGGCGACCATGCGAGCCGACTGTTCCGACGCGATGTTCTCGGAAACGGCCTGGTACACGATCGCCTCGATGTAACGCACCAGCAGTTCATCCAAAACGGTCTTGGCATCGGGTTCGTAGAGATAATCCCACGATGAATCGGGGGCACCTAACTTGTCGCCCGTCAACGGCAGCAATTGCTCGCAGACTGCTTCCTGCTTCATCGTATTGACGAACTTGGTGTAGCAAAGATACAGCGCGTCGATCTTGCCTTCGGCAAACGCGTCAAGCTGGATCTTTACGGGCCCGATCAACTTTTCCAGGTGCGGCTTGTCGCCCAAACCGATCACGTGCGACACCAGCGGAATGCCGAAACGCTGCAGAAAACCAAAGCCCTTATTGCCGATCGCAGTGCCTTGCACCTTGGCGTTGGCGCCCTCCCACTCCTTGACCTTGTTGACCACCAAACGCATCACGTTGGTGTTCAAGCCGCCGCAGAGGCCTTTGTCGGAAGTCACCATGATCACGCCAACGTTTTTCACGTTGTCGCGCTTCTGCAGAAACGCGTGTTTGTAGTCAGGATTGGCGTGCGACAGATTGGCGCAGACGCTGCGAATCTTTTCGCCGTAGGGACGAGCAGCACGCATCCGATCCTGCGCCTTGCGCATTTTCGACGCGGCCACCATTTCCATGGCCTTGGTGATCTTGCGCGTGTTTTCCACGCTCTTGATCTTGGTACGAATTTCCTTGGAACCTGCCATCTTTGCCTCTTAAGTCACCAACCCTGACAGCGCCTCAGTTGCCTTAATAGCTACCGGTCTTCTTGAAATCCTGCACTGCGGCATGCAGTGCTTTTTCGTCGTCAGCCGACAGATTGTTCACGGCTTCGATCGAGGACACCAGCGATGCGTACTTGGATTTCACGAAGTCGCGCAGGCTCTTTTCGAACGCGGCAACTTTCTTGATTTCGACGTCATCCATGTAGCTGTTGTTGACGGCGAACAACGACAACGCCATTTCCCAAACCTGCATCGGCTGGTACTGCGGCTGCTTCATCAGCTCCGTCACCAAGCGACCACGTTCGAGCTGCTTGCGGGTTGCGTCGTCCAGATCGGAGGCGAACTGGGCAAAGGCGGCAAGCTCACGATACTGAGCGAGAGCCAGACGCACACCAGCACCGGTATCTTTACGCTTCATGATCTTGGTCTGTGCAGCACCACCCACGCGCGACACGGAAATACCAGCGTTGATCGCGGGGCGAATACCGGCATTGAACAAATCAGTTTCCAGGAAGATCTGGCCGTCGGTGATCGAGATCACGTTGGTCGGCACGAATGCAGAAACGTCACCGGCCTGCGTTTCGATGATCGGCAGCGCGGTTAGCGAACCAGTCTTGCCTTTGACAGCACCGTTGGTGAACTTCTCGACGTACTCGGCATTGACACGAGCGGCGCGCTCCAGCAAACGTGAGTGTAGATAGAACACATCGCCTGGATACGCTTCACGACCCGGTGGGCGGCGCAGCAGCAGGGATACCTGACGATAAGCAACGGCCTGCTTCGACAGATCGTCATAAATGATCAGGGCATCTTGTCCGCGGTCGCGGAAGTACTCGCCCATGGTGCAGCCGGAATAAGCAGCGATGTATTGCATCGCGGCAGATTCGGAAGCGGTCGAAGCAACAACGATGGTGTAAGCCAGTGCGCCGGTTTCTTCCAGCTTCCGCACCACGTTGGCTACTGTTGATGCCTTCTGGCCGATAGCAACGTAAACGCAGAAGATGTCCTTGCCCTTCTGGTTGATGATGGTGTCGATTGCCACGGCGGTCTTACCGGTTTGGCGGTCACCGATGATCAGTTCGCGCTGGCCACGACCTACCGGCACCATGGCATCGATAGCCTTCAAGCCGGTCTGAACCGGTTGATCAACCGACTTACGCGCAATAACGCCCGGCGCAACCTTTTCGATAACGTCGGTCATCTTGGCATTGATCGGGCCTTTGCCGTCGATCGGCGCGCCCAGTGAGTTCACCACGCGACCCAGCAGTTCCGGACCAACTGGCACTTCAAGAATGCGGCCCGTGCACTTCACGGTATCGCCTTCCTTAATGTGCTGGTAGTCGCCCAGGATCACCGAGCCGACGGAGTCGCGCTCCAGATTCAGCGCCAAGCCGAAAGTGTTATTGGGGAATTCCAGCATCTCGCCTTGCATGACGTCGGCAAGACCATGCACGCGGCAGATACCGTCGGTCACGGAGATCACCGAGCCTTCGCTGCGCTTTTCGGCAGCGGCCGGCAGGTTCTGGATTTTGGACTTGATCAGTTCGCTGATTTCGGCCGGGTTGATTTGCATCGCCAACTCCAATACTTAACTTGAATTCTTTGGGACCAGCGCTTTAGTGCGCCAGTGCAATTGCCATCTTGTCGAGCGTGTCGCGCACCGATGCATGGATCACATCGTCGCCCACCTGAATGCGCGCGCCACCAATCAACGACGCATCGACGCGAATTTCTGCATCGACTTTCTTGCCGTATTTTTTGGCCAGCGCATCAATCAACGAGGCCTTGTCAGCCTCGCCGAGCGCAAAGGCGCTGGTGATGATCGCCTTGACAACGCCTTCGTGGTCGCGCTGCAACCGTGCAAAATGTTCATTGATAAACGGCAGCAGCGTCGCGCGCTGGTTGTCAATCAACGTCGTTGCCAGATTCTTCAGCGCGTCCGGCACATTTCCGCCGGCCACCGAAAACAGCAGCTCGGCTTTTTCCTTGCCGCTCACCTTCGGATTGCCCAGCACCGAGGCGGCCTCGCGTGTTGCCGCAGCCGCACCAAGCAACTGAAGCTTGCCGGCGAAGCCGGAAACGTCTTTCGCTTCAACCGCGCTGCGAAACGCGGCCTCGGCATAAGGACGAGCGACAGTGGTGAGCTCAGCCATTACAGTTGAGCCTTCAGTTGCGCCAGCATGTCGGCATGGGCCTTGGCATCGATTTCGCGCTTGAGGATTTTTTCAGCACCGGCAACCGCCAAGGCAGCAACCTGCTCGCGAAGCTGTTCGCGGGCTTTTTGCTGCTCCTGTGCGATTTGCGCGTGTGCAGCCGCGATCAGGCGATCCGCCTCGATCTTGGCTTGCGCCTTGGCTTCATCGATCTGCGCTTGGGCCTGCTTTTCGTTGGCGAGCTTGATTTCGCCAGCGGCATCGCGCGCCTCTTTCAGCATCACGGCTTTTTGCTTCTCGCCTTCTGCCAGCGCAGCCTTGCCCTTTTCTGCTTCGGCCAAGCCATCAGCAATCTTCTTGTTGCGCTCGTCGATGGCATTCATCAGCGGCGGCCAGATTTTTGCGGCAGCAAACCAGATGAGCAGCGCAAACCACACTGCCATCGCAAACAACGTCGCATTCAGACTCATGGCGACGACCCTTCCTTATCTAGTCTGGATTTACTTGACGGCGGTCAGCAGCGGATTGGCGAAGCCGAAGAACATGGCGATACCAACACCGATCAGGAACGCTGCGTCGATCAGACCAGCCAGCAGGAACATGAATTTTTGCAGTTGCGGGATCAGCTCAGGTTGACGGGCGGCGGACTCCAAGAACTTGGAACCCATGATGCCGATACCGATACAAGCGCCCAGCGCGCCCAGACCAATGCTGAGGCCGATACCGAAGGCCATGTAAGCTTGAACGAGGGCGATGAACTGTGCCATTTTCTTTCCTTTCGTTTTTTGAGACTAAGTTAAATGTAAATGCGAAAAACAGAAATCAGTGGTGTTCGTGCGCCATCGCGATATAAACCGACGACAGCACCATGAAAATAAAGGCTTGCAGGATGATGATCAGGATGTGGAATACCGCCCAGCCCCACGAGAGGACGATGGAACCGGCCGTGTAAACACCGCCAAGCATGCCCAGTAGCCCGAGCAGCATAAACACCAGCTCGCCCGCGTACATATTGCCGAACAGACGCATGCCAAGCGATACCGGCTTGGCGATCAACTCAATAATGTTGATGGCGAGGTTGGGAATCCAGAGAAGCGGATTGGAGCCGAACGGTGCGGTAAAGAGCTCGTGAATAAAGCCGCCCGCGCCTTTAGCTTTAAAGCTGAAGAAAATGATCAGCATGAACACGGTGAACGACATGGCAAAAGTCACGTTCAAATCCGTTGAGGGCACCGACTTCCAGTGCGAAACCCCGATGGCATGCATAAAGGTGGCGACGAAATCGATGGGAATCAAGTCCATCAGGTTCATCATGAACACCAGAACGAAAATAGTCAGCGCAAGCGGCGCGAGGAAGCTGCGGTCGCCGGGGAATACATCCTTGACTGTGTTGTCGATGAACTCCAGCACGATCTCGACAAAACCCTGAAAGCGGCCGGGAACACCCGAGGTCACCCGTTGCGCGGCGAGCCAGAAAGCACCCAAGCCGATGACGCCAAGAATCACCGACATGATCAGCGAATCCAGATTAAACGTACCCCAGAACCCACCTTCACCGGTGGTGATTTTCAGGTTGGTGAGGTGATGCGAGATGTACTCGGAAGGGGATTCGTAACTGGACGCCATGATTCTTTATCGAATTATCAGTAGAGCCAACCATTGCCCAAGCAGGGCTACTGCCATCGCAGCGATCAACCATCCCGCTACGAACCAACCACTGGCCAGCGATGCGAACACTAACGACAGCACCAACAAGACCTTGACCGCTTCCGCCAGCAGGTGCCTGCCCAACACCCTTCCTGCGGAAACCATCGAAACTTTTGATTCCCTTGCCAGCGCCGCATACGCGATGCTGCCGACTACCACCGCCACCCCTCCCGTCAGTGCCGACACAGCCGGGGACTGGCCTGCCACCAACAGCGCGGCGATTGCGACCATGATCGTGAGGATTGACTGCAAGAAAATGACCTTGCGGTAGGTTTGCCCGAGAGCATCGCGAAGCATTGAATGTTTCTCCCGAACCAACCTTTGAAACCGGCCGCAAAGCCTATCGATTATAAGCGGCGATGGTTGCCTGCGTCAAACCATTTTGACGCGCCGCAGCATGCTGATAGGCCGTATAACGACTTGATAAGAAAGCGCTTTACCGACGGTTTATGAAGCGATCGTGCTGGCGGCGCCGCGATGTGAAAATTTGAAACCCAAGCACTGGCGCGGCTTTCCGGGCAAAAATAGCCCGCGGGGCCCGCCAGCGCTAGAGTTTGGCCATTAAGACTATGGTCATCGCTACTTCAACTTGGCCCGCTCGAGAATGCCATCCAAGTGCTCGAAGCTCATGAAGTCGATGCTGAGCGTACCTTTGCCCTTTTTGTCGGCTTTCACTTCAACACGCGTTCCGAGCTTTTCCGCTAGATCGTTTTCCAGCCGCCGCGTATCGGCGTCGGCCGTGCTTTTTGATTTGCCCGGCTTAGGAGGATCCAGCTCTTGCTTGACCAGCTTTTCGGCGTCACGTACGGACAACGACTTCGCCACTACCTGGTGCGCCAGTTCGACTTGCTTTGCTTTGCTGACGGCCAACAATGCCCGGGCATGGCCCATATCGAGTTTGCTTTCCATCAGCATTTCCTGAACCGGCTTGGCCAGCTCCAGCAAGCGCAGCAAATTGCTGACCGCCGCGCGCGAGCGGCCTACTGCCTGAGCGGCCGTTTCGTGCGTCAGCTTGAATTCGTCGATCAGCCGCTTGATGCCGGCGGCCTCCTCGATTGCGTTCAGATCCTCGCGCTGGATGTTCTCAATCAGCCCAATGCCCAGCGCATGCTCGTCAGGAATTTCTCGCACCAGCGCCGGCACGGTGGCCAATCCTGCAATCTGCGCGGCTCGCCAGCGCCGTTCGCCGGCGACGATCTCAAATTTTCCCGCGCTGATGGCGCGCACCAAAATCGGCTGAACGATGCCGCGATCTTTGATCGACTGTGCCAGTTCTTCCAGTGCCCCTTTGTCCATACGGGTGCGGGGCTGGTATTTGCCGGGCGCGAGGTTGGCTATCGCCAATTCACGCAACTCGCCTTCCTGTTTGGCGGGCGCATCATTCTTCCCTCCGCCAAGCAGTGCATCCAGCCCACGGCCGAGTCCTTTGGACTTGATCATGCTGCCGCCTTGACCGGAATACCCTGGCGCGCCAGCAACTCCTTGGCGAAAGCGAAATGCGCCTGCGCGCCCTTGCTGGCAGGGTCGTGAAGAATCACCGGCTTACCAAAAGAAGGCGCTTCGGCAATTCTCACGTTACGCGGGATTACGGTATCGAACACCTTGTCGCCAAAGTGTGCCTTGATTTCGTCGGACACCTGCGTGGTCAGTGAGGAGCGCGGGTCGTACATGGTTCGCACCAACGCTTCGATTTCGATGTTCGGGTTGAGATTGGCTTTGACCTTACGCAGCGTGCCCACCAGATCGGACAACCCTTCAAGCGCATAGTATTCACACTGCATCGGAATAATGACGGCATCAGCGGCGGTAAGCGCATTGACCGTCAGCATGTTGAGCGCCGGCGGGCAATCAATCACAACAAACGCGTAGTTTTCTGCAACGACCTGTAGTGCGCGCTTCAGGCAAAACTCGCGGTCTTCCACTTCAATCAATTCGATTTCAGCGCCGGCAAGCTCGCGGTTTGCTGGCAATACATCAAACGCTCCTTCGGCTCTTACCCTCGCTTCTGCGACGCCGTACTCGCCGAGCAAAACACCGTAGATCGTCTTGGTGACTTCGCTCTTGTCCACACCACTTCCGGTGGTGGCATTCCCCTGCGGATCCAGATCCACCAGCAACACGCGCTGCCCGTAGTGCGCAAGGGTTGCGGAGAGGTTAACGGCAACAGAGGTTTTGCCAACCCCGCCTTTTTGATTGGCGATTGCAAAAACTTTCATGGTGTTCTAGGTTTTCCTGATAACAACGAGGTGGCGCTGGCCTTCGACCGATGGCACGGCCAATGGAATGACTTGTTCGACTTTAAACCCGGCAGGCAGGCGAGCAATTTCGTCGTGCGGATAGACGCCCTTCATGGCAAACAGCCGGCCATTGGCATTGCAAAGATGTGCGGCCCCCTCGACAAAATCCTTAAGCTCGGCAAATGCGCGGGAAATGACCCCATCGAAGCCCGATGCAGGCCGATAGTTTTCGACACGCTCGGTCAGCGTGACGGCGTTGTCGAGTCCCAGCTCACCGATGGCCTGGCGCACAAAGGTGGTTTTCTTGGCGATCGTATCCAACAATGAGAACTTGATGTCCGGATTCGCAATAGCCAGAACCAACCCCGGCAGGCCTGCACCCGTGCCAACATCGATGATTGTCTTGCAATGCGCTACATGCGAATGCACCGACAGGCTGTCCAGAATGTGGAGGCCCAGCATGCGTTCGGGCTCGCGCACGGCGGTCAGGTTGTAGACCTTGTTCCATTTGCCGAGCAGCTCAACATAGTGAAGCATCTGTTCGCGCCGGCCCTCATCGAGGTCCAGGCCCATGTGGAAGAGACCGTCATCCATCAGCGTTCGTAGATTCGGTGTGACGGCAATCATGGCGGGCAATGTCATGGGCTTTTAGCTATGCCGACTTCTGATCAGGCTCGGCAGATCGCGCAATGGCAAACCCGCGCTTTACGTGAACCAGTAGCAGCGAAATCGCTGCGGGTGTGATGCCCTGGATTCGTGCGGCTTGCCCGACCGTTTCCGGGCGGTGTTGATTGAGCTTCAACTGAACCTCTCTCGACAAGCCGCGTACACGCTGATAGTCGATATCGCTTGGCAATCTTGTTTCTTCCTGCGCGCGATTTTTTTCCACCTCATCCTGCTGACGGTCAATGTACCCCTGGTATTTGGCGGCGATCTCGACTTGCTCTGCGACCGCAGGATCCAAGTCGGGCCAATCGCCCACACCTAAGGTTGCCAATTCTGCATGGGTCACGTTAGGGCGCCGCAGCAAATCGAACAATGAATATTCGCGCTCAATCGCTTGTCCCAAGACGCGCTCTGCATCTGCGGGCGCGACCTTTGTCGGATGCGCCCACGTGGCTCTCAGGCGTGCGGTCTCACGTTCGACTGCGTCTTGCTTTTTGCAGAAGGCCTCCCAGCGAATATCATCCACCAAACCTAGTTTTCGGCCGGTTTCTGTCAACCTCGCATCCGCATTGTCTTCGCGCAATTGCAAACGATATTCGGCGCGCGAAGTAAACATGCGATAGGGCTCGGCGACACCGCGAGTGATGAGATCGTCGACCAGTACGCCGAGATAAGCTTCATCGCGCCTCGGACTCCAGCCCTCTTTGCCCATAGCGAAAAGACCGGCATTGACACCTGCCAGCAGCCCTTGTGCTGCGGCCTCCTCGTAGCCTGTCGTGCCGTTGATCTGGCCCGCGAAGAACAGCCCTGTGATCGCTTTTGTTTCAAGTGTTGCCTTCAATCCGCGCGGATCGAAGTAGTCATACTCGATAGCGTAACCGGGCCGAAGGATATGCGCGTTTTCCAAGCCCGGAATCGAGCGTACCAATTGCCACTGGACATCGAACGGCAGCGAGGTCGAAATGCCGTTGGGATAGAACTCGTGTGTATCGAGGCCTTCTGGCTCAAGGAATATCTGATGGCTTGCCTTGTCGGCGAAACGATGAATCTTATCTTCAATAGAGGGACAGTATCGGGGGCCAACCCCCTCGATCACACCGGTAAACATCGGCGAGCGATCCAGCCCTCCACGGATGACTTCGTGGGTTTTTTCGGTGGTGTGCGTAATCCAGCAGCTCACTTGCTGAGGGTGCATTTCCCGCCTGCCGAGAAATGAAAAGACAGGCGTGGGGTCATCTCCCGGCTGCGCAACACACTTGCTGAAATCAATCGAGCGCCCGTCAATTCGCGGCGGCGTACCCGTCTTCAGTCGACCCACCGGAAGTTTTAGCTCCCGCAATCGTGCTGCCAGCGAGTTGGCCGGTGGATCGCCCGCGCGTCCTGCCGCGTAATTTTCCAAGCCGACGTGAATTTTGCCTGCCAAGAAAGTCCCCGCTGTCAGTACAACTGATTTTGCGGAAAAGCGAAGACCCACTTGTGTCATAACGCCCACTACACAAGGCGTTCCATTGTCATCATCGAGCAGAAAGTCATCGACCGCCTGTTGGAATAGCCAAAGATTAGGCTGGTTTTCCAAACGAGCACGAATTGCCGCGCGGTAAAGAATTCGATCAGCTTGGGCGCGGGTGGCGCGGACAGCGGGACCCTTGCTGGCATTCAGCGTGCGGAACTGTATTCCAGCCTCGTCCGTCGCCAAGGCCATCGCCCCACCCAATGCATCAACCTCTTTAACCAAGTGTCCCTTACCGATTCCGCCGATCGACGGATTACACGACATTTGTCCCAACGTCTCGATTGAATGAGTGAGCAGCAGCGTCCGGGCGCCCGTTCGCGCCGCAGCCAACGCCGCCTCGGTGCCGGCGTGACCGCCACCGACTACAATCACATCGAATTTTTTCGGGAACTCCACGGGAACAGTCTTGGCACGCACACAAAGGTAAGCCGCGAATTTTAAGCCACGTCGCTCGAATTAGCTATTGAAATGCCATCCAAAATTAAGGGCTTACTTGCCAATACAGAATCGACCAAATATCTCGCCGAGCAAATCATCCGAGGAAAACTCACCCGTTATGGAAGAAAGTGCACGCTGTGCGAGGCGAAGCTCCTCGGCGAAAAGCTCATACTGTGAGGCGAGGCTCGACGCAACAGACAGGTGTGAGGCGGCAAGTCGCAACGCCACAAGGTGCCTTTCGCGCGCGAGGAATACCCCCTCCGCGCCCGACTGCCACCCCGCTATCGTCAGCAACCAGGCTCGCAAGTCATCTACACCCTCCCCCGTCAGGGCTGATACCGAAAGCGAGGTCTGCTCCTCAGCATCCCTCTGGTTCCGTGTTTCACGTGGAACACTCGCAGGACGAAATAAGTCGATCTTGTTGTACACCCAAGCCACCGGCAACCCTTTCGGCAGCCTGTGGAGTATTTCTGCCTCATGAATCCCTGCCATTTCGCCAGCCTCTGAAATGAGCAGCGCGGCGCCCGCCTTGGCTATTGCGGCCCAGGTTCGATCTATGCCTATCCGTTCCACTTCGTCTTCTGTATCCCGTAGACCGGCGGTGTCGATCAGGTGAATAGGCACACCATCCAAATGAATCGTCGCCCTAATGTGATCGCGGGTTGTGCCGGGAATTGGGGTGACAATCGCCAACTCCTCGCCGGCCAGACGATTCAGCAGGCTGGACTTACCCACATTGGGGCGCCCAATCAAAACAACCGTCAACCCATCTCGCAACACTCTTCCTAGCGCCGCCTCCCGCGCCAGCCCGGCCTCCAACTCTTGAATATGTTCGAGCTTTTTTGCCTGTGCTAGCCGATCCGCCGGATCAATTTCCTCCTCTGGAAAGTCAATGCAGGCCTCGACATGCATTCGCAGGTCAATCAGCGCCTCAGTCAATCTATGGATGCGCCGAGAGAACTCGCCAGTAAGTGTTTGTGCTGCTGACATCGCCGCCTGAGCCGACCCCGCCTCAATCAGGTCGGCAACCGCCTCAGCTTCGGCCAAGTCAAGCTTGTCGTTAAGAAATGCCCGTTCCGTAAACTCTCCAGGCTTTGCAAGCCGACACCCCAATTGCAAGCAGCGCCGCAATATATTACCTAGAGCAGCTGCGCCCCCGTGGCCATGGAGCTCAATGACATCTTCCCCTGTGTACGATCGAGGGCCGGGGAAAAACAATATCAACCCGTCGTCGATCGGGCGGCCGGCGTGATCGCGAAAGACAACATGGGTTGCCACCCTTGGGGCTGGGACTTTGCCACACACCCCTTCTGCCAACCTCGCCAAGCTATTGCCCGACACCCTGACAACACCTACCCCGCCTCGCCCGGTAGCGGTCGCAATCGCAGCAATCGTTTCCGTGGTTTCACGTGAAACGTGATTGGACATTTGTTGACTCCTTGGTTTCGCCGCAATGTACCATGGGGGCGTCAAGAAAAAGGCCGCCACTCGGCGGCCCTTTCTTTGCTGTTCTTGATATCTGCGGCCTAACTCTTGGCGGTTGAGCCCTTTGTTTGTGCCGGCTGCGCCGTTGTCTTGTTGATATACCACTGCTGCCCAATTCCCAAGATGTTCTGCATCGTCCAGTAAAGCACCAAGCCCGCCGGGAAAAAGAAAAACATAACCGAGAAAACCACCGGCATGATCATCATGACCTTTGCTTGCACCGGATCAGGCGGCGCTGGATTCAGTTTGGTTTGAATAATCATGGAGGCCCCCATGATCACCGGAAGCACATAGTAAGGGTCCGGAACCGACAGGTCAGTGATCCACCCAAGCCACGGCGCATTGCGCAACTCCACCGCGCCCAGCAGTACCCAATACATGGCAATCAAGAATGGCATCTGGATCAGGATCGGCAGGCAGCCCCCTAACGGATTCACCTTCTCCGTCTTGTAGAGCTCCATCATTGCCTGATTCATCTTCATCTTGTCGTCGCCGTAGCGCGCCTTTAACGCTTCGACCTTTGGCGCAAGATGCTTCATGTGTGCCATCGACTTGCCGGCTTTCTGGTTCAGCGGGAAGAACACCAGCTTCAGCAAGATTGTGAAAATAATGATGGTCCAACCCCAGTTACCAACCATCTTGTCGATCCAGGATAGCACGGTAAACATCGGGTAAGCGAGAATCTTCAACCAACCGTAATCGACGACCAGATCCAATCCGGGGGCCAGTTTCAGCAGGTTTTCCTGCTCCTGGGGGCCGACATAAAGACGCATGTTCTGTGTTGCGCTTGCGCCTGGAGGTACTAGCGACATGGGCAGAAACACCCCCGCCCAATAAAGCTTGTCATCCACCTTGCGCGTGAAATACTCGCGTTTTTGTTTGTCCTCCGGAAGCCACGCCGAGACAAAGTAGTGTTGAACCATCGCGATCCATCCGTCGGTCGCTACTTTGTCATGCTCCTGCTTGTTTTTGTCGATCGCCGAAAAGTCCACCTTCTGGAATTTTTTAGCGTCGGTATAAATCGCCGGTCCGGTAAAAGTCGCGACCCCCGTGAACATATTCCCCGAACTCTCTCCCTCTGGAGGATTGCCGTCGCGAAGAAACTGGTAATACGCGGTTGGCGTGATTGCGTCTGCTGACTGATTCTTTACCTCTTGCTTGACATCGATGACATAGCTGCCACGCCTGAACACAAAGGTTTTGGTAACTGCTATGCCCGTATTGTCGCCATTGGTCAGCACCACCTCGACGGTGTCGCCGGCACCCAGATCGGCTTTCGTTACGTTCGCTTTCCACACGTTGGTATGATTGGGGAAGCCCTTCCCTGAAAAACCGGACTGTGCCACAAAGTAAGCGCCCGCCTTGTCCTGCATTAAAATAAATGGTTTGCTCGCGTCACCTCGTGCTGGGTGCTTTAACAGCGTAACCTGCCGTATGTCACCCCCCAGCGTATCAATCTCGACAAGCATGGCGTCCGTGCTGACTCGCACTCGTTCAGCGCTTCCTGGAACACCTTTCCCGGCGCCCGCGTGTACGCCGTTGGCCGAATCCGCAGGCGTTGCCAACGTTGGACTGGGCACCGTTGCGCTCGCTGCCGTACTGGCGGAGGGTCCCGTCGCGGCTTGTGTCTGCGTTGCTGTCTTTTGCAAGGGCGGTTGATTGTGTTTGTTCCAAGCCTCCCACAACAACATGCCGCTAAACATGAAAACAATCAGCGCAATAATTCTCTGGGTATCCATTCGGGTCTCAGTTAGGGAACTGCAGCATCAAAAGATTAAGGCACAGGATCGTAACCTCCGCGATGCCATGGATGACAACGCGACAATCGCCTCGCAATAAGGTACGAGCCCTTAAGCGCGCCATGGCGCTCCAACGCGCCAATGGCGTAGTGCGAACAGGTTGGAGAAAACCGGCATTGGCTGCCGAAATACGGGCTTAGCAACACCTGATAGGCGCGGACTATCGTACGCAGAAAATAGGCAAGGGGCGACATTATGTGCTGTTTAGATTGAGTCGGCCCGCTGAATTTCGAGCCGCCACTTTCTCAAACAACGAACCCAAGTCTGCCCGAAGCGTATTCTTTACACTGGCCGATTGCGGCGGCACTTTGGATCGGTAGACCACAAGCAAATCCAGCGGCAGCCGGGAAACCCGGTCAACCCGGAAGGTTTCCCTTACCAAACGCTTAACATCATTGCGCTGTACGGCTAGTTGCAAAAGCCGCTTCGGTACCGATATCGCAAGTCGTGCGCCGAGAGAATCTTCGCCAGACGCCTTTGCCAGTTGCCGAAGCTCAAAGTACTGGCCCTGATTACGCCTTCCCTTGAGCAATATCGCCCTCACACCCCGCTGATCCAACCTTTTCGATGAGGGAAAGGTGGTCGGCGATATCTGCTGCATTGGCGACGGCGGTCCGCGTGTTTGTGGCCTTACCTAGACGGCGACGCGCGCACGGCCTTTGGCGCGACGGGCGTTGATTACTGCTCGCCCACCGGCTGTTTTCATGCGAACCAGAAACCCGTGGGTTTTTTTACGGCGAGCAACGGAGGGTTGATAAGTACGTTTCATAATTTTTCCAGACGGATAACGGTTACGTGTTGAATGGCCTCACGGAATATCCGACGCGCTTTTGCTGCCGATAAATTTCCACGAAGAACTTGGCATTATCCTGTTTTTTCATGGGCTTAGTCAACCCCGGACCGACTCTTGCGCCGAATGTGCGGTCGTGGCTCGCGCTTCGCCTACGCGTACTTCCGGCTGTGGATAACTTGCCCTGGAAAGAGTAGAATTTCATCTTGCTTGAGCTGTCAATTCTCCCCCGCTTTCTCTTCCTCTTTCTTCGCATGC
Organism: Betaproteobacteria bacterium; assembly: GCA_016790625.1. Taxonomy (GTDB): domain Bacteria; phylum Pseudomonadota; class Gammaproteobacteria; order Burkholderiales; family Usitatibacteraceae; genus UKL13-2. The sequence continues at coordinate 9,946 of JAEUNB010000135.1, read as the reverse complement.
ATCCCTTTTGGCAATCCTGTATTGACGACTTCAGACAGGAGTTATCGCTTCACCAATACAACACATGGATAAAGCCGTTGCGATTCGACCAAGAGGGGGATAGTTTTGCGCTCATTGCGCCAAACCGGTATGTACTGCAGTGGGTAAAGGACCGATTGCTCACCCGTATTGAACGCGCGGGAGAAAAGTACTTTGCCCGTCCCATTCACCTCGACCTCGCTCTCGATGACGGACAACCAGACGAGGTGGCGCCGTCTGTTCCGGCTGAGGCGTTATCTGAGTTAGGCGACAACGAATCTGCTGGCACCGCCGCGAATGTCGCGCCAATGTCAACGCGGACACCCCGACAGCTAGAACACCGCATCAACCCGGCTTTCACGTTTACCAGTTTCGTGGGTGGTAAAGCCAATCAACTGGCTCGTGCTGCCGCAATTCAGGTAGCCCAAAACCCTGGTCAGGCATACAACCCCCTGTTCGTCTATGGTACGACTGGTTTGGGAAAAACTCATTTAGTGCAAGCTATCGGCAACCAGCTTCTTCAACACGATCCAACCGCCAAGATTCGCTATATCCATGCCGAGCAGTTCGTAACTGACGTGGTCCGCGCATACCAGCACAAAGCCTTCGACGCCTTCAAGCGCTCCTATCACACGCTTGATCTGCTACTGATAGACGACATCCAGTTTTTTGGCGGCAAATCGCGCACACAGGAAGAGTTCTTCTATGCGTTTAATGCGCTCATCGAAAGCGGCAAGCAGGTCGTCATTACCAGTGATCGTTTCCCTAAGGAAATCGCCAATATCGATGATCGCCTGATTTCGCGTTTTGGCTGGGGTTTGACCGTTTCCGTCGAACCCCCTGAGCTGGAAATGCGCGTCGCCATCTTGATAAAGAAAGCAGAAAGCGAAGGGCTCTGTATCGATGAAGACGTCGCTTTCTTTATTGCCAAGCACATCCGCTCCAATGTTCGCGAGTTGGAGGGGGGGCTGAAGAGAGTTCTGGCCTATTCTCGCTTCAACAACGTCCCGGTTAGTATTGCCGCGGCCAAGGAGGCCTTGAAGGATCTTCTGGCTGTTCTCAATCGGCAGATATCAATCGACAATATCCAGAAGACCGTCGCCGACTATTACAAGATAAAGGTTTCTGAGATGTACTCCAAGAAACGGGTGCGCTCCTTGGCCCGCCCACGTCAAGTGGCCATGGCGCTGGCGAAAGAACTCACCCCCATGTCACTACCGGAAATTGGCGAGGCTTTCGGCGGTCGAGACCATACGACCGTTCTACATGCTTGTCGGAAAATCCATGAGTTGGTTGAAGCCGACCAAGCGCTGGCGCGCGATCACGCGCTTCTGGTACAGATTCTTCGTGGTTAGTCACCCCAAATCCAACGTGCTTATTTATTGATAAACCTCTTTTTATTTGCTTATAACTTGTGGACAAATTTCTTTCTTTTCCTGCTTCTCCGCGCCAAGCCAGAAATATCCACACGATTTCACAGCGACAACAGAAACCGTCCCAAGCTTTTCCTATATTTAAGTCATTGAAATGACAGAGCACTACTGCCTTATCAACGAATTGGTTCGTCCTTATCTATTACTACTAAGGTAACTCAATATGTTTACTATAAAAGCTAAGAACAGTACCTTGCTCGGACCTTTGCAGTTTGTGACTGGGATAGTCGAACGTAGACACACGCTTCCCATTCTTTCCAATGTGCTGATAGAAGTGTCTGATCAAAACGTCAACTTTCTGGCGACCGACCTGGAGGTTCAGATTCGCGCGAGTGCGAAGCTTGACTCTTCGCATAAACCAGGAAGCTTGACCGTAGGCGCCAAGAAGTTGCAGGACATACTACGAGCTCTGCAACCGGAAGCAGATACGACGCTCGAGACAAAAGAACATCGCCTGACCGTCAAAACCGGCAAAAGCCGCTTTGCATTGCAAACGTTAGCTGCAGCGGATTTCCCGAAAATTGCCGAAGCCAAAGATCAGGCCACAACTTTCTCGCTGCCGCAGAAAGAGTTTCGCAGGGTTCTGGGGCTGGTCCAGTTCGCCATGGCGGTGCAGGATATTCGTTATTACTTGAACGGCGTATTGCTATCGACCGAAGGAGATACGTTGCGCGTCGTCGCCACAGATGGACACCGGCTGTCTATGGCCAGCTATAAGCTGCCCGAATCTGTGACAAAGATCGATGCGATTCTGCCTCGCAAGACCGTGCTTGAATTGATCAAACTGCTTGATGAAAGCGATGATCCGATACAAATGCAGATGCACCAGAATCAGGTGAAGTTCTCATTCGCCGGCATCGAAATCGTCAGCAAGATAGTCGAAGGCAAGTTCCCTGATTACACCAAAGTTATTCCCACCGGCTATAGCAATCACGTTACTCTGAACAGAAGTGAATTTCTTGGGGCCTTGCAACGCGCATCGATTTTGTCGAACGACAAAATTCGTGGCGTGCGACTGGTGTTTACCAAGGATTCGTTGTCGATTATTTGCAGCAACAATGAGCAGGAAGAAGCCGAGGAAAACCTGCCGATCGACTATGGCAAGGAGGCGATGGATATCGCTTTCAATATTGCCTATCTGCTTGATGTGCTCAATCACCTGACCAACGAGAACATTTTGGTCTCCTTGGGTGACGCAAATATGTCGTCCGCCCTCATTACCCAGCCTGGTGGAGAGGATTTCAAGTACGTCGTTATGCCGATGAGGCTCTAGGCGACGGACCGGCAAGCAAAGAGAAAAGAAGAGGGGTATCCCAAGAGGGGCCCGTAGTCGAATAACCGCAAGCAGATTAGGAACTCAATGTCAGCACCGAAAAAGCAGGATCCCGCCGCCTACGATTCAGACTCAATCAAAATCCTCAAAGGACTGGAAGCCGTACGCAAGCGTCCGGGCATGTATATCGGCGACACCTCCGATGGCACCGGACTTCATCATATGGTATTCGAAGTCGTCGATAACGCGATCGACGAAGCGCTGGCCGGTCATTGCGACGACATCAAGATCACGATCCATACGGACAACTCGATTTCCGTGATGGATAACGGTCGCGGTATTCCGACTGGCGTCAAGGAGGATGACGAGTTCAAGCGGTCGGCCGCAGAAATTGTCATGACCGAGTTGCATGCCGGCGGCAAGTTCGATGCGAACTCCTACAAGGTGTCCGGGGGCTTGCATGGCGTTGGTGTATCGGTGGTTAACGCGCTGTCCGAATGGTTGAAGCTTCGCATCTGGCGAGACGGAAAAGCGCACCAAATGGAATTCCGCATGGGCGAGCGCGTTGCACCGTTGGCGGAAGTAGGAAAAACCGAAAAACGGGGTACTGAAGTTCACTTCCTGGCGGCCAAAGAAACCTTTGGACACGTTGAATTCCACTACGAAATTCTCGCGAAGCGGCTGCGCGAACTTTCATTCCTGAACAACGGCGTGAAGATCGAGTTGATCGATCAACGCACAGGTAAAAGCGAAAACTTCGCTTATTCGGGTGGCGTAAAGGGCTTCGTCGAATACATGAACCGCAGCAAAGCGGTTCTGCACCCACGGATTTTTCATGCTGTCGGCGAAAAAGACGGGATGACCGTCGAGGTCTCGATGCAGTGGAACGATAGCTACGGCGAGTCGGTGCAGTGCTTTACCAACAACATTCCGCAACGAGATGGCGGTACGCACCTCACCGGCTTGCGTACGGCAATGACGCGGGTGATCAACAAGTTCATCGAGGAAAACGAGTTCGCCAAGAAGGCGAAGGTCGAGACGTCTGGCGATGACATGCGCGAGGGTCTTACCTGTGTTCTGTCGGTCAAGGTGCCGGAGCCAAAGTTTTCCTCGCAGACCAAGGACAAGCTCGTCTCCTCCGAAGTGCAACCGGTGGTACAGGAGGTTGTTGCAGCCAAGCTCGCAGAATATTTGCTTGAGAACCCCGCGGACGCCAAGACCATCTGCGGGAAAATCGTTGAAGCCGCGCGCGCGCGCGAGGCCGCGCGCAAGGCGCGTGAGCTGACGCGCCGCAAAGGTGTCATGGATGGCATTGGCTTGCCGGGCAAGCTGGCTGATTGCCAGGAAAAGGATCCGGCGCTGTGTGAGCTCTATATTGTCGAGGGCGACTCCGCCGGCGGGTCTGCGAAGCAAGGGCGCGACCGCAAGTTCCAGGCGATCCTGCCGTTGCGCGGCAAAGTGCTGAACGTTGAAAAGGCGCGCATCGACAAAGTCATCTCTTCCGAGCAGATTGCCACACTCATCACGGCGTTGGGCGCTGGCATCGGCAAGGACGACTTCAATCACGACAAGCTGCGCTATCACCGCATCATCATCATGACCGATGCGGACGTAGACGGCGCCCACATTCGTACGCTGCTGCTGACGTTCTTCTATCGGCAGATGCCGCAATTGGTTGAGAATGGTTACGTCTACATTGCGCAGCCGCCGCTCTACAAAATCAAGATGGGCAAGGAAGAGCGCTACGTTAAAGATGACCTAGAACTCAAGTCGGCGCAATTGACCAAAGCACTTAACGACGCGGTGCTGAACCCCGGTGGCGGCAGCGCTCCGATTTCCGGCGATGCGCTTGACAACATCGCCAAGGAACAGCTGCTAACGGATGCTGTGATTGATCGCCTATCGCGCACGCTGGATCCAGACGTGCTACGCGGCCTGTTGCGTTGCCCACGCATCGATCTGACCAGCGCCGAAAATGCTTCAAAGGCCGCAGTGTGGTTGACCGAAGCGGTCGGTGCGGCATCGCTGACAGTCAAAGTCGAACATGATGATGTGCACGACAACTATCGCTTGCGTTGCGTGAAGACGCTGCATGGAAACACCCGCGAGACGGTAATCGATACCACACTGATCGAAACCGGAGACTACGAACAAATAGTCAAGGCAGCGCAGATGCTGAACGGATTGATTCGTGAGGCGGCAGAGATTCGTCGCGGTGAAAAATCCACCAACATCAAGAGTTTTGGCGAAGCGTTGGCGTGGCTGCTGTCGCAGGCCAAGGACGGCATGCATATCCAGCGCTATAAAGGGCTGGGAGAGATGAACCCTGAGCAGTTGTGGGAAACCACCATGGATCCCAAGGTTCGCATTCTCAATCGCGTGCAGATCGAGGATGCGATTGGTGCGGACGAGATCTTTACGACGCTGATGGGCGACAACGTAGAACCACGTCGCGCATTTATCGAGAACAATGCGCTGATCGTCAATAATCTGGATGTGTAGTAAACCCCAGCACTGGTGCGCCTCTTGGGACGAAATGGCTTGAAAAGTCGCACCAGTGCTGGAGTTTCAAAAAGCCGCCAATCAGGCGGCTTTTTTCTTTTTTGCAGAAGCAGTCTTCTTGGCGGGCGCCTTGGTGGCCTTCTTCTTTACCGGGACCCCCTCTTTATCAGCTAGCAGTGCGACGGCCTCATCTAGCGTCATTGCGTCAACCGCATCTTTGTCGCGAATCGTTGCGTTTGTAGTGCCGTGCTTCACATACGGACCGTAGCGCCCGGAATAGATAGATACGATCTGGTCGTCTTCCGGATGCTTGCCCAGAACTCGCAGTGCGCCGGGACTGGCAGCTGCAGTCTTGGCGCCCTTGGGCTCGCGCTCCTCGAACTCGAAGCCGATCTTGCCATCGGGCTGTCGTACCAGATAAGCGGAAAATGGACGGCCTTTTTTGGAAATGAATTTGTCCAACAGCGGCGACTTGCCCGTTTCCAACAGCTTCGACATTTCTTCGCGCGCAATCGGACGTTTCAGAATCATGCGCCCCGAGCGGAAATCACAGGTGCGCGCGGAGCCGACGGCCTTCTCGCAGGTGTACGCATTCGGGGTCTCGAAAACACGCGACTGGCATTTTGGGCACGGCCCCAAAGACTCCTGTCCCGAAAAATCAGGGCCCTCGCCATCTTCATCGTCGGCCGAATCACCCCAGGAAAACTCGATCGCAAAATCCTTGTTCAATACCAAGTTGGCGGAGAAGGCGCGCCCCAAGCGACTACGAAAGCCGTCCAACGGGCCAATCTCTTTTTTCTCAATCAGCGCCTCTGCTTCGTGTGTTTCGAGTTGCCGCCCGGCGAGAATTTTCCAGAAGGCGAAGTCGCATGCCTGGCACTGGAATTTCTTGTAATTCTCGTGCACCTCCCCGCCGCACTTCGGGCATGGGGTGGTGATCGCACCAAAGTCGCCTGGAATCGTGTCGTGCTCGAAGTTCTTCGCCTGGCCGACAATGTGTTCGGTCATTTCGACGATTTCGGCCATGAATTTCTTGCGCGAGAGCTTGCCTTGCTGCATCAGCGAGAGCTTCTGTTCCCACTCGGCGGTGAGCTCCGGTGAATACAACTCCGGGATGCCCAAGCCGTGCAAGGCAATCATCAACGATGAAGCCTTCGCGGTCGGGATTAGTTCGCGCCCCTCGCGGTGAATATATTTTTCGAAAATCAAACCTTCGATCGTCGCCGCACGCGTTGCCGGTGTTCCCAGCCCCTTTTCCTTCATCGCGGCACGCAACTCGTCGTCATCAATCAGCTTCCCTGCACCCTCCATGGCTGAAAGCAATGTTGCCTCAGTGAAACGGGCGGGTGGTTTGGTTTGATTGGCAACCGATTTCACCTCGACGGCCTTCACCGACTCTCTTGGTTTGATGGCGGCCAGTGTATTGCTATCGTCATCGACGTCACGGCCGTAGACTGCCAACCAACCAAGGTTGACCAGCACCTTGCCTTCAGATTTGAAGGCCTCGCCCTCTACGCGTGTGATGCGAGTGGTCTGCAGGAACTCCGCGCTGGGATAAAAAACGGCCAGGAAACGCTTCACCACGAAGTCGTAGAGTTTTGCCTCCAACTCATTCAGCGACTTCGGTGCTTGCAACGTCGGGATAATCGCGAAGTGATCCGAAATTTTGGTGTTGTCAAAGATGCGCTTGTTGGGCTTAACCCACTTTTCGTCAAGAATCTTCTTGGCAAAGACGTTGTAATCGCCCTCCTTCAACATCTTCAACGTGTCGCTGACTGTCGCGATGTAGTCCTCAGGCAATGCGCGCGCGTCGGTACGCGGGTAGGTCAGCACCTTGTGTTTTTCGTACAACGCTTGAGCGAGGCTCAGGGTGGTCTTGGCGGAAAAACCAAACCTCGAATTTGCCTCGCGCTGCAATGACGTCAAATCGAACAACAACGGAGAGGCCTGGGTGGTCGGTTTGGACTCTTCCTCGGCGACGCCGGCTTTCCCGAGGCATTTGGTGACGATGGACTGAGCCTTTTTCTCGTCCCACAGCCGTTCCGCCTTGAGCGCGTCATCATCATCGATCTTCTTAAACTTCTCGTCAAACCAGCGACCGGAATAGTCGCCCGCAGCGGCGGCAAAGGTGGCGTGAACCTCCCAGTAATCGCGCGGCCGGAATGCCTTGATTTTCTCTTCGCGCTCAACGAGGATCGCCAGTGTCGGCGTTTGCACACGACCGACCGTCGTGAGCTGGAAACCACCCGACTTGGAGTTGAAGGCGGTCATGGCGCGCGTGCCATTGATACCAACCAGCCAGTCCGACTCGGAGCGGCATACCGCCGCGTCGGCTAACGGCTCGTACGATTCGCCGTCGGCAAGCGCTTTAAACCCATCGCGAATGGCGTTTTGTGTCATTGATTGCAACCAGAGACGTTTGACTGGTTGTTTGGCCTTGGCGTATTGCACGATATAGCGAAAAATCAACTCGCCCTCGCGACCCGCGTCGCATGCATTGACCAGAGTGTCCACGTCCTTACGCTTCAGCAGCTTCTGCAAAGCCTTCAAGCGATCCTCGGTCTTTTCGATCGGCCTCAACGCAAAATACGAGGGAATCGCGGGCAAATGAGCAAAGGTCCACTTGCCGCGCTTGACCTCCTCTTCTTCCGGCATGGCGATTTCCACCAGGTGGCCGACTGCGGATGACAGTACGTACTCGTCGCTTTCGAAGTAATCCTTTTCCTTGGTAAAACCACCCAGCGCCTTCGCAATATCGTTGGCAACGGAGGGTTTCTCGGCAATGATCAGGGACTTACCCATAGGTCAAATAGCTCTGCAATTGGTGTGAAACGTCGCCGGGGATTCGGCGAAAGGGGACAAATGATAAGCAGGCTTTTACCTTTACCGCAAGCCTGCACATGATGTGTGACAAGAAAAACGGGAGCGATCGAACGTTGCTTTCGCTATCAATCGCGCATTGTATTGCAGCGAATCGTCACCGTAGTCGCTGGTACTTTCCGCCGGGTAATGAGGCGATCGCGCCAGCAAGCTCGAGCTCCGTCAATCGCACCATCACTTGGTCCGCAGCCAGCGCTGATCGTTCCAGTATTGTGTCGACCGATACAGGATCAAAGCCCATCACGTCGAGAACAGGATCGGTCGCCACTTCGTTTTGTGGGTGGGTTTGCGGCAAGGGCATCATCTGCAGTTCCTGCAGGATGTCGGCGGCATCTTCGACCAGCTTTGCACCTTGCTTGATCAGTTGGTGGCACCCCTTGGAGAACGGAGAGTGGATGGATCCAGGGATTGCGAACACCTCCCGCCCTTGCTCACCTGCCTGGCGGGCGGTAATCAGGGAGCCTGACGCGATTGCGGCCTCTACGACCAATACACCCCGGGCCAGCCCACTGATGATGCGATTGCGGCGCGGGAAATTCTGCGCCAGCGCTGGCGTGCCCAGCGCAAACTCGGATACCACCAATCCGCGCTCGGCAATCTCGTGCGCAAGAGATTTGTTCTTGGCAGGGTAGACCAGATCGAGACCGGTCCCCACGACGGCAATGGTTGAGCCTGCGCCCGCCAGTCCCCCACGATGCGCCGCTGCGTCGATGCCAAGCGCCATGCCGGAAACAATGGTCAAGCCAGCCTCGGATAGCGAGCGCGAAAAACTCTCTGCATTTTGCAAACCGCCTGGTGTTGCATTGCGGCTGCCCACGACGGCAAACCCGGCCTGATCAACTTGCCTCAGCAGCGTGCGTTGGCCTTTCAGGTATAGCAGCACCGGAGGATCCGGCGTTTCAAGCAGGCGCCGCGGATAATCGTCGTCGGCCAGCGTCATCAGATGATTGCGCTCGTCCGTAAGCCACGCTAGGGCAGCAGACAGTCGTTCAGCAGATGGCCCGGCAACTACTGCAGCAGCCAATTTGGGGCCAAGTAATGGGGTCAGTGCAGCGGTTGATTGCTGCAACGCGGCGGCAGGGCTGCCAAACGAACTCAACAGACGCCGGATACCACTTGCACCCAGTCCGCTGATTAGATCAAGTGAGAGCCAAGCCTCGGGTTCGCTGCCAGAGGGCGGTAACGGCATCGATGAACTGAGGGTTACTGCGGCGTTTGCACTACGTCACCGACTTTGATTGGACGACGGCTCGACATTACCAAGCCATAGGAGACCTTTTCGAAAACGCGAAATACAAATACCAAGCCATTGCGCTCGTCAGGCAGCTTGACCTCGCTGGCAACAACCGTCGAGTCTTCGGGCTTTGCAGTCGAATCAGACGTCGCGGCGGCAAGGAGTGATCTCAAGCCCGAGCCAAATGTAGATCCGCCGGTATTGTTGTCACTGGTACTAACAACTTCGCCGCGCTGATGCGTGGCCAGTACGTGGCCGATCTCGACACCCTCGCGCTTGCCAAGACTCAAGGCAACGATTGAATACTGCGCCCCTTCATCCACACTGCCGAAAACCGAGACGATTGATCCCTTGATGGATTTCTCCGGAGCGCGGGGGCTGTACGACGGCAAAGTGGATTCGACGGTAGGAGTCAGGCGGTCGCCACGATTGATTTCCTGCGTGGATCGCACGATTTCCAAGGTCGAGCTTTCACCAAAGCGACTGACGCGCGAGTCACCCAGATAACTAGCTTCGTAGCCGAGAACTTCTTTTGTTACGGGATCAACCAATTCGCGGCCGGGACGATACACCTGCCACTTGATGCCCATCTTCGGGTTAAGTCCC
>JAEUNB010000129.1 GCA_016790625.1 Betaproteobacteria bacterium | reverse complement strand
GCCGAGACATTTTTCAGCTACACCAGCCTGACGATGCCGGGCGCGATCTACCGGATGGACGTAAAGACCGGGAATGTGACGCTGTTCAAGAAGCCAACCACGGCATTCGATACCGACTCATTCGAAACACGCCGCGAATTCGTCACCAGCAAGGACGGCACCAAGGTGCCGATCTTCATCGCCCATCGCAAAGGTCTCAAGCTCGACGGCAGCAACCCGACATTGCTGTATGCATACGGCGGCTTCAATGTGTCCGAGACGCCGACTTATCGCGTGACCGCAGCAACCTGGCTGAAGATGGGTGGCGTGTATGTGACGGCCAGCCTGCGTGGTGGCGGTGAGTACGGCGCCGAATGGCATGAAGCCGGCACCAAGCTCAAGAAGCAGAACGTATTCGACGACTTCATCGCTGCGGGCGAATGGCTGATCGCCAACAAGTACACCTCGGCATCCAAGCTGGCCATCAATGGCGGGTCAAACGGCGGGCTGCTGGTGGGTGCCGTGCTGAACCAGCGCCCCGAATTGTTTGGCGCCGCGATTCCGCAGGTCGGTGTGATGGACATGCTGCGCTTCCACAAATTCACCATTGGCTGGGCCTGGGTGTCGGACTACGGCTCGTCCGACAAGGAAGATGAGTTCAAGGCGATCTTCAAGTATTCGCCACTGCACACGGCACGCCGCAATGTTGCTTACCCGCCGGTGCTGGTGACCACCGCCGATCACGACGACCGTGTGGTACCGGCGCACAGCTTCAAGTACACCGCCGAAATGCAATCGGCGGCGAACGAGTACCTGAAGAACGGCGGCAAGAGCACCGGGCCGATCCTGATCCGCATCGAAACCCAGGCCGGGCACGGCGCTGGCACGCCGACCTCCAAGATCATCGAGGAACGCAGCGATATGCTCGCTTTCGTTGCAAATGCCTTGGGACTGGCGTTCAAGTAATGCAATTGCTTCCGGCGCGTAAAATGGCTGCATGAAAACCATCGGCATCGCCGGCTATTCCGGCAGCGGAAAAACCACGCTGATCGAAAAAGTGATTCCCCACCTGGTGATGGAGGGGTTTCGCGTTTCGCTGATCAAGCACGCGCATCACGAGTTCGACATCGACCAGCCGGGCAAGGACTCCCACCGGCATCGCACGGCAGGTGCTTCCGAAGTGATGATCTCGTCCAGCAATCGCTGGGCGTTGATGCACGAGTTGCGCGGGGTGCAGGAGCCTTCGCTGGAAGAGCAGCTGAAACACTTTTCGCCCTGCGATGTGGTGATTGTTGAAGGCTGGAAGCATCACGCCATGCCGAAGATCGAAGTGCATCGCAAGCTGGCCGACAAACCGCTGTTGTTTCCGAATGACAAATCGGTGGTCGCCATCGCGACCGACGAATCGCTGGCGACTCATCTGCCGCAGTTTGCGCTGGATGATGCAGAAGCCGTGGCGCGTTTCATCATCGCGCATCTCGGGCTGCGCAAGGCGGCCATGCACGTGGTGAAGTAGTGCCATGCTGAAGGTGTTGTTTTTTGCCAGCCTGCGTGAGCGCTTGGGAGTCGGCGAGGAGTCGATTCCCGTGCCTGCCATGGCAACGGTGGCCGGACTGCTGAATATCCTGCGCCAACGAGGCGAAGACTGGGCGGATGCACTGGCCGAGGGCAAGCGCTGGCGCGTCGCGGTCAATCAGGACATGGCACAGGCAGACACGGCGCTCAAGGCCGGCGACGAGGTTGCCATCTTTCCGCCGGTGACCGGCGGCTAGCCCACCGGGAGCGCCACTCGCGCAAACCCCAAGTTTGCCGCAGCTTGGCCCCGAATGCGCGGGGTGCGTCAATAAATATTGGCAAATGTGAAGCGCATTCCTGCGTGTAGAGTTCGGGTTATGAAAGTCCGCGTACAAGCAGAAGACTTCGATATCAGCAGGGAAATCGCCGCATTGCGCACCGGCAACGCTGGTATCGGCGCGATTGCATCGTTCATCGGTCTGGTCCGCGATATGAACGATGGCACCGGCGTTTCCACCATGACGCTGGAACACTATCCCGGTATGACCGAGAAAGCGCTGGCGGATATCGTGTCGCAAGCCGAGGCTCGTTGGGAGTTGCTGGGATGCACCGTCATTCACCGTGTGGGTGAGTTGAAGCCGGCCGACCAGATCGTGCTGGTGGTGGTTGCCAGCGCCCATCGCCTGCACGCCTTCCAAGCCTGCGAGTTCATCATGGATTACCTGAAGACGCAGGCGCCGTTCTGGAAAAAAGAGCTCACAGCCGTTGGCGAACGCTGGGTCGATTCACGCGAATCGGACGACGCGGCCGCGCGACGCTGGTGGGAACAAAAGAAAGCTCAGCAATGACCGAGAAATCTACGACAGCAAAGAATGTGCTGGGTGAGCCACTGGAAGCGTGCTGCATGTCGCCGAAAACCGGCTTTTTCCGCGATGGCTTCTGCCACACCGGTCCCAACGATCGCGGGTCTCACACCGTATGCGCGCAGGTAACGGCTGAATTCCTCATGTTCTCGCGCTCACTCGGTAACGATCTGGTGACGCCGCGTCCGGAGCTTTCGTTCCCGGGACTGAAGCCGGGTGACCGCTGGTGTTTGTGCGTTTCGCGCTGGGAGGAGGCTTTCCTTGCCGGCGTTGCCCCGCCCGTCATCCTCGCTGCCACGCACGAGAGCGCGCTGGATGTGCTGGAGCTGGACGAACTGAAGGCACACGCGCTCGACTGGAATTAGAAACCCAGAATTGGCGCAGGTTTCCGGACAAAAACAGCCGGAAAACCGCGCCAATGCTGGAGTTTCAGTTCTTGCTGAAGAAGTCTGCCGTCACCGCGACAGCGCGCTCGATGTCGGCGCGGTCGAGATCGAGGTGAGTCACCCAGCGCTGCTTGCCATAGGCGCCGGATACCAGAATATCGTTGGCCTTGAGATGGGCAGCAAAGGCATCGCCGATCGCGATCGGAAATTCGGCCCAGAGGATATTGGTTTGCGGCGCGTCTATTTTTAACTGGCCGCGCGAGGCTTCACCCAGTCCCTTTGCCAGCAAAGCTGCGTTGGCGTGGTCATCGGCAAGGCGGTCGATATTGCGTTCCAGTGCGTAGGCGCCGGCGGCAGCAATCACGCCCGCCTGCCGCATGCCGCCACCAATCATTTTTCGCAATCTATGCGCGCGGCCTATCAGCGCCTTGCTGCCCAGCAGCAGTGAGCCTACCGGCGCCCCCAGGCCTTTTGACAGGCATACGGAAACCGAATCGAACGATTTGCAGATTTCCCGAGCGGCGTCGATATTGCTGGTGCCGTTCTGTTTTGCGGTGAACACCGCTGCGTTGAACAGCCGTGCGCCATCGAGATGGGTTTGCAGGCCGCGCCGGTTTGCCAGTGCCTTCACTTCTTGTATGTACTGAGCTGGCAGCACCTTGCCACCGGTCGTGTTTTCAAGTGCAATCAGCCGCGTAATGGCGTGGTGTGCATCGTCTGGTTTGATGGCAGCCTCAATGGCTTTCATGTCCATCGTTCCATCCAGCCGGGGATCCAGCGGCTGCGGTTGGATCGAGCCCAGCACCGCCATACCGCCACCTTCCCAGCGATAGGTATGTGCAGTCTGGCTGACGATGACTTCCTCGCCGCGCTGACAGTGGGCCATCAATCCGAGCAAATTGGTTTGTGTGCCGGAAACGCCGTACAGCGCGGCTTCGTAGCCGAGCATGGCGGCTGCGTTTTCCTGCAGTGCATTGACGGTCGGGTCTTCGCCATAGACGTCGTCACCGACGTCGGCGGCCTGCATCGCCGCGCGCATCGCGGCCGTGGGGCGGGTGACGGTGTCGCTGCGGAAATCAAGTACCTTGTTCATGTGTATGTTTTTATATGCCGCAGAAAATGTCGCGTGTCAGGGTAATCATCTTGAGGATGCGGGGATCGCCGATGCTGTAGTAGGTACGTGTTGCTTCCTTGCGTGACTCGATCATGCCGCAGGCTTTGAGGATGCCCAGGTGTTGCGAGATATTGCTTTGCGAGGTACCGATGGCGTCGGTCAGGTCCTGCACCATCTGTTCGCCGGACGAAAGCATGCAAAGTATCTTGATCCGCGCCGGGTGCGACATGGCTTGCATTGCAATCGCCGCCTGCTCGATATTCTCCGAGCGGCCGATCAAAGCAAAGATATCTTCGGGTTCTTTTTCGACAGGTAAAGCTCTGCTGGTCTTGCGCCGAACGTTCTTGCCGGTTGCCATGGCGATTCTAATTCCACGATTTGAGACGAGTAGCAAGGTTACTTGACGCGGCGAAACATTGTCCATTAGACTTGGCTAATATAAGAAATTGCTAATATAAGTGCGGCTCAAGCTGCCAGGCAATGCATTGACGTTGTAGCGCTGGAGGAGTGCATGGCATCGACATCCGATTTGGACAAGGCAGGTAGCATCCGTCGCGCGCCCGAGGGTTTTCTCGATCCGGCGCAAATCGCCGAGGTGACCGCCGGGCGGCGTGGCTTCCTGCGCAATGCGCTGCTGATGGCTGGTGGTGCGGCGGCGATAGCCTCGACAGCTCGCGCCGAATCCAGTGGCGACAGCAATATCCTCGAGCTTCCCGTTCACAGTAAGAGTTTGGGCCAGCCGGTAGCTGCGACCGGCTATGGGCAACCCTCAAAGTACGAACGCAATCTTCAGCGCCGTGAGAGCCCGGGTTTGACACGGGTTTCGGCGGCCTCGGTGTCGTTTACGCCTTTGCAGGGAACCTTCGGCATTATCACGCCCAACGGCCTGCACTTCGAGCGACATCATCAGGGGTGGTGGGATATCGATCCGTCGAAGCATCGGCTGATGATCAATGGATTGGTGAAGAATCCATTGGTATTCACCATGGATGACCTGATGCGGCTGCCCTCGGTGTCGCGCATGCACTTTATCGAATGCGGCGCCAATACCGGCATGGAGTGGGGAAATGTGGCGGTACCGACGGTGCAGTACACGCATGGCATGCTGAGCTGCTGCGAATTCACCGGTGTGCTGCTGTCCACGCTGCTCGATATGGCCGGCTTCGACAAAAAGAACGGCAAGTTCATCCTGGCCGAGGGGGCCGACGGTTCGTCCATGACGCGCACCATTTCGATGGAGCGTGCGCTTGACGACTGCATGGTGGCCTATGCCATGAACGGTGAGATGCTGCGGCCGGAAAATGGCTATCCGCTGCGCATGGTGGCGCCCGGCATTCAAGGCGTGTCGTGGGTGAAATGGTTGCGCCGCATCGAGGTCGGTGACCAGCCCTGGGGTACCAAGGATGAGGTCATTCACTATATAGATTTGATGCCGGATGGCCGTCATCGACAGTACACATCGATACAGGAATGCAAGTCGGTGATTACCTCGCCGTCCGGTGGACAGACGCTTCTGGACAAGGGTTTTTATAACGTGACCGGCCTTGCCTGGTCAGGGCGCGGCAAGGTCAAGCGTGTGGATGTGAGCTTCGATGGAGGGCGCAATTGGCAAACAGCACGGTTGGAGAGTCCGATTCAGTCGAAGTGCTTAACGCGCTTCAATATCGGCTGGAAGTGGGACGGAGGGCCTGCGGTCCTGCAAAGCCGCGCCATTGATGTGACCGGCTATGTGCAGCCCAAGATCAACCAGCTGCGCGCGGTTCGCGGTACGCGTTCGATTTACCACAACAATGCGATCCAGTCGTGGAAGATCGCCGAATCTGGCGAGGTGGCCAATGTCCAGGTTTACTGATCTTCTACTGGCGCTGACGCTGTGCGCTGCAGGAGGCGCCGGCGCACAAGCCGACAGATACCCGGGAATTGGTCGCGCCGCAACGCCTGCTGAAATTCGCGCCTGGGATATTGACGTCCGGCCGGATTTCAAAGGCTTGCCCGCTGGTAGTGGTTCGGTAGCAAAGGGACAGGTCATATGGGACGAAAAGTGTGCGTCCTGTCACGGTACCTTTGGCGAATCGAACGAGGTATTCAGTCCGCTCGTCGGGGGCACGACCGCTGAAGACATCAAGTCGGGACGCGTCAAGGCGCTGCAGGAACCGATGGCGCGCACCACCCTGATGAAAGTCTCGTCGATTTCGACGCTGTGGGATTACATCAACCGCGCGATGCCGTGGAACGCTCCGAAAACGCTTGCCGTCGATGAAGTGTATGCCGTACTCGCCTACCTGCTCAATCTTGGCGACATCGTTCCGGCTGACTTTGTGCTGAGCGAGAAAACCATGCAACAGGTGCAGGATCGCCTGCCCAACCGCAACGGCAAGGTCAAATACGATGGGCTATGGAGTATTCGCGGCTCTGCGGATGTGCGGAATGTGGCCTGCATGAAAGACTGCAAGCTGGAGTCCGGGCTGGCCTCGGCGCTGCCGGATTTTGCACGCGGGACGCACGGCAACCTGGCTGATCAGCAGCGGTTGATCGGTCCGGCGCGCGGCGTCGATACCGCCAAGGCGCCGGTCAGCGCGGCAAAGCCAGTTTCCCGATCAATGTCCGAACTGGCCACCAAAAACAATTGTTCGGCCTGCCATCAGCTTGACAAGAAACTGGTCGGCCCCAGCTACAAGGACATTGCCGCAAGGTACAAGGCCGACGACACAGCAGAATCAAAACTGGTCGATAAGGTCAAAAAAGGCGGAGGCGGCGTATGGGGCCCCATTCCCATGCCGCCCAATGCGCTGAAGGACGAAGATATCCGCGCACTGGTCCATTGGATTCTCGCCGGAGCACCGGAGTAGCAGGACGTTTGCGGTATAGTGTTTATTGAAGATTTGCATTGCCAAGCCCATGAATTTCAGGAGAAAACCATGAAGCAATCACGTAGAGATCTGCTCGCAGCATCAGGCGGCGTTACCGTCATGGCGCTCGCAGCGTCGGCGGGCTTGTTCAAGTCCGGCGATCTGCATGCGCAGGAGTGGAACAAGAGCGCGTTCGATACCAAGAACCTGCAGGACACAGTCAAGGCTTTCGGTGGCAGTGGTGCCGCCGAAAGCAAGGATATTGCGATTACCTCGCCGGACATTGCTGAAAACGGCGCGGTAGTGCCGGTATCGGTGACCAGCAAACTCGGCAAGACAGAATCCATTGCGATTCTGGTGGAGAAAAACCCGAATGCACTTTCCGCGGCTTTTGATATTCCCGGTGGTACCGAACCCTTCGTTTCCACTCGCGTGAAGATGGGGCAGACCTCGAATGTGCATGCGTTGGTGAAGGCCGACGGCAAGTATTTCTACGCGACTAAGGAAATCAAGGTGACTCTGGGCGGTTGCGGCGGCTAAAGCGGATGAGATCGATCGTTTCGGCTTGTGCCCGGAACAATGATTTCATTTTGAACAGTTAAGGAGAATGACATGGCAGATCCGATGAAAATTCGCGCCAACATGATGGGCGACAAGGTGGTGGTGAAAGTGCTGATGGCGCACGAGATGGAAACCGGTCAACGCAAGGACTCGGCGGGCAAGACCATTCCGGCCTGGTTTATCCAGAACGTGACAGCGACCCACAACGGCAAGACTGTGCTGTCGGCGCAATGGGGGCCGGCAGTTTCCAAGAACCCGTTTCTGGAGTTTCGCTTCTCCGGCGGTAAGGCTGGTGAAAAGGTAATCGTGACCTGGACCGACAACAAGGGCGACAAACGCACCGACGAAGCAACCATAGCCTGATTGGAGTCTGTGATGAACCTGCTTTCCACGGCATTTCGATCGCTTGCAGCATTTTTAGTCGCGGCGACGGTCTCGTTTGCCTACGCCGCGAGTGCGGACGATCCGGTCAAGATTGTCTATCACTTTGATGCTGGTTTCGAACAAGCGACCAAGGGCTTGCGCAATATAAAGAACCATCTCGATGTTGAGCCGAAGACGAAGATCGTCGTTGTGGCGCATGCCCAGGGTGTCAATTTCCTGCTCGATGGCGCAACCAATGCGACCGGCAATCCCTACAACATTCCCGTTGAAGAGCTGGCTGGGCGCGGTGTGGAGTTCCGCGTTTGCGAAATCACCTTGAAATCGAACAAGATCGATCCGAAAAAGCTGTTGCCACAGACCAAGCTGGTGCCATCCGGCGTGGTTGAAATCGGCAAATTGCAGGCAAAGGAAGGCTTCGCCTATCTGAAGCCATAGCGGTTCATCCAGAAACCGTTTGAACGATTAGCAATGGGCGTCACTTTCCAGGAGGAGTGAAATGCAGAAATTACCGCAGGTGGCATTGGTTGCCGTCGCAATCGGTTGTGGATTGCTCGCAGGCGCCTCAACGGCGCAGAGCAACAATCAGAGTGGCGATGCCACCATCAAGGAAATCGAGAAATACCGTCAGGCATTGGGCGATGGCAATCCGGCCGAGCTATGGGAAGCCCGGGGTGAAGACCTGTGGAAGAAAAAGCGCGGGCCGAAGAATGCGTCACTGGAGCAGTGTGATATCGGTGTCGGCGTCGGTAAGGTGAAAGGTGCCTACGCGGTGCTGCCGAAGTATTTCGAGGACACCGACAAAGTAGAGGATCTCGAGTCCAGGCTGGTGACGTGCATGGTGATGCTGCAGGGTTTCAGCTACGCCGATGCGAAGAAAAACCCTTTCGGTAGCCCGGAACGCAAGGCTGATATGGAGGCCTTGGTCGCTTACGTGACAGCGGAATCGCGCGGCATGAAGATGAATGTCGCCGGCAATCATCCCAAGGAAAAAGAAGCGTACGAAATTGGCAAGAAAATGTTCTTCCATCGCGGCGGTCCGCATGACTTTGGCTGTGTGACATGCCACGGCGCCGACAATCAGCGCATTCGTTTGCAGGATCTGCCTAACCTCACCAAGAAGGAACCCGCTCAGCGTGCATACACATCGTGGCCCGCCTATCGCGTTTCCCAGGGTGAAGTGCGTTCATTCCAATGGCGCCTGTTCGATTGTTTCCGGCAACAGCGTTTC
The DNA here is from genome assembly GCA_016790625.1 of Betaproteobacteria bacterium. Classification (GTDB taxonomy): domain Bacteria; phylum Pseudomonadota; class Gammaproteobacteria; order Burkholderiales; family Usitatibacteraceae; genus UKL13-2. Next base: position 9,554 of record JAEUNB010000129.1, on the reverse strand, counting down.
CCGGAGCTGGATTTCACTTCGCAGGGCTCGGTTGCGTTGACGATGTATCTGGCAAAAAACGCGAATGGTGGCGTGCTGTCCGCGCCGTCGATCAAACGCTGAGGAATGACGACAATGAAAAAACTCCATTTCGCTACGTTGTTTGCTGGCATTTCCGTCGCATTGATTGCTCCCGGCGCGATTGCACAGAAGGCCGCGCCTTCAAATGCCGACGCGGTCATGAAGGCTTCCTTCAAGGACCGTGGGCAAGCCAAAGTTGATCGGCTGGACCAGGATGAAACCCAGCGCCTGTGCTCGCAATATCCGGAGAAGCGTCCCAAGGATGTTGCGAACAAGATCGAGAAATTGAATCTCGCATTGGTGAAGTATCCGTCCGATGGAAAGCTGTTGGGCGACTGGAAAGAGGGCGAGAAAATCGCCCAGTCCGGTGTTGGCAAACAATTCAGCGACAATCCGGCGAACCCGTCCGGCGGCAACTGTTATGCCTGCCATCAGTTGTCCAAGGAGGAGATTTCCTTTGGCAATATCGGGCCCAGCCTGTACAACTTCGGCAAGCTGCGCGGCAATACAGAGGCGATCCAGAAATATACCTACGGAAAAATCTATAACGCCCAAGCGTATTCGGCCTGCAGCAATATGCCGCGCTTCGGACATAACAGCATCCTGACTGCTGAGCAGATCAAGCATGTCACCGCTTTGCTGCTTGATCCGAATTCGCCGGTCAACAAATAGTCTCACTGAAGCCCGGCACGTCCGGGCTTTTTTGCACGATCAAATATTAGGAAATGCTTATGAATAGCGCGTTGCGTCTTGTTCTTGCCACCAGTCTTTTGATGACCAACTTCGTGGCTGGCGCTACCGAGTCCGCCACCTTTTCCGTCAAGCTGCTGACCACGGAGACGGCGCTCAAGGCGGCGCAGGCCGCGCTGGCGAAATGCCGCAAGGACGGATTTCAGGCGGCTGTGGCGGTGGTGGATCGTGCCGGCGTGGTACAGGTGGTGTTGCGTGACCGCTTTGCCGGCGCGCATACGCCCGATACCGCCATCGGTAAGGCTTGGACTGCCGCGAGCTTCAGGCAATCGACGATGGCCCTGGCAAATGAGACGCAAGCGGGTAAATCCATGAGCGGCATCCGCCAGTTGCCCCGCGTTGTCGCCGCAGGCGGTGGGCTGCCGGTGGAAGCTGGTGGAAGTGTGTTGGGCGCGATTGGCGTTTCAGGAGCCCCGGGAGGCGAAGCCGATGAGGCATGCGCTGCGGCGGGCCTGAAGGCCATTAATGACGATATCGAGTTTTAGGGAGATCACATGTCACACATGAACCGCCGCGAATTCCTGCAGATGCTGGCTGTTGCCGGTGCAGGCGGCTTCGCGCTCGATCATCCCACGGCATTGGCTGCGCCGGACAGGGCCGTATCGATGTACGAGTTGCCGCGCTTCGGTAATGTGCATTTTCTGCATATGACCGATTGCCATGCGCAACTGAAGCCAATTTATTTCCGCGAACCGAATGTCAACGTGGGGGTGGCCGGCTCCGTTGGGCAGCCGCCCCATCTTGTTGGCGAGCATCTTCTCAAGCGCTTTGGCTTGAAGCCAGGTAGCGCCGAAGCGCACGCCTTTACTTACCTTGATTTTTCTCGTGCGGCGAAAGCGTACGGCAAGGTTGGTGGTTTTGCGCACCTTGCTACATTGGTCAAGCGTTTGAAGGCCTCGCGGCCTGGCGCATTGCTGCTGGATGGTGGAGACACTTGGCAGGGTTCAGCAACTGCGCTCTGGACCAAGGGGCAGGACATGGTTGATGCCTGTCTGCAGCTCGGCGTGGATGTGATGACAGGGCACTGGGAATTTACGTTGGGGGACAAACGCGTCAAGGAAGTTGCCGAAAAGGATTTCAAAGGCCGCATCGATTTCATTGCTCAGAACGTCCAAACCAGTGACTTTGGCGATCAAGTTTTCCCGCCTTACGTACTCAAGGAAATGAATGGCGTACCGGTGGCCATCATTGGTCAGGCATTCCCGTACACGCCGATTGCCAATCCTCGTTACTTCACGCCGGAATGGAGTTTCGGTATCAAGGACGCGGAACTGCAGAAAGTGGTGGATGAAGTCCGTGGTAAAGGGGCGGCGGCCGTTGTGCTGCTTTCGCACAATGGTATGGATGTCGATCTCAAGCTCGCAAGCCGGGTTACCGGCATCGATGCAATTCTGGGGGGGCATACGCATGACGGCGTACCTGCGCCTGTGATTGTGAAAAACAGCAGGGGGCAGACGCTGGTCACCAATGCCGGTTCAAACGGCAAGTTTCTTGGTGTGCTCGACTTTGACGTCAAAAATGGCAAGGTGTCCGATTTTAGATATCGACTGTTGCCGGTATTCGCCAATCTGCTGCCCGCCGACAAGGATATGGATGGCTTGATCAACAAAATCCGTGCGCCATATGAGTCGAAACTTGCAGAAAAGCTCGCTGTAACTGAAGGCCTTCTGTATCGCCGCGGGAATTTCAACGGTACTTTTGACCAGTTGATTCTCGATGGCCTGATGGCGGTCAAAAATGCCGAGATCGCGTTCTCGCCAGGATTTCGCTGGGGTACGTCACTACTGCCGGGACAAGCCATTACGACGGAACATTTGATGGATCAAACCGCCATCACTTATCCATACACCACGGTAAGCGAGTTATCAGGCGAAACCATCAAGACTATTCTCGAAGATGTTGCAGACAATCTGTTCAATCCTGACCCTTACTACCAGCAGGGCGGCGACATGGTGCGCGTTGGCGGCTTGAGCTACACCTGCAATCCGAGCGGAAAAATGGGAGGACGCATCAGCAACATGATGCTTGGCGGTAAAGCGATCGATGCAAACCGAAAATACAAGGTTGCCGGCTGGGCACCAGTTGCGGAGGGGGCATCGGGTGAGCCGGTTTGGGAGGTCATGACAGCCTATTTGCGCGACATCAAGACGATCAAACCCAAGAAGTTGAACCTTCCTGATTTGGTCGGCATGAAGGGCAATCCGGGAATCGCGTGATGTTGCGCCAGGCCCCAGCAGTTTTGGCATTCGGATTTTTGATGCTTGCGACCGTGGTGCGTGGTGCGCTTGCTGCGGTGCCGATTGATCCCGTGTTGGTGCCGCAGAAAGTTGCGCCGGATGTTTATTTATTTCAGGGCAAGGCCGGCGTGGCCACGCGCGAAAATCAAGGCTTCAATTCGAATGCCGGTTTTGTCGTGACGCGTGAAGGCGTGGTCGTGATCGATGCCTTGGGCACGCCCGCGTTGGGCCGTGCCATGATTGCCGCAATTCGTAAGGTCACTCGCCAGCCTATCCGGCGTGTGCTCATCACGCACTACCACGCCGACCATTTTTACGGTCTGCAGGCATTCAAGGAAATTGGTGCAGAGGTATGGGCTCACCAAGCCGGCCGTCAATATCTGGAGAATGAAGCCGATGTGCGACTTGCGCAGCGCCGACAGGATCTGTCGCCCTGGGTCGATGAGCGAACGCGCTTGGTGGCGGCCGACAAATGGTTTGAAGGCAATCAGAGCTTTACCTTGGGGAGCGTGCGTTTCGATCTGACGCACTTGGGCCCTGCACATGCACCCGACGATGTGATCGTGACAGTGGGCGATTCCGGGGTGATTTTTTCCGGAGATATCCTGTTCACGGGACGAATACCTTTCGTCGGCGAGGCCGATAGCAAGCGTTGGCTGCAGACGTTTTCCCGTTTGCTTGAACTGAAGCCCTCCATCATGATCAGCGGGCATGGAGCCCCTTCACGCAAGCCAGCGGACGATCTCATGTTGACGCGTGATTACCTTGTGTACCTGCGAGAAGTCATGGGCCGTGCCGTTGCTGATTTCGTTCCTTTCGATGAGGCTTATTCCAAAACGGATTGGAGCCGTTTTGCGAAGATCCCGGCATTTGAGGCGGCCAATCGAATCAATGCATATGGCACGTATTTGTTGATGGAAAAGGAATCGCTGTCGAAATGAGAGTGTTTTCGCGTCTCGTGACGATGACTTTTATGGCGCTGTTTGCAGTGGTGAACGCGCCGGCCATTGCCGAGACTATGACCAAGGGCGGAATAGAACCAGCACGCGATTTGCAGAAAGATGCACGTCAAGCAGCGATAAATGGTGTTCCGCTGGTGGTAATGATCAGTCTGGTGGGATGCCCACATTGCGAAGTTGTAAGACGGTCTCACTTGCTGCCGTTGCTAAAGCAGTCGCCATCGGCGCTCCCGCCGCTGCTTCGTCAGGTTGAATTGAAGAGTAGCCAAAGTCTGATCGACTTCAACGGGGTCAGAATCACGCACGCTGATTTCGCGAAACGCAGCAAGGCGACCATTGCGCCTGTCGTGCTGTTCTTTGGGGCCAATGGCGAGCAAATTGCAAACCCTCTGGTCGGTTCAATGATTCCGGATTTTTATGGCAGCTATTTTGACGCAGCCTTGATGGAAGCCAGGTCCAATGCAGCAAAACTGAAGGCTCGGACTAATCCTTGAACTTGTAGTGGGTGGCGTTCAGGTAGGCCGCGATGGCGGCTTCATCGTCGGGAAACAGCCCCAGGTTCAGTTCGCTGCTGCAGCGCTCAACCTGAGGAAGAAGTTTGCTTTTGGCCGTAACTCTCCTGTCAGTTCGAGTGTAGATTGCACTGCCGTCGCCGCCGACCTTTTTCACATGACAAGCTTCGCACTTGCTGTCCGCGATCAGTTTTTTTCCGCTGTCGAGAATGGCCTGTTCAACCTTGGCGCCATGGGCGGCTGCAGATGTGAGTAGAAGCGCAGTAATGGGGAGCAGCCAGATTCGGTTTTCTCGAGTCGTCATCATGCCTCCAGATGGGTTCGGCCATTTTGCGCGCCAAAGAGACAACTTCCAAAGGCAAACTCGCGTTGACCCTGTGAGCCAAAATGGGTTAAAATCTTGTTCCTCGTTTGGGTTGGGTGTCAGCCAAAAACGACGATTCCCTGATAGCTCAGTCGGTAGAGCGACGGACTGTTAATCCGCAGGTCCCTGGTTCGAGCCCAGGTCGGGGAGCCAGATTTTAGCATCAAATCAACGGGTTACGTCTTTAGGCGTAACCCGTTTTTCTTGGTTTGTCGTGCAAGATGCGCCTTAGGGCCATTGGAGGGTGTCCAGTATGTGCGGCATCGTCGGCATTCTGAATATCGGTGATAGGCCTGCGCCACAACGCGGTGAGCTTGAAACCATGATCACCCGCCTGCATCATCGCGGCCCGGACGGCACGGGTTTTCTGCTGGATGGACCGGTGGGCCTCGCGCATGCGCGACTGAGCATCATTGATCTGGCCGGCGGTCAGCAGCCAATTGCCAACGAAGACGAGACTATCTGGACCGTCTTTAATGGCGAAATCTTCAATTACATCGAGTTGCGCCATGAACTTCTTGCGCAAGGGCACCGGTTTCGTACCGGGTCCGATACCGAAGTCATCGTCCATCTTTACGAGCAGCACGGTGAGCGATTCGTCGATTTTCTCAATGGCCAGTTCGCGATTGCGCTTTGGGATTCACGCCAGCAGCGGCTGATTCTGGCGCGTGATCGCACCGGCATTCGCCCGCTGTATTACACGGAAGCGGCGGGACGGCTGGTTTTTGGTTCCGAGGTGAAATCGATTTTTGCGGTGCGTGAGGTACCGCGCGTCATCGACCTCACGGGGCTGGATGAAATCTGCACCTACTGGTCGACGCTTGAATCGCGGACCGTGTTTTCGCAAATATCGTCGCTGCCGCCGGGTCATATGATGACCGTGAGCGCTGGCACGATCAGCGTCCGGCGCTACTGGGATTGGGAGTTTCCCGAACGTGGGACCGGGAGCAATCGTGACGCGGGTGACTACGCGGATGAATTGCGTGAGCTGCTGGTCGATGCGGTCAGACTGCAGTTGCGATCTGACGTCCCGGTGGGCGCCTACCTCAGTGGCGGACTGGATTCTTCCATCATTACCACCATCATCCGCAATTTCAGCGACACGCCGTTGCGAACCTTCTCGCTGACATTCGACGATGCTGAGTTCGACGAAAGCGCGCATCAGCAGGAAATGGTCAAGTATCTCGGCACCGAGCATACGGCGGTGCGCTGTGCCCGCACCGACATCGCCGCTGCATTTCCCAAGGCGGTCCTGCATGCGGAATCGACCATGGTGCGCACCGCACCTGCACCATTGATGCTGCTGTCCGGACACGTTCGCGCCAGCGGCTACAAGGTGGTACTCACGGGTGAAGGCGCTGATGAAGTATTCGGAGGTTACGACCTTTTCAAGGAAGCCAAGATCCGTCGTTTTATGGCGGCGCATCCGGACTCGACCTTGCGTCCCCGTTTGCTGGAAAAACTTTATCCATATCTCAGAAATTCGCCGGGTGGCGGCCATGCTTTTGCCCGCACGTTTTTCGGCGATGGGCTTGAGCATATCGACAAGCCTTACTTCGCGCATATGCCACGGTGGTCAACCACCCAGCGCATTTCGCGGTTTTATTCGACGGAAATGCGCCAGCAGCTTGCAGCACGCGATCCCTGCGCCGCCATCGAATCGCTGATGCCGGTGGCAAGCCGCAATTGGACGCCGATGGCAAAGGACCAGTACATCGAGGCGCATACCTTGATGAGCGGCTATCTGCTGAGCTCCCAAGGTGACCGGATGGCTATGGCTAATTCCATTGAGGGCCGGTTCCCCTTCCTCGACCATCGCCTGATCGAATTTGCCAACCGGCTGCCACCCAAGCTGAAGATGCGCGGGCTGACGGAAAAGTACTTGTTGAAGAAGTCCATGACTGGCCTGTTACCGGATGCAGTGCGCTTACGAACCAAGCAGCCGTACCGTGCGCCGGATAGCGCAAGCTTCTTCGTGGACGGAAAGCCGGTCGACTATGTGGCTGACCTGTTCAGTGCCGGCAGCATTTCTTCGGCCGGATATTTCGATGCGACCGCGACCGGCAAGCTGTTCGAAAAATGCCGCGCCGGCAAGGCTATTGGCTTCGCAGACAATATGGCGTTTGTGGCGGTCCTGTCGACTATGCTGCTGCACGAGCAGTTTGTGCGGGGTGCCGGTGTCGCACCGACTGTCGTCTAACGCTTTTGGACAACGCGCGCACCATGTTGCTTCATCATTTCTTTGCAGAGACGGTTGCGAAATTCCCGGATCGGATTGCGCTGGTTTGCGATGAACAACGTTATCGCTATTCGGAACTGGATGCCGAGATCGCGCGCGTCGCGGGACTGCTGAAAGCTCGTGGTGTTACCCACGGCGATCGCGTGATCATCTTTCTGGATAACAGTGTCGAGTTCGCCGTTTCCGTATTCGCCGTGCTCAGGCTGGGTGCGGTATTCGTGCCGATCAATCCGCTGACCCGGCAGGAAAAGCTGACCTATGTATTGAACGACTCACGCGCTCGCGCGCTGGTAACGCAATTCAGTTTGCGAGGCGCGTGGCAGGCTGCCGTGGAATCGAGTAGCTCGCTGGAAATCTGCCTCGTATCGAATATGCCGGAGGGTCATGTGTTACCGGATCGCTGCATCAACTATTCGACGGCGCTCGACAATGATCAGATTGTCTCACTCGATTCAATAGCGACCGAGCACGACCTTGCCAGCATTCTCTATACATCGGGGACTACCGGCCATCCCAAAGGCGTTATGCTCACGCACAGGAACATGGTGTCCGCGCTGGAGTCGGTGATGACGTATCTCCAGCTGCGCCGGCAAGACGTGATCATGTGCGTGCTGCCGCTGGCATTTGGCTACGGGCTCTATCACTTGTTTATGGCGACACGTCTGGGCGCGACGCTGGTGCTGGAAATGTCTTTCGCATTTCCGCTGAAGATTGCCCAGCGCATGACGGAGGAAAAGGTCAGCGTCTTTCCCGGTGTACCGACCATTTATGCGCAACTGTTGAGTCTGAAAGAGGTCCCCAATCTCGATTTATCGTCGCTACGCATCCTGACCAATGCCGCTGCGGCCCTGCCGGAAGAGCACATTCGGCAATTGCGACGTGCATTTCCCGGTGCGATGCTGTATTCAATGTACGGCCTGACCGAATGCAAGCGCGTCAGCTACCTGCCACCTGATCAGCTCGACATTCGCCCCAGCAGTATCGGTCGTGGAATGCCGAATCAGGAGCTGTGGCTGGCCGACGAAGAGGGCCGGCGATTACCGAACGGTAGCATCGGCGAGCTGGTGGTGAAAGGTCCGCATGTGATGAAGGGCTACTGGGAACAACCTGGGCTGACAGCAGAACGTTTGCGGCCGGATCCGGATGGCGGCGAAGGTGCGGTGGTGCTGCATACCGGGGATATTTTTCGTACCGACAACGAAGGCTGGCTTTATTTCGTGGCGCGCAAGGACAACATCATCAAGACTCGCGGTGAGAAGGTGAGTCCGCGTGAAGTGGAAAATGCGATCTACGCGCTGCCCGGTGTGCTGGAGGTTGCTGTCACCGGTATGCAGGATCCGATTCTGGGCACGGCAATTCGAGCGCTGGTAGTGTTGAAGCCGGGAGAAGTCCTGTCGGAGCGCGAGGTGATCAGGCATTGCCATGCGCGGCTGGAATCGTTCATGGTTCCCAAGGCGGTAGAATTCGTGAACGAGCTGCCGAAAACCGAGAGCGGCAAGATCAAGACATCACAGCTCCATCAAGTGATCGCGAGCGACAAAACACAGACAAAGGGCGGCCCCTGACATGCAAGACATCAAACCGGCAGTGCACCAATTCCTGCTCGACAACTTTCTCATGGGAGACGACGTTGTCATCGCCGAGAATGCCTCCTTCATGAAGGAGCGCATCCTCGATTCAAGCGGCTTTATGGAATTGGTGATGTTTCTTGAAGATACCTATGGCATCAAGGTCGGCGATGCCGAGCTGTTGCCGGAAAATCTGGACAGCCTGACCAATGTTGAAGCGTTCGTGCGCCGCAAGAAGGCATCCAGCGCGCAACCCGCTTAACAGGAACCGCAAATGAGCCAGGAAACCAAATCCGGCAAACTGCATGCCGGCCTGTTCGATATTGACTATGGCACCGAAGCGGATCGTATTGCCGCGTGGATGAGGCATGCGGTCGGACGTGATTTACGGCGGCGTGGCGTGATTATCGCCATGTCGGGCGGTATCGACAGTTCGGTTTGCGCGGCACTGGCGGTGCGGGCCTTTGGCACCGAAAAAGTGTTTGGCCTGATGCTACCTGAGCAGGACTCATCCTCTTTCAGTGAGGATCGGGCTACGGTGCTGGCGAAACATCTCGGCATCAACTTTACGGTGGAGAACATCGCGCCGACGCTTGCGGCGCTGGGCTGCTATCGCTGGCGTGACGACGCGATTCGCGTGTTGTTTCCCGAATACACGTCCGGATGGAAGAGCAAGATCGTTGTCGCCGGCCAAAAGGAGGGTGCGTTCAACTACTTCAAGCTGGTGGTGCAGACGCCAGCCGGTGAAATTCGCGAAGTTCGCCTGCCGCCGAAGGAATACATGCAGATCGTCGCGGCGACCAATTACAAGCAGCGTATACGCAAAACGGTTGAGTATTTTCACGCCGATCGCCTCAACTACGCC
>JAEUNB010000413.1 GCA_016790625.1 Betaproteobacteria bacterium | reverse complement strand
AGCAGGCGCCGCGTCGGATGGTTTTTGCGCGAGAAGAATGATTTGTCGAGAATGGCGACCTTTAGCGCCGGAATTTGCAGCCGCGCCAACAGGCCCTTTACCGCGTCCGGGATCAGCTTGTCTTCAAATACATAGTCGAACAGCATCGCCACAATGTCTATCGTCATGACATCAATCGGCGAGCTTCCCTGGGCGGCACCATGAGCTCGGATATCGCGCAGCACATTCAGGTCGGCCGGCGACGTCGCCCCCGGCACGAAAGCGCGCATGGCAGCCATCGCACCGATATCGGCCGACTGGAATTGCTGCTGCATTTGCGTCAGCGCAGAAACCAAGCCCGCGCTGGTCACCGAGGGTTGTGCTGTCGCAATAGCGCGCATCGCCTCGGTAGTAGATTGCGTCTGTGCTGCCGACCCTGCCGGTGGCGGTGGTGAAAAACTGCCTGTCGTGACGCCGAATGCCGGCGGCGTAGCGCTACCGGCGGAAAGCGCGCGATCAAATCCTCCGCCGCCAGACATCAGCTGTTGCAGTGTGGCAAAGATATCTGCCGCCGGATTGGCAAAGGCCCCGGTCGCGTTCGCACTATCAGTCGACGCACTGGCTACCGGTGTTGCCGGCGCTGCAGCGGACGGTTTGCGCGCCGACACCGTCTGGGACTTGCGATAGCTTGGGCGGATTTGCGGCAGAACTTGGCGCGCAACCAGATGGCTGTTGATATCACGATAAACGCCAAGCATCTCGCCTGCCATATGCTGTTCGACGAGACGCAACACAGTCAGCTTGGTCTGAAACCCGGAAGTCATCTGATCACATGCAACTTTCAGGGCCTTGATCACGGTATCGGGCGACATCGGATTGTCGTCATCATTCATTTCCGGATCAGACAGCAGGAACCCCATGCGTTGGGACAATGCACGTAACTCGTCATCGCACTTGTCGGACAATCGCTTCGCCATGTTGTCCACGGCGAGCTTTTCCTCCAAATCACTATCTTCGACCAGCGACAACTCCATCGATGAGTAGTCGACCTTGGCGGGTTTGCCCGATACGTCACCCCCAGCAACTTTCTGCGCGAAAAAACTCAGGAATTGCTTTTTGAACGACGCTTCAATCGCACCGCGTTTTTCCCGCGCCTGAGACCGCGCATCAAGATACATGTTCTGTGTTTCACGATCGACTGACTTTTCCGCCATCTCGAAGAGTTCATCTTCAATCTTGTCAAAAGTGCCGGATAGCACTTCAGCGATCCGTTTCAGCGCGATATCGCGGCAATCGTTGACCATGCCAACCGACTCAGGCTTTACGGCGCGCGCAATGCGCTGCGTGCGCACTTCGCCGGATGCGATTGAAATCACGTTATCAAGGGTTTGCGCTGCCATATCCATCTCCGTGCGCCCGTTGACGCAGAGTTACCACTTGCATCCGCAAATTCGGCGAGGATGAGGACCAAAGCATCACGGCTGCACACGAAGTGCATTGCAGGACTCTCAGAAGAGGCAGCAAGACTGTGTCTCGAATGGACTCCCGCTTCAGGGAGTGCACGTCAGCCGCAGGATTTGGCCGACTTTACACAGACTTGATGCAGGAAAACACCCGCATCCGACTCTCTGGTAATCCCGCTATCGTAGGATTTTCTAATCCTTTAGACCGGAGACTTTGCGTCCTCATCTTTCGATGAGTTTGCCTTGTTTCAGAATTCGCTTTTTTGTGACCGCTGTTGCTGCTGAGGGCGCCGAGTTCATAAAAGCAAACTCGTGTAAATGCAATTTACAAGAGTTGACAAATAGGTGTCAATGAACAGAATCCTCCAGCCGACAAGCGGCAGGCCGGTCCGCCGATCAACTTGCAAAGCAGGCGATATAATCCTGTTTTATTTGACAAATTTCTCCCATGCCCGTCCTGATCTGCGGTTCAATTGCCTACGACACCATCATGGTGTTCCATGGCGAATTCAAGACACACATTCTTCCCGACCACATCCACGTCCTGAATGTCGCCTTTGTGGTACCGGACATGCGTCGCGAGTTCGGCGGCACAGCAGGCAATATTGCCTATAACCTGAAATTGCTTGGCGACGACCCCTTGGTCATGGCGACGGTCGGCGAGGATTTCGGCCCCTACAAGGACCGGCTGGACAAACTGGGCATCAACCGTACTCATGTGCGAGAGATTTCAGGTGCCTATATGCCGCAGGCATTTATCACCACCGATCTTGACGCCAACCAGATCACGGCGTTTCATCCAGGTGCAATGGCGTCCTCATATTTAAATAAAGTAGGCGACGCTAAAAACGTCAGTTTCGGCATCGTGGCGCCGGACTCACGTGACGGCATGCTGCAGCACGCAGCGCAGTTTCATGATCACAAGATTCCGTTCATCTTTGACCCGGGACAGGCCCTGCCCGTGTTCAATGGCGACGAGCTGCGTCATTTCATTGAACTTGCCGACTATGTGGCCGTCAATGACTATGAAGCGCGGGTGCTCGAAGAGCGTACCGGCGAGCCGCTGTCGAAGTTGACTGATCGGGTGAAGGCGTTTTTTGTTACAAAAGGCGCGGAAGGATCGGTGATCTACGCCGACGGTCAACAAATCACCGTGCCCAGCGTTAAGGAGAATCGGCGCGTGGATCCAACCGGTTGCGGCGATGCATATAGATCGGGCATGCTTTACGGAATTGAACGCGGCTGGTCATGGGAAAGAGTTGGGCGACTGGCGAATACCATGGGCAGCCTGAAGATCGAGCACCGCGGCCCGCAAGGACACCAGCCGACGCGCGAGGAAATCGAAGCTCGCTATTCGGCAGCATTTGATGAATCCCTCTGGTAAGGGACAGGAGAAGACAATGGCAACAAAACGGATGTTGGTCTTGGGTGCGGTATTTTCGGGTTTGCTGGTTGCGGGTTGCGCATCACCGGGCTTGGGCGGCGGCAACTACACGCGCAGCCAGGTGCGTGGCGAGCAGACGGTACGACTGGGCGTGGTTGAAAGCGTTCGCGATGTCACCATCGACGCGCGCGACACCGGCACCGGCACA
>JAEUNB010000394.1 GCA_016790625.1 Betaproteobacteria bacterium | reverse complement strand
CGCAGGCGGAAAGAACGCCGCTTTCTTGAGCAACGCCGCCGAGCCGCCAACCACAATCAACAACACCAGGACTGCCGACTTCAGCGCGTCTATCTCCCGCCGCTCAACCTGTGCGATGTCGTTGAACGCGATGCGTACCGGCTGCTGAACCCCGTCCACGCGCCCAAGCAGCGCGTTGGCTTCGATTGCATTGATCACCATCGTCTGCGAACCGCCGGATCGGCTGGCAACGACGATTTCGTCGCCGACATTGAGCTTGTGCGATGCGGTGGCGCCGCTGCCCTCGGGCGTCACGGGCACGGTGCGCAGCGACGTGCAGGCGGTGATGCAGACACACAGGATCAGGCCCAGAATCTTTTGGCACAGCTTGAACATGAATGCCTCCGGTAAATAGCCGGCGGGCATGGGAGGACTGCCCGCCGGCAGTGGTGCGACGAAACCGGCAGCAACGTTTGGCGATGGGGCACGTTGCATTCCGTGGCACTGAAAACATTGTTTCACCGGCAGGTCACGGCGTCACGCCGCCGGTGGCCGAATCTATCGGCAAACGAAACTATGGCGGCGGCGGACTTCTCGCGCTCTGGGGGAATCCACGATTGCGGTCGCCAAACACCGGTGATAGTGTGACGCCAACTTTTTCTGATCAGGAACAGCATGAACTCGATTTTCATGGTGGTCGGTTCGTTGATTGGCGTGATCGCCATTGCCGTTAGCGCGTTTTATTTTTTGGGCAAGAACTTCAATCGCCTTAACGCTGAATTCGGACCGACGGTCAAAGTCGACCAGGCCGATCGCGGAAAGCGGGCGGCGAAGACGCTGGCGGAAGCAAAGGACGAGTACGAACGCTGGGTGGCGTTGGGCGACGTGGCCTTGTGGCAGGCCGAGCCCGCCACGGCAGAACAAGCAAAAGCGGTGGCCACCGAATTGCTGGCGTTGACGGACAACTACCGCAGCGACTGGAACTACGGCAATGCCATCCACAAGGCCAATTCCGGCCTGGGCAGGTTGGCGCTTCGGCAGGGCGACATGGCCGCAGCGCGGGGCTATCTGCTCGCTTCCGCCCGTTCGAAAGGTTCGCCGCAGATGAATACGTTCGGCCCTAATATGCTGTTTGCCGGAGAAATGGCTGCAGCTGGCGAGAAGCAGGCTGTGATCGAGTACTTCGATCTTTGTGCCACTTTCTGGAAGATGGAGGATGGCCGCCTGGCCGTTTGGAAACGCGATGTCGCGGAAGGGCGCGCACCAAACTTCGGCGCAAACATTCTCTACTGACTCTGTCTGGGCTAGGTTGCGATTCGCGTGGTCAATTTGCGCGGTGTCGGAATGTCTTGCGCAGGTCGTCGATGGCCGGTACGGCCGCCAGCGCGACCAGCACCAGCGACAGCAAGGCCGCCGACGCGTAACCGAGATATTTGAATCCCAGCGCGCCCAGCACGCCGCCGGTAAAGAAACACGCCACCAGCGTGGTCAGGACGCGCAGGCGCTCGCGGTTTGCCATCACGCCGGGCTGGGCCGGTCCGGCGCGGCGGTTCCAGTAGAAAAGTTTCCCCAGTTCGATGCCGATATCGGTGACCACACCGGTGATGTGTGTGGTGCGAATTTCCATTTTCGACAGCTTGGTGATGACAGCGTTCTGCAGCCCCATGATGTAGCACAGCAGCATCACGGTGATCGGCACGAACAGGCCTTCGATCATGGCCAGGCGGGCGCCCAGCAAGCCGAAGCAGACCAGCAAGGCTGCCTCGTATAGCAGCGGCAGCGCATATTCGCTCTGCAGGTGCCGCCGCCGGGCATAGTTGATCATGACTGCGGAACTGGCCGCCCCCATCAGGAATGAGATCAGGCCGCCGAGTCCGCTCAGCACGATCGTTGTCTCACCCAGTACCAGGCTGTCCGCCATGGAAGAGACGATTCCCGTCATGTGCGACGTGTATTGCCTCACCGCCAGAAATCCGCCGGCATTGATGGCGCCGGCGACAAAGGCCAGCACAAATCCCAGATGCCGGTTTCCCCGGCTGGTGCGGTTGTGTCCGGTCAGGTTTCTGGCGTAATTGACGGGCATTGTCTTTTTTGCGGAGTGTTGTCGCTCGCTGCCGGGCTGTGGCGCTATGCGCCGAAGTAACCCTTGTCACGCGCCGCGTCGAGCTCGATTTCCAGATATTCCCACAGCGCGGGACACCCGGCATGAATCTGTGGCTTCACGCGCGCCACCACGCGCGCGTGGCTGATGCCGTTCTCACGCCAGCTCTGTCCGTTGTTGGCGAGGTTGAGCAGCACCGGCATGGCGCGATCGACCGCGTTGGCGAAGCGCGATTCGGCGGTCTCACCGGCTTCGAATTCCAGCCATAGCGCGAGAAAGCGTTCGCCATGGTCATCGGGAAGGATGCCGAAAATGCGCTGCACCGCTGCCAGCTCGTCTGCCTTTCGCTCGGCCATGCCTTCGGTCGCATAGGCGATGGTGTCGCCGGTATCGATCTCACCGATGTCGTGCACCAGCAGCATGGCGATGACGTGGTTGACGTTGATTTCCGTCTCGGCGTGATGCGCCATTGCCGATGCCATCATCGCCAGCTGCCAGCTGTGCTCGGCTGAGTTTTCGTAGCGGGCCAGCCCCAGCGGCTTGACCTTGCGCGTCACGCCCTTGAGCTTGTCCAGTTCCAGAATGAAATCGACGATCTGCTGCATGAAATTTTTCCCCATGCTTTTTTGACAATTACGCGATCAGGTCGCGCTGTTTCAGCCAATTCAGAATGATGAGGCCCACCGGCGAGCACAGCGGTGCATCGCGGCAATCGAACCAGCGCACTTCCGCGATTTCCG
>JAEUNB010000335.1 GCA_016790625.1 Betaproteobacteria bacterium | reverse complement strand
TGCAGGCCGGTATTTGGGGTAACAGACTGGATGTGAACCGTGGTGGCGGAACCTTGCGAGAAGCCTGTCACGGTGATCAAACCGGCGGATACCGGTGCCGATGCGAGCAGGCCAGAGAAAATCAGGCCCGAAAGTAGTGCGCCACGCAGCTTGCTGCGCAGGTTTTTTTGCATTGGTTTCATGAGTGCGTCCCGAAAATATTGTTATTGGAAAAGCGATTGGCGATGCTGCGCACCATTAAAAGCAATCGCCGGGCCAAAAATAATTTCTCATACCAATCATGCCTTTGCGAGTGATTCATGATTGTTTACATTGATGAGTGTAAAGCTGGCCGACACTTTGGATACTGCCGTGGGCGCGAGCTTTGCTTTATGCATTGTTGCCGTAACCCTTTTGCCAGCGCCATACGTTGAAGCAGTAAGGCGCAGGCGATGGATATGGCGAGTGCGCAGGATTTCGAGGCTGGTTTCATTCACCCAAAGGAGGCTGCAATGGAATTCGTTCTGCAACGCAAGACCCCGGTTCAACGGTTTGGCGGCTTGGCGATGGTAGCTGTCGCTCATGTGCTGGTGATCGGCGGGTTGATGCTGGGTGTCACACGCACCATTCCGCGCATTGCGCCGCCGGAGGACCTCACTGTGGTCATCATTCCGGATAATCCCAAGCCGCCGCCAACAAAGATGGAGCTGCCAAAGCAGACGCTGACCGCTCCGCAGCATGTGGTGATGCCGCCGCCGATACTGGATGTTCCGCCGGTGGTAGTTGATGCGATCAGCGTCGCGCCTGTTGCCGAGGTCGCGCCATCGAATCCCGGACCAGTCGTGACCATGCCGACCGAAGGCAGCGTTACGCCTTCCACCGGTCTCGCAGCCGCCTGCCCGAATGCGCAAGGCATACGTTCGACCATGCGCTATCCGCCTGAAGCACGTCGCCAGGGTTTGCAGGGTGATGTATTGGCGCGCTTTGTCGTTGGGGCGAATGGACAAATCCGCAATATCGATATCGTCAGCTCGTCGAATCGCGCCTTCAACAGCAGCGTGATCAATGCGGTAGGCCAGTTCGCCTGCGTGGGGCAGGGCCGTGACGTGGCAGTCGAGGTGCCGTTTACCTTCCGCCTGCAATAGCAAATCGACCTCGGCAGGCCCGGTTTCGCGATGCGAAACCGGGCCTGCGTATTTTTACGCCGTCATCCTTGGCTGATTGACGCCGTCACCCCGCTTGCGCATCATTCGGCAACAACCAGATCGCCGCGCAAGCTCAGCTGCCGGACAAGATCAATCAACGAGGAGCGAGCGTGACGGGACGAACCGATTTCGACGGCAGCTGCCGTTTCGTGAGCTAGTCGCTTGGATCTGTTCTTCCAGCAAGTATTGAATGGCCTGACGCTAGGCGGTGTTTATTGCCTGGTGGCGCTGGGTCTGACGCTGGTTTACGGCGTGTTGCACGTGCCGAATTTCGCGCACGGCGCGTTCTACATGGCCGGCGCGTTTGTTTCGTTCCATCTGATGACGGCGTGGGGTTGGCCTTACTGGCTGGCGATGCTGGGCTCTGCCGCGTGTGTGGCGCTGCTCGCGGTACTGGCGGAGCGGTTGGTGTTTCATCCCTTGCGGCATGCATCGCCTTTGCATCCGATGATTGCGGCCATCGGCGTGCTGCTGTTTCTCGAAGCGGCCGCACAGGCGATTTGGGGCGCGGACTTCCAGCGCATGCAATCGCCTTACACCGGCATAGTTGACCTCGCCGGCGTAACGGCCCCAGTCCAACGTTTGCTGATCATCGGGGCTGCTTTCGCGCTGGTGGTGATCGTGCACCTGTTCCTGACGCGCACCGTGACCGGCTCGACCATCGTTGCCATGGCGCAAACCCGCGAGGGTGCGGCGCTGGTGGGCATCAATGCAAATCGCGTGGCCATGCTGACGTTTGCGCTTTCCGGTGTTCTGGCCGCAGTGGCGGCAACGTTGTATGCACCGATCAATCTGGTCTATCCGGCGATGGGGCATCTGGTGATCACCAAGGCATTCGTCATCATCATTCTGGGCGGCATGGGCAGCGTTCCCGGTGCCATCGCCGGCGGGCTGATCATCGGTTTGGCCGAGAGTTTCGGCGCGTTCTACGTGTCCGATCACTACAAGGACATCATCGCCTTTACCTTGCTGGTGGTGATCCTGTCCCTGCGTCCGCAGGGCCTGTTCCCGAACGCGGCGCGTTGATGATGCGGCTAAACGCGAAGCTTGGCTGGATCATGTTGTTGGTGCTGGGGCTGGTGTTTCCGTTTCTGGCCGGCAATGACTATCACCTGACCGTCATGTCTACAGCCTATATCTATGTGCTGGCGACGCTTGGTTTAAATCTCGTCACCGGCTACACCGGCCAATACAATCTCGCGCACGCTGGTTTCATGGCCGTCGGTGCGTACACAGTGGGCATTCTCACCGTCGACTATCAGGTTCCGTTCTGGATTGCCTTCGTGCTCGCCGGGCCGGTAGCAGCGCTGCTGGGATTTTTCATCGGCATCGTTTCGCTGCGGTTGAAGGGCCACTACTTTTCCATCTTCACGCTCTGCGTGGGCTACATCCTGTTCCTGGTGATTGAGAAATGGGAGAGCCTGACGCACGGCACGGTCGGCATCATCGGTATTCCGGCACCCTCGCCAATCGGGCCGCTGACGTTCGATTCGCCGCGCGCGCTTTACTACCTGGTGTTTTTCTTTTTGGTCGTCGGATTGTGGGTGATGCATCGGATCGTGAGTTCGCTGCTCGGCCGCACCTTCATGGCAATCCGCAATGGCGACGATCTGGCTGAATCGCTGGGCATCAACCTGATGCGCAACAAGCTGCTCGCGTTCATGCTGTCGGTGTTCTATGCCGGCCTGGCCGGCGGCTTGTATGCCGGTTTCGTGCGCTTCCTTGGTCCCGGCATTGCGGGTGTTGAGCACACCTTCGATATGACCATGTACATGCTGGTCGGCGGTATCGGTACCTTGCTGGGGCCGGTGCTGGGCGGTCTCACCGTTCCGTGGATCACGCAGACGCTGCAATGGCTGCAGGAATATCGCTTCCTGGTGTTCGGGCCGATTCTTGTGCTGCTGGTGATTTTTGTGCCGCATGGCATTGTCGGCAGTTTCATTGCATGGCGTGCGCGCAAGGCGGCGCAACCGCACGGGAGTGGCCATGCTTGAGGTGCGCAATCTCGGCAAGCGTTTCGGTGGCCTCGCAGCAGTTAGCGATGTCAGCACAAAAATTGAAACCGGCAAGGTCAACGCCATCATCGGCCCGAATGGCGCGGGCAAGACAACTTTTTTCAATCTGCTGAGCGGGGTGCAGAAGCCTACGTCGGGACAAATACTGCTGCAGGGCCGCGACATTACCGGCTTGCGCGCGGATCAGATTGCTGTTCTGGGTGTGTCGCGTACATTCCAGACCACTGTACTGTTTAATCAGGCGAGCGTGCTCGACAATTTGATCGTCGGTCATCGCCTGCGTACGAAATCCGGCCTGTTGGACGTGCTGATCGGCAGCAGCCGGTTGAAGCGTGAGGAGCAGATTTGCCGGGACAAGGCCCACGCAGCGTTGGAATTCGTCGGCCTCGAAAAAATTGCGACGCGGCTGGCAGCCGACATCTCGCAGGAAGAGCGCAAGCGCGTGGCCTTTGCGCTGGCGCTTGCTACCGATCCGCAACTGGTGCTGCTCGATGAGCCGGCCGGCGGCGTCAATCCGGAAGAGACGGAAGGACTCGCAGAGTTGATCCGCAAGATGGTGGCAAACGGGATAACCGTATGCCTGATCGAACACAAGATGAACATGATCATGAGCCTGGCCGATCGCATCATGGTATTGAACTATGGTGAAAAGATCGCTGAGGGCACGCCGGCGGAAATTCGCGCCAATCCGGCGGTGATCGACGCCTATCTCGGGAGCGAGCATGCTGGCGTTTGAAAATGTCTCGCTCAATTACGGCAGCTTTCGCGCGCTGGATGAGGTGAGCCTCCACGCCAACGAAGGCGAACTGGTGGTATTGCTCGGTGCCAATGGTGCCGGCAAGAGTTCAATATTCCTTGCCGCCAGTGGCTTGCAGAAAGCATGCGCCGGCTCAATCCGCTACGGCGATTGCCAACTGGTCGGCATGAAGCCGTCGCGCATTGTTGAACAGGGCGTGGTGCAGTGCCCCGAGGGGCGAAAGCTGTTTCCTGGCATGTCGGTAATGAAGAACCTGATGCTTGGCGCATATGTGCATCGACGGGACAAGACCGGTAATCGCAAGAGGCTGGATGAGGTGATGGCATTGTTCCCGGTTCTTGAACACAAGCAGAATGATCCGGCGGGTTCGCTCTCCGGCGGCCAGCAGCAGATGGTCGCCATCGGCCGTGCGCTGATGGGGCGTCCGAAAGTACTGCTGCTGGACGAGCCATCGCTGGGATTGGCGCCGCTGGTGGTCAAGCAGGTTTTTGAGGTGATTTCGCAGATCAATCGTGCCGGCACGACGGTATTGCTGGCGGAGCAGAATGCGTTTGCCGCACTGAAGATTGCGCATCGCGCTTACGTGCTGGAGCGTGGCCGCATCGTGCTGGAAGGCGATCGCGACAGCCTGATGAGTAATGAAGCGATACGCAAAGCGTACATTGGTACATAAGAGCCGTATTTGAACCGGAGTGGAGAAGAGCATGAGACTGAACTCGACAATCAAAACCGTTTTCGCCTTACTGTTGCCGCTATTGGGTGTGCAGGCGGCTTACGCGCAGGACGTGGTCAAGATTGGCTATTCCGGCCCGCTCAGCGGTGGCGCCGCGCAATACGGCAAGAACGTGCTGGCTGGCATGGAGATGGCAGCCAGTGAAATCAACGCGGCCGGCTTCGAGGTCGGCGGCAAGAAGTACAAGCTGGTGATCGTGCCATTGGACGACAAATACAATCCCAGCGAAACCGCCATCAACGCACAGCGTCTGGTGCAGGAGCACAAGACACCGGCAATCCTGGTACCACACTCCGGCGGCAGCTTTGCGCTGCAGACCAACAACGAAGCGCAGAAATACTTGCTGCTTTCGTATACCAGCGTGCCGCAGGTGACCGCGCGCGGTAACAAGCTGACGCTGCGTATCCCGCCCGAGTTCACTACCTATATCGATCACTTCATCAAGCATGCGATGGGCAAGTACGGCAAGAGTCTGGCCATTGCAAATGCTGACCATGACTATGCCAAGACCTGGACCGCGGCGTTCAAGCCGGCGTGGGAAGCGGCGGGCGGCAAGGTGGTGGCGGAAAATCCGATGTCGTATAACCGCGCCACCGATTTCTACAGTGGTGTCAGCCGTGCGCTGGCGGGCAAGCCGGATGTGATGTTTATCGGCGGCGCTTCCGAGCCCACCGGGCTGGTCATCAAGCAGGCGCGCGAGCTGGGCTTCAAGGGCGGTTTCGTCATCATCGATCAGGCGAAGATGGACGAGATTTCCAAGGTTACCGGTGGATACGCGATGCTGGAAGGCTCGATCGGTGTATTGCCGCTGGTTGAGAACAATGGACCGCATGTGAAAAACTTTGTCGAGCGCTATCGCAAGATAGCCGCCGGCCGCGATCCGTCCACCGAGGTGTCACTCAACTACACCGCTGTTCACGCGACGGCAATCGCGATGAAGCTGGCCAAGACCGTGAGCGATGCGACCGCGATTCGCGCGCAACTGGACAAGGCGATGAAAGCACTGCCACCAGCCAACAATCCCAATGATCTGGATGGCGTCGCCGAAAATGGTGGTTCGTCGGCCAATATTCAGGTGGGCGTGGTGGAAGGCGGCAAAGTGCGGCCGGTCAATCTGCGCGCCGCGGCAGGAAAATAGGCGCAACACATTACGGAACGGCAACATGGCACTGATTTATTACCTGACCCAGATTCAGTTCGACTTCGGCGCGTCGGCCTTGCTGAAAGACGAGTGCGTACGCGTCGGCATCAAGCGGCCGCTGGTGGTGACCGACCAGGGCGTGGTGGCGGCCGGTGTGGCGGAGCGCGCGCTGGCTTCGATTACCGGTGTGCTGCCGCATTCGGTGTTCGATGAAACACCGGGTAATCCTACCGAAGCGATGGTGCTGAAAGCGCTGGCGCAATATCGCGCGCACGGCGCCGATGGCCTGATTGCAATTGGCGGCGGCTCCTCGATGGATCTGGCCAAGGCGGTGGCGATTCTGGCAACCCATCCCGAGCCGCTGACTCAATACGCCACCATCGAGGGGGGCAGCCCGAAAATCACTTCGGCGGCCGCGCCGCTGATTGCGATTCCCACCACGTCAGGCACCGGCAGCGAAGTCGCGCGTGGCGCGATTATCGTGTTGAACGATGGCCGCAAGGTGGGTTTTCATTCTTGGAACCTGATGCCGAAAGCGGCGATCTGCGACCCCGATCTCACGCTCGGCCTGCCGCCGGGTTTGACCGCGGCGACAGGCATGGATGCGGCGGCGCATTGCATCGAGACTTTCCTGTCGGCGGCATTCAATCCGCCTGCCGAAGGCATCGCGCTGGATGGTTTGGAGCGCGCGATGAAATGGATTCGCACTGCCGTCAACGAAGGCAGCAATCGCGAGGCGCGGCGGCAGATGATGTCGGCCTCGATGCAAGGCGCAATGGCATTCCAGAAGGGGCTGGGCGCGGTGCATTCGCTGTCGCACGCGCTGGGCAGTTATCCCGGCAAGACATTGCATCACGGCACCCTGAATGCCGTGGTGCTGCCGACCGTCTTGCGATTCAATTCAACCGCCGAAAGCGTGG
The DNA here is from genome assembly GCA_016790625.1 of Betaproteobacteria bacterium. Taxonomy (GTDB): domain Bacteria; phylum Pseudomonadota; class Gammaproteobacteria; order Burkholderiales; family Usitatibacteraceae; genus UKL13-2. The sequence continues at coordinate 7,467 of JAEUNB010000335.1, read as the reverse complement.
TGGGGCAGGACAAGTACGCCAAATTGCGCCGCGCGATGGGCCTGCCTGCCGATGCCGCCGTGGACAAGTTTATCGTCGACATCAACCGCGATATTGGTATTGCGAGTGGATTGGGCGAGATGGGCCTGCCAAGGTCGTTCTTCGACGAGGCGATCGCCAAGGCCCTCAAGGACCATTGTCACGGCACCAACCCGCGCATCGCGACGGCAGAGGAATATCGCATGATGCTGGAGGAAGCGTACTGAAGGCGGGATACAATCGGTGCGAATTTCTCCTTAGCCGCACCGGCCGATAATGTCCCCGACCGTCCTGTTTGCCGTTGTCATCGCCTATTTCGCCATCCTGCTCGGTGTCGCATGGATCACATCGCGCAACGCCAATAACGACAGCTTCTTTATCGGCAACAAGAGCAGCAACTGGATGCTGGTGGCATTCGGCATGGTCGGTACCTCGCTGTCTGGCGTGACGTTTATCAGCGTGCCGGGCGCGGTCGGCATCACGTCGTTCACTTATTTCCAGATCATCCTCGGCCACCTGTTAGGGTACTTCGTCATCGCGTTCGTGCTGTTGCCGCTTTACTACCGGCTCAACGTCACCTCGATCTATCACTATCTCGATACACGGCTGGGCCGAAAGTCGTACAAGACCGGCGCAGCGTTTTTCATCCTCTCGCGCACACTGGGCGCAACGGCGCGGCTCTACCTTGTGGTGAAAATCCTGCAGGACGCGATCCTCGATGGCCTTCATGTGCCGTTCTGGGTGACGGCGCTGGTGATCATCGTCATGATCCTGCTCTACACCTATGAGGGCGGGGTGAAGACCATCGTCTGGACCGACACGCTGCAGACCACCTGCATGCTGGCAGGGCTGGTGATCTGCGTGGTCTATCTGCTAGACAGCCTCAACCTGTCGTTTACGCAAAGCCTTGCGCAAATGGATCAGCGCGGCCTCTCGACCATCTTTTCCACCGACGTCAACAGCAAACAGTTCTGGCTGAAGCAAATCCTTGCCGGCATGTTTATCGCCATCGCCATGACCGGCATGGATCAGGAAATGATGCAAAAGAATATTTCGGTCAAAACGCTGGCCGATTCGCAGAAAAATATCATCGTGCTGAGCTTCATCATGCTGGGCGTGGTGTTGCTTTTCCTGTTTCTCGGTGGGCTGCTGCATCTGTTCGCTCCGGTGGTGGGCGTCACGGCAACCGGGGACAAGCTGTTCCCGGCTATTGTGCTCGGTCACCTGCCAGCGATGGTGCAGATCATCTTTATCATCGCGTTGATCTCCGCATTGTTCCCCAGCGCCGACGGTGCCATCACGGCGCTGACCTCCAGCTTTTGCATCGACATCCTCGGCATGAAGCGTCGCGACGATATGACAGAGGACGCCAAGAATCGGCTGCGCAAACGTGTACACCTGACCTTCGCTGCGTTGTTTTTGCTGCTGGTAATGGTGTTCAAATGGGCCGACAACCCGAGCATGATCGGCCTTATCCTGAAAATCGCCAGTTACACCTATGGCCCGCTGCTGGGCCTGTTCGCCTTCGGCATGATGACCAGGCGCGTAGTCAATGACGGCATGGTTCCGGCGATTGCCATCGCCGCGCCGCTGCTGTGCTTTGCCATCGATGCGTGGCAGAAGTCGTTGTTTGGCGGTTATGAAGTCGGCCTTGAACTGTTGATTATCAACGGTGCGTTGACGTTCGCGGGGCTGTGGCTGGTGTCCGCGCCGGCAAGTCGCGATCTCAAGGCGGCGTGAGGTGTGTGGCATGCTCGGTGAAAGTGGAAATCCAGCAATGGCGCGCCTTTTCGGGCAAAAATGGCTGGAGAGCCGCGCCGGTGCTGGAGTTTTGCTGAATTATCTTCTGACAATTACAACACTCGCGCTGGGTGCGCTACTGTTCGCGGGTTGCGCCGGGCCTGTGCGCGTGACCACTATCGATGACACCGAGCGCCGAATTATTTCCGTTGCGCAATGGGGTGGTACGCCGGCCGACGAAAGCCGTGCTCGTCGTCATACGATCAACCGGATCACGCTGCATCACGCCGGCGTTGCCTTTCCGCGCGGCAAGGATCCGATCGCCTATATGCAAAACCTGCAGAGGTGGTCGCGCGACACGCGCAAGTGGCTGGACCTGCCGTACCACTACGTCATCGATCTCGACGGTAACATTTACGAGGGCCGCAACATTAAATTTGCCGGCGACACCAACACCGAATACGATCCCGCGGGCCACGCACTGATCGAGGTGGTGGGTAATTTCGAGGAAGTTGAACCGAACGAAGCCCAGCTCGCGGCGGTGGTGGAAACGATGGCAATGCTGGCAGCAAAGTACCGCGTGCCGGTGGAAAAAATCGAGGGCCACAAGGATCATTCGCGGCAAACCGTTTGCCCCGGCAAGAACTTGTATCGCTATCTGGAAAACGGCTACTTTCGGGATCGCGTTCGGGAACGGGTGAAAGCGGCAGCCGCTTCCTAGTGTGTGAAAGTGCGCGTTTCGGTTGCGAGGCGGGGTTTTGACGCAAAATAGCGCCCTCGACAATCAAGCACTTCAACAACAATGAGCACAACACTGAAAAAAGTTGCCGTCCTGGGCCTCGGTAAAGTGGGCAGCCTGGTCGGAACACTACTCACCCGCTCCGGATTTACCGTCACCGGTTTTGATGCCGCGCCGCCGACTGGTTTGTCATTCGAAACGCGCGCACTGGACATCTCCAGCCCGGCCAATTTGAAGACGGCACTCGCCGGCCAGGATGCCGTGCTGTCGTGCCTGCCGTTCCATCTCAACGTTTCGATCGCGCAGGTCGCGCATGATTCGGGCATGCACTATTTCGACCTGACTGAAGACGTACCGACCACCAAGGCGATTCTGGAAATGTCGCATACCGCGAAGGGCGTGATGGCGCCGCAATGCGGACTGGCCCCCGGCTTTATCGGTATCGTCGGTGCCGACCTGGCCCGCCGTTTCGACACGCTGCGCTCGATCGAATTGCGCGTGGGCGCATTGCCGCAGCATCCGCGCGGCAAATTGGGTTATGCGCTCAATTGGTCCCCCGAAGGCGTGATCAACGAGTACATCAACGATTGCGAAGTGATCCGCAACGGCCAGCCGCAAATGGTGCCGGCGCTGGAAGGCTTGGAAATGATTCTGGTGCACGGACTGGTGCTGGAGGCATTCACCACATCGGGTGGCCTGGGCACGATGTGTGAAACCTACCTCGGCAAAGTCGAAGAACTCAATTACAAGACCATGCGCTATCCCGGTCACTGCGAGTTGATGCGCTTTCTGCTGAACGAACTTTATCTGCGCGATGATCGCGACACCGCCAACAAGCTGCTGCGCAATGCACTGCCGGCGGTAGACGAGGACGTGGTGTTTGTTCATGCCGCAGTCGAGGGCCAGAAGGGCGGCCGCCTGTGCCGCGACGAATATGTGCGCGCCTATCCGGCGATGCAGCTGGACGGCAAGAGCTGGCGCGCAATCTCCTGGACCACGGCCGCCAGTATTTGCGCGGTGGTGGAAATGGTTCGCGACGGATCGCTACCGGAGAAAGGTTTCATCAAGCAGGAAGAAATTCCGTTCGACAAATATCTCGCCACGCAGAACGGTTCGATCTATCGCAACGCCGAGAAGGTTTCGGGCGGAGCCACATTCGCCATCTGATCAGCCAGCAACAACGAAAACGCCACGGGTAAATTCGTGGCGTTTCTCTTTTTGCGGCGCAGCAATACATTCATTTACAATCGATGCACGGTAGTTCAATAACAAAATCACAGATAAAAAGGGGCAATAAAATGAGTATTCTGCGACGCGCGGTATTGTTGAGGCTGGCGGGTTCGGTTGGCGCCACGATGATGATTCCAGCCGGTTCGGCGCTGGCCCAAACACCCCCGGTCGCCGAGAAGAAAGACGCGCCGCAGACACTGGAAGCGGTCAGCGTGGTCGGTTCGCGTCGGGCCAATGCATCCTCAACCGATACACCGGTACCGGTCGACTATATTCCCCTCGCCAAACTGAGCGAGCAGGGTGGCCAGTTCGATCTTGCGCAGACGCTTCAATACGTCTCACCCTCATTCAATTCCACCCGCCAGACCGGCGCTGATGGCGCCGACCTGATCGATTCAGCCGCATTGCGTGGCCTGGGCTCGGACCAGACGCTGGTACTGGTCAACGGCAAGCGCCGCCATACTGTATCGCTGGTCAACCTGTTCGGTGCGCGCAACCGCGGCAACACCGGTACAGACATGAACTCCATCCCTATGCTGGCAGTGGATAACGTGCAGGTGCTGCGTGATGGTGCGGCCGCGCAGTACGGCTCCGACGCGATTGCCGGCGTGATCGATATCACGCTGAAGAAGCGTGCCGGTTGCGAGGCGGTGTTCGGTTATGGACAGTACTCGGCCGGTGACGGCAAGAATTACCTCGCGTCCGGCTATTGCGGCTTTGCGATTGGCAATGGCGGCACGCTGGCGATGACGGCGGAATATCTGGATCGTGGCCGCTCCAATCGCGCCGAAGCCGGCAATCCGCGCATCATCGGCGACACCAAGGTGGAAAATGCCACGGTTTATGTAAACGGCGATCTGCCGACCAGTCCCACCGGCAAGCTTTATTTCACTGCTGGTGTGCAGAAACGCGATGCATCCTCCGCCGCCTTTGCGCGCGGTGGTATCGGTTCGGATGACATTCCTTCGCGCAACTCCGCAGCGATGTATCCGAACGGATTTGTCCCCTTCATCAATGGCGACGTCGATGACCGTTACGGCACCATCGGCCACCGCCAGCAATGGGGTGAATGGAAGGCGGATGTGTCGCAAACCTACGGCTACAACAAGCTCAAATACAACATCAGCAATACGCTCAACGCGTCCATCGCCAACCTGGACCTGACCGGCGGCGGACGCGGCATCAGCCCCAACCGCTTCGATGCGGGTGGATTCGCGTTCGAGCAGGCGACCACCAATCTGGATTTCAGCCGTTTCTACGATGGTGTGATGAAAGGCATGAACGTCGCCTTCGGCGCCGAATACCGTCGCGAGAATTACAACATCAGCGCCGGCGAACGGGGCTCCTACATCGATGCCGACGGCGTGGGCGCAGGCGGCAACGCGGGCAGCCAAGGCTTCCCCGGCTTCCAGCCTGCCGACCAGACCGACAAGAGCCGCAGCAGCTGGGCGGGTTATGTCGATATCGAAACCGATGTCACCGATCAGTTCAAGGTACAGACGGCATTGCGGCACGAGCGCTACAACGATTTTGGTTCCACCACCACCGGCAAGCTGGCAGCGAGCTTCAAGGCCTCCGATCAATTGCTGTTCCGTGGCGCGTTCAGCACCGGTTTCCGCGCGCCGTCGTTGCAACAGGTGTATTTCTCATCGACTTTCACCGACTTCATCAGCGGCCAGGCGCTGGACGTGGTGCTGGCACCGAACGGCAGTGCGATCGCCAACGCGGCCGGCATCCCCAAGCTGAAAGAAGAAAAGTCGAAGAACTACACGGTAGGCATGGCCTTGTCGCCGACCAAAGCGCTGTCGATCACCGCGGACTTGTACAAGATCAATATCGATGACCGTATTGTTCTGTCCGGACGTTTCGATGCAGACAACTATCCGGCGCTGGGCGGCATTCTTGCCGGCCTGGGTGTAGGGCAGGCACAATTCTTCGTCAACTCGGTCAATACGGAAACCAAGGGCCTGGACCTCACCGTTTCGCACAAGGCTGATATTGCCGGCGGCAAGCTGTCGACCTATCTGGCATTGAACTACAGCAAGACCGAAGTCACCGGCATCAAAGCACCGCCGTCACTGCGCGGCTTTGAAGACGTGCTGCTGTCCGAGCGCGAGCGGCTGTTTATCGAGCAGGGCGGCCCGCGTTCCAAGGCCACGCTGGGCTTCGACTATGTGACCGGCCCGTGGGAAACCGACCTGAAGGTGATTCATTTCGGCCCGCAGACGTTGGGAACATTCTCGGGCACGGCTGCGGGCGTGCCCAATGCGCGCTACGAAGCCAAGACCTCGGCCGATCTCAGCCTGACCTATGCGTTCGATCGCAATACCAAAATCACCATCGGCGGCGCGAACATCTTCAACGTCAAGCCGACCAAACAAGATGCGAATGAGACCGACAACGGCTTCATTTACGACAGTGTGCAGTTTGGCCTCAACGGCGCGTCGTACTTCCTGCGCTTTTACAAGAAGTTCTAGACGTCAATGGTTCATCGCTGCCGCCTCGATAGCAATGATCGCCTGCCGGCAGAAGCCGGCGAGGCGTATCGACGCGACGGCGTGATCGTCATCGAGGACTTCGTCTCCGCCGAGCAATGCAATGTGCTGAAGGCGCGCGCGCTGGCACTGGTGGCCGAGCACGCGCCTGAAGCGCCAGGAACGGTGTTCTCTACGCGCGACCAAAGCCACGCCAAGGATCGTTACTTCGAGGAATCGGCCAATCGCATCGGTGCGTTTTTCGAGGAGGGCGCGTTCGATGCGGAGGGCAAACTATGTGTGCCGCTGGATCGTGCCATCAACAAGATCGGCCACGCGATGCACGATCTCGACCCGTTGTTCGATGCCTTCTCGCGCGGTCCGCGTTTGCAGGCGGTGGCGGAAGGCATCGGCCTCGATCACCCGCAATTGGTGCAGTCCATGTACATCTTCAAGCAGCCGGGCATCGGTGGTGAAGTCATGTGCCATCAGGACTCGACCTTTCTTTATACCGAGCCGCAGTCGGTGGTGGGATTCTGGTTTGCGATCGAGGATGCGCATCGCGGCAACGGCTGTTTGGGCGGCATTCCTGGCGAACACACCAAAGGCTTGCGCGAGGTGTACATGCGCGATGCCGACGGCAAGTTGAAGATGGAACCGGTGCAGCCGGAATTGAAGTGGGACATGTCGCGGCTCGAATGGCTGGAAGTAAAGGAGGGAACGCTGATCGTGTTTCATGGCGCATTCCCGCATCTGTCGGAGCCGAATCGCTCAGAGCAATCGCGGCACGCCTATACACTTCATGCCATCAGCGGCGACGCGGACTATCCAGCAGGAAACTGGATACAGCGGCCTGCAGCGCTGAACATGCCGTTCCGCGGATTTGTCTAAGCGCAATCCACAAAGAAAAAGGGCACCTGACGGTGCCCTTCTTAATTTTCTGACATCAAGGAGCAGGTCTGGCCTGCATCGGTACGGTTCCGACTATCCTCTCGGGAGACATGTGTCCCAAGTCAGAGGGTCCCAGGAGTGCGCCCGGTGTTTGATGAATGTCGCAGTAAATTCGGTGGTATCGCTTTAGCTCTTTTTGACTGCGGCCTTTGTGTTGTTGCGATGGCTGAATCATCGTCCAGCGCAAGGTGAAACACTGTGACTTGCTCCACAAAATTGCCCTGTGTAACACTAGTTGACAAATCGGCAATGCGGCTGTGATTTCGAATCAAAACTCAAGCACGGGTGCGGCTTTCAGGGCAATTGTGGTCTGGG
>JAEUNB010000329.1 GCA_016790625.1 Betaproteobacteria bacterium | reverse complement strand
CGAAGCTGCGCTGGCGGGGTTCTTCATCGAACACCACAACTGGAAGATCGCTCTCTACATTTTCTGTATCGGCATCATTATCGCGGTCCCATTGCTGAGAAAGCTGCGCGGCCATATCACGTCACTGCCGATTTGCCTCGGTTTCCTTCTGGTGTGGCTGACGGTGTTCGATCACATCGAGGAAATGACCATGCTGCAATATTTCCCCAACGGCAATGCACCGCTGTCGATGGAGCTGATCGATCTGGTGATGTGGATTGGCTGGATCCCGTTCGTGATCATGCTGCACAAGGAAGTCACCGGTCCCGTCAAGCAGGAGAAGCCGGTTCAGAGCGGCAGCTGATTCGCTTGCGCATCAAGCATCAATAAAAACGCCGGGCATGCCCGGCGTTTTTATTGCGCAAAAAGAAGTACTAGCCGGCCGAGTCAGGTGCGTACGCTTTGAATCCTGCTTCAGCCAGGCGTGCCACGATGTCATCGACCTGCGCTGCATTGCGGGTTTTCAGTACGAACTCCACCTCTGCCGTCTGCACCGGCAGATTGGTGAAGGCGCGCTGGTGATGCACTTCCTCGATATTGGCATTGGCTTCGGCAATCACGCCGGTGATTTTTGCCAGTGCGCCGGGAAGATCGCGCAGCTCAACTTTCAATCGCGAAAGCCGGCCCGAGCGCACCATGCCGCGCTGGATGATTTCGGCCAGCATCAGCGGATCGATATTGCCGCCGCACAGCACCAGTCCCACCTTGCGGCCAGCAAATTTCTCCGGATATTTCATCAATGCCGCCAGCGACGCCGCACCCGCACCTTCGACCACGGTCTTTTCGATTTCCAGCAACATGACGATGGCCTGCTCGATATCGCCCTCATCGACCAGCAGGATGTCTGATACCGTCCGCTCGACGATCTCGCGTGTGAGCTTGCCGGGTTCCTTCACCGCAATGCCCTCGGCAATCGTCGATGGGCCAAATTGGGCGGCGCTCTTGTTGATCGCGGCATACATCGAGGGAAAGCGCACCGTCTCGACGCCGATGACATCGATGTCGGGCCGCAGCGCCTTAGCCGCCGTCGCCATGCCACCGATCAAGCCGCCACCGCCGATGGCAATGCACAACATGTCCAGTTCGGGATGGGCTTCCAGCATTTCCAGCGCGATGGTGCCCTGCCCGGCAATCACGCGCGCATCGTCGTAGGGATGCACAAAGGTCAACCGCTTTTCTTCCGCCAGCTTGAGCGCATGTGCCTTGGCTTCGTCGAAATTTTCACCGTGCAATACCACGGTCGCGCCATGCCGCTGCGTCATTTCGACTTTCACATTGGGCGTGAATTTCGGCATGACGATGATGCTGGGAATGCCCAGTCGAGTGGCGTGATGCGACACGCCCTGCGCGTGGTTGCCCGCGGAGGCAGCGACCACGCCGCGCTGTTTCTGTTCCGGCGTCAGCGAGACCAGCTTGTTCAGCGCACCGCGCTCCTTGAAGCTGGCGGTGAACTGGTGATTCTCGAACTTGAGATACACCTCGGCGCCAGTGATTTCCGACAACGTGCGCGAATGAAGGCAGGGCGTATTGGCCACGTGACCGGCGAGCACGCCGCGCGCGGCCTGAACGTCGGCTAGGGAAATTGCACTCATGGTCTATTGCAGGAATTGATAGTCAACATCGGGCTTTTTGCCCGACACCAGATCGGCCAGTGCGCGGCCGGAGCCGCAGCCCTCGGTCCAGCCCAGCGTGCCGTGACCGGTATTGAGGAACAGATTGGAAATTTTGGTGCGGCCGATCAGCGGGCAATTGGATGGCGTGGCGGGACGCAAGCCGGTCCAGTAAACCGGATTATCGTAGTCCGCCGCGTTCGGGAACAGCTCGCGCGCGCGCTTCACCAACGCCTCGGTGCGAATCAGGGAGAGATTGGTGCTGTAGCCATCGAGCTCGGCGGTGCCGGCGATGCGCATGCGATTGCCCAGCCGCGAAAACACAATCTTCATCGCCTCGTCGGTCAGACTCACATGTGGTGCGCCCTCGAATCCCTCGGTCGATAGCGTCGCGGAATAGCCCTTGGCCGGGTAAACAGGAATGGTGATGCCGATCGGCTTCAGCATCAGGTAGCTATAGCTGCCCATGGCACAGATATAGGCATCGGCGGTCACGGTTTCGGTATGGCCGGTGGAGTGGCGCAGGCGCAGCCCGCTGACCTTGCCGGCATCGGTTTCGATCGCTTCGATCATCGCGCCGTACTTGAACTGCACGCCCTTGACGGCGCACAGTGCCGCCAGCTTTTTGGTGAACACATGCGCATCACCAGACTCATCGGTCGGCGCATAGGTGGCGCCGGCCAGACGGTCGCGAATGTGATTCAGCGCGGGCTCGATCGCAATCGCCTCCTCGGCGGACTTCACTTCGCGGTCAATGCCGTATTGCTTCAGCAATTGCGAAGCTTGTTGCGCCGCGAGGAAGTCGTCATTGCTGGTATAGAACTGGAGGATGCCGCGCGTCAGCTGGTCGTAGTCGATGCCGGTCTCGGCGCGCAGCTCCTGCAACGCAATGCGGCTGTACAAACCGAGATTGACCATCTCGCGAATATTGTGGCGGAAGCGCCAAGGCAGGCACTCGATCATGAAGCGCATGCCCCATGAGAGTTGATGCCATTCGAACTTCGGGCGGAACAAGAGCGGCGCATCGTCCTTCATCAGCCACTTCATCACCTTGAACGGCGCGCCAGGCGCGGCCCACGGCTCGGATTGCGACACCGAGATCTGCGCGCCGTTGGCAAAGCTGGTCTCAAGACCAGCGCCCGGCTGACGGTCGATAACAACCACTTCGTGACCGAGCTTGGCCAGATACCATGCACTGGCGGTGCCGATGATGCCAGCGCCCATGACGATCACCTTCATCCGCGACTCCCTTGTTTGCGATTGGTTTTCATGAGAATTTTGTAGTCATGTTGTGAACGCGCCGGCGGTGCGTGGATTGCACCGCACGCCCGGAAACCACCGGTGAGGTGGCACGCCGGATGCGCGCGCAGGTGGCAGGTTTGCGCTACCATTGCTGCAAGAACGCCCGTCATGATAGCTCATCACCCAATCTTCCATCATGTCCAGAACGCACGCGACGCTGAGTGATTTCATCGCCGCGGCGTGCACCTTCGATCCGGCCGATTCCCTGCTGCCGTTCACCGTCGATGGGGTGCTGGCGGGATGGATGAAGCGATCCTTCGGCCAGCGTCTGGAAGACTGGCCCGAGTATTTCACCGTGCGTCCACGCGGCGTCGGCATGCTGGGCCACTTCGAAACACCGGAACATCGCAGCGCCGCCATCGCCGAGGTGGTGGAAACGCTGGCCGGGCAAGGCGCGATCACCGGATGGCGCAGTGAACTGGTCACCGCCAGCGAGGGGTTTTACACCCCTCCGCTGTTCCACATCGAGCGCGCGGCCTCGCGCTACTTCGGCCTCACCATGTACTCCTCGCATCTCAACGGCCTGACCGCGCGCAACGGCGAGCCGTATATGTGGATCGCCACGCGCGCGGCCAACCGGCCGATCGACCCGGACAAGCGCGACAACCTCGCTGCCGGGCGCATCCCGCGCGGGATGATGCCGTTCGAGACCCTGGTGAAGGAAAGCTTTGAAGAGGCCGGCATGGTCGACGAGCTCGCGCGCACCGCCAAGGGCGCGGGCGTGGTGCGCAGCAAGCGCGAAGTCGAGGAAGGCCTGCACAACGAAATCATCTTCGTCCACGACATCATCCTGCCGGAGAGCTTCATCCCATCCAATCGCGATGGCGAAGTCGCCAGTTTCGAGTGCCTGCCCATCGCCGAAGTGATGAACATGCTGGAACAGCAGCCCGAAGTCTTCACCGTCGATTCCGCCGTCGTGGCCCTTGATTGCCTGATCCGCCGCGGCTATTTCAAGTCGGATCGCGAAGACTATCTCGAGATCATTCACGCGATGCGCCCCTAGCGCACCGGCATCGATCATGGCCGTTCCCTACATCGACAACGAATACCTGAAGATGGCCGAGCACCTGCTGCTGGCGGCGGCGGCCGGCGGCATCATCGGCCTCGAGCGCAGCTATCACGGCCGCCCTGCGGGTTTTCGTACCCACACGCTGGTCTGCACCGCCTCCGCCCTGCTGATGCTGGTCACGGTCTATCAGTGGATGTGGTTCACACCGCACGACTCGCAGCGCATCACGCTCGATCCCACACGCATGGCGCAGGGCATCATGACCGGCATCGGCTTCCTCGGCGCTGGTGTGATCATGAAAGATGGCCTGTCGGTACGCGGCCTCACCACCGCCGCATCGATCTGGATCACTTCTTCCATCGGCATCCTGATCGGTATCGGCTTCTACATTCCGGCCGGATTTGCCGTGGTTCTCACGCTGGGCACGCTGTCGGTATTCCGCTGGATCGAGCTGAAAATGCCGATGAACTACTACGCACAGTTCATCGTGCGCTTCTCGGCCGGCCATGTGATGCCGGAGGCGGAACTGCGCAAGCTGGTTGCCGACAATGGTTTTTCGGTTGCGAACCTGAGCTACCGGCTCGATCGCGGCGAGGAATTCTACGAATACCGCATGATCATCAAGACACTGAAGATGGACAATCTGCGGCGCTTGTCGGACACACTCACGGGGCTGGATGCCGTGCAGGAATTCCGCATCGCGCCGACCGGCGACTAGCTGAAAGCGTAAACCAAACTCCAGCATTGGTGAGGCTTTCCGGGCAAAAATTACTGGGGAACCGCACCAGTGCTAGAGTTTCATACAACGATCACCACACCGCTTTTTTGAATTCCACCGCACTCGCCCTCGTTATCACCGCCGCATTGCTACACGCGAGCTGGAATTTCCTGCTGAAAAAAAGCGGCGGCGGCTTGGGCATTCTCACCCTCTCCGCACTGGTCGCGACCACTGTCCTGACGCCAGTTTCGCTTTACCTCATTTACTCGCAACAATTTACTTTCACCCCGGCAATTATCGGCATGATTGTCGGCAGCGGCATGCTGCATCTCGCGTACTTCCTGCTGCTCGATAGGGCCTACCGATCCGGCGGCGACCTGTCGGTGGTCTACCCGCTGGCGCGCGCCACCGGCCCTCTGCTCACCATCATCGCCGCCACGCTGTTCTTCGGCGAGCGCATGTCCGCACTGGCGGTATGCGGCGCGCTGCTCATCGGTGCATCCGCGCTGGTGCTGACCGGCAACCCGAAAAAGATCTTCAGCCGCAACGCCGGTGCCGGAATGGGATTCGCCCTGCTCTGCGGCTGCATGATCGCGAGCTACACCGTCTGGGACAAACAGGGCGTGGCGCTGTTCCTGATTCCGCCGGTGGTGTTCGACTGGGGCGCGAATCTCTCGCGCATCGCGATGATGACGCCCATGGCGATGAAGCGCGAACCTGGAGCCATCACGCTTGCGTGGCGCGAACACCGCAAATCGGCCATCGCCATCGGCATCATGAGCCCGCTGTCATACATTCTGGTGCTGACCGCGATGGTGTTCACGCCGGTGAGCTACGTCGCCCCTGCGCGTGAGCTGGCGATCCTGTTCGCCGCGCTGCTGGGCGCGCACGCATTGAAGGAAGGCGATGCGACGCGGCGTACCTTTGCCGCGCTGGGCATGGTGATGGGGATTTCCGCGCTTGCTCTAGGTTGAAAGCGCGAGGGAACGAGCGTCGCAGTACAAGTTTGAGGTCACGCTGACGCTTACCGACAGTGCGGCAAGACTGGTTTATCTCTGAGTATTTGAGCCACCGAATTTCAGCAAGCCGCTGCCCCGGAGCCTAGCACTGGCGCGCCTCTCCGGGCACATGCCTTGGAAAACCGCACCAATGCTGGCTTTCCAGGCAACGCCATTTGGAAATTCAGTGCCCAGCCAATGGCTGTTTGGGGTCGTCCCAGCTGCGCACATCTTCCAGCGGCTCCAGGTGCGTCAGCACTTCCACCATCGGCAGTTCGCGCATGATGGTTGACTCCAGCGACTGCACCAGGTCGTGACCTTCCTGAATGCTCATGGTGCCGGGCAAGAGGATATGCACATCGACGAAGTGCTTGCGGCCGGCGCGGCGCGTGCGCAATGCGTGGTAGTCGCCGCCGTGCGACTTGATCGTCTCCAGCACGGCAATCACGCGCGCCAGTTCGTCAACGGGTATCGATTTGTCCATCAAGCCATCAAAGGAGCGCTTGATCAGCACACTGCCGGTCCAGAGTATCTGCAATGCAACCGCGATCGCCACCAGCGGATCGAGCCGCCACCACCCCGTCACCGGTACCAGCAGCACCGCCACCAGCACGCCCACGGTGGTCCAGACATCCGACAACAGGTGACGCGCATCGGCTTCCAGCGTGATCGAGCGATGCGCCCGCGCGCCCTGCAGCAGGAACCAGCCGCACAGCGCATTGGCGCCGGCGGCGATTATCGACAGGGCAAAACCCAGGCCGAGCTGCTGCAGTGGCTGCGGGTTGATCAGGCCGGGTATGGCGGTGGCGATAATCGACACAGCGGCGACGAAAATCAGTCCGCCTTCGATGCCGCTGGAAAAATACTCGGCCTTCTCGTGGCCGAAGTGATGATCATCGTCAGCGCCGTGCGAAACATAGGACAGCGTCCACAACGCCACCAGGGCCGCCGCCAGATTGACCAGCGATTCGATCGCATCCGATAACAATCCGACGGAGCCGGTCAGCCACCAGGCGCCGAACTTGAGGCCGATGGTGATTACCGAGGTCAGCACCGACAGCCAGGCGTAGAAAACAGGCGAGCGATGCGTGTCCATGAGTGTCAGACCTGCAGCTCGGGCAGGTCGGCAAAAAATCGCAGCGCTTCAGCATTCGCCAGCGCTTCCTGATTCTTTACCGGCATGCCGTGCACCACATTGCGTACCGCGAGTTCGACAATCTTGCCGCTCTTGGTGCGGGGAATGTCCGGCACCGGCACGATCTTCGCCGGCACGTGCCGCGATGTTGTGTTGGCGCGTATCGTTTCCCTGATTTTCTTCACCAGCGCGTCGTCCAGTTCGACACCTTCTTTCAGCCGCACAAACAGCACGACGCGCACGTCACGCGGATGCGCCGGCGGCCAGTCCTGACCAATGACGAGGCTCTCCTCGATTTCGTCCAGCTTCTCGACCTGGCGATAGATTTCTGCGGTACCGATGCGCACGCCGCCCGGATTCAGCACGGCATCGGAGCGGCCATGGATGATGAGACCGCCGTGCGCGGTGATCTCGCAGTAATCCCCATGCGTCCAAATGTTCGGGAAGCGCTCGAAGTAGGCGCGTCGATAACGCTTGTCATCGGGATCGTTCCAGAAACCCAATGGCATGGTAGGGAACGGCTTCAGACACACCAGCTCGCCTTTCTGACCTCGCACCGGCTTGCACTCTTCATCCACCACTTCCACCGCCATACCCAGCAGGCGGCATTGGATTTCACCGCGATACACCGGCAGATTCGGATTACCACCGGCGAAGCAGGCGACGATATCGGTGCCGCCGCTGATCGAGGCCACGCAGACATCGGCCTTGATATCGCGATAGACGTATTCAAACCCTTCCGGCGACAGCGGCGAGCCGGAGGAGAGCAGCATGCGCATCGCATCGAGATTGTGCGTTGTCACCGGCTTCACTTTGAGCTTGCCGATGGCGTCGAGATACTTTGCCGATACACCGAAATGCGTGATGCGCTCTTCCGCAGCCACGTCGAACAGGATGCTGCCGCGGCCGATGAATGGTGAGCCGTCGTAGAGCACCAGTGTGGCCTCCGCCGCCAGCGCCGATACCAGCCAGTTCCACATCATCCAACCGCAGGTGGTGTAGTAGAAAACACGGTCATCGCGCTTGATATCGCAGTGCAGGCGATGCTCCTTGGCATGCATCAGCAGCGTACCCCCGGCGCCGTGGACAATGCATTTCGGCACACCAGTGGTGCCGGAGGAATACATCACCAGCAGCGGGTGATTGAACGGCAGTTGCGCAAACTCGATGTCCGCCGGCGCGAAGGGCGCGACAAAATCATTCCAGTGCTGTGCACGGTCGAGGTTGCCGATATCGGCGCGGTCATGAATGTACGACACCATCACCAGCGACTGCACCGAAGGCAGGCGTGAAATCACTTCGCGCACCGCATCCGTGGTGGAGATGCTCTTGCCACTGCCAAAGTAGCCATCGCAGGCAATCAGGATTTTGGGTTCAACCTGGCCAAATCGATCAATCACGCCCTGAGGGCCAAAGTCCGGCGAGCACGAAGTCCAGACTGCACCGATGCTGGCTGTGGCCAACATGGCAATCACCGATTCGGGCATGTTCGGCAAATAGGCAGCCACACGATCGCCCGGAGCGATGCCGGCCTGCGTCAGCGCCTGCGCAAATCTCGATACGTCGTCATACAACTGGCGATGCGAAAGACGGCGCTTGACCTTGTTCTCGCCATGAAAAACGATGGCATCGCCGTCATCGCGGCGGCGCAGCAGGTTTTCAGCAAAGTTCAGCCGAGCGTCCGGAAAAAATTTTGCGCCCGGCATCTTGTCGCCGTCGGCGAGGACGACGTCGCCGCGCGACTGGGCCACGATCTGCGCGTAATCCCACAGCGAACGCCAGAAGTCCTCGATGTGATCGATCGACCACCGGTGCAACTCCGCATAGTCATCGACGTTGACGCAATGGCGCGAATGAACCAGCCGCGCGAACGCGGTCATATTGCTGGCTGCCACCGAGGCAGCCGAAGGTTTCCACAGCGGGAGGTTCAATACTGACATGGTCTTTTCACATCCGGCCGAAACCGGATGCGAATGTGATTGCGTTCGATCAGATTACAGCGCGACGCGGAATTCCGCCGCCGTCTTCGCCCTTACTTCATCCAGCGTGACGCCCGGATGCAGTTCAATCAACGACAGGCCGGAGGAGCCAACCTCGAACACGCAAAGATCGGTGATGATCAGATTGACCACGCCTTTGCCGGTCAATGGCAGCGAACACTGCTTGAGAATCTTTGACGCGCCATCCTTGGAGCAGTGTTCCATCAGCACCACCACGCGCCGCACGCCGGACACCAGATCCATCGCGCCGCCCGGGCCTTTCACCATCTTGCCCGGCACCATCCAGTTGGCGAGGTCGCCATTCTCAGCAACCTCCAGACCGCCGAGGATCGACAGATCGATATGCCCCCCACGGATCATGCCGAACGAATCCGCACTGGAGAAGAAGCTGGAGCCGGGAATGGTGGTGATGGTCTGCTTGCCGGCGTTGATCAAGTCGGGATCGACATTGTCCTCGGTCGGAAACGGACCAATGCCGAGCAGTCCGTTTTCCGATTGCAGATTGACCACCATGCCCTCGGGAATATGGTTCGCCACCAAGGTCGGGATGCCGATGCCCAGGTTGACGTAGTAGCCGTCGCGCAATTCCTTCGCCGCACGCTTGGCCATCAGATCGCGAATCGGTGAGTCTTTCTTCGACGCTGCCGCGCCCTGCACGGTGCGAAACTCGATACGCTTCTCGAATTTCGGCCCCTTGATGATGCGGTCGACAAAGATACCCGGCGTATGAATCTGATCCGGGTCGAGCTGGCCCACTTCCACCAACTCCTCCACTTCAGCAACAGTAATCTTTCCGCAGCTGGCAATCATCGGATTGAAATTGCGCGAAGTCTTGCGATAGACCAGATTGCCGGCTTTGTCGCCCTTCCATGCTTTGACGATGGAAACGTCGGCCTTGATTGCTTCTTCCAGTACATACTCGCGACCATCAAAGCTGTGCGTGTGCTTGCCCTCGGCCAGTTTGGTGCCGTAAGCGGTGCGGGTGTAGAAGCCGGGAATGCCCGCGCCGCCGGCGCGGAATTTTTCTGCGAGCGTGCCTTGTGGTACCAATTGCAGATCGAGCTCACCGGCCAGCACCTGGCGCTCGAATTCCTTGTTCTCGCCGACATAAGAGGCAATGACTTTCTTCACCTGACGCGTCTTCAGCAGCAGGCCCATACCGAAGTCATCCACGCCGGCGTTATTGCCGCAAATGGTGAGCCCCTTGGCACCGCTTTCGACCAGCGCACCAATCAGGTTTTCCGGAATGCCGCACAGGCCGAAGCCACCTGCCGCGATGGTCATGTCGTCGCGAATGATTCCTGCCAGTGCCGATTTGGCGTCCGAATAAACCTTGCTCATGGTTTCCTCTCTCGTCTCTTTTGCTGGATTGCTTGAAGATTTTTCAGTGCAGTGAACCGCCGACCAGCTTCAGGTCGGCGCGATATTTGATCGCCGCCATTATCGCCGCTTTCGCGCCCTCGATCATGGTCGGCAGCGACATCGCCGGTGTGTTGGGCCGGTCCACGATCTGCGATTCGAGGAACGGTACGTGGATAAAGCCGGCACGTGCGGTCATCTCTTTTAACGCGATGTGATGCAGCACGCCGTAGATCAGGTGATTGCAGACAAAGGTGCCTGCCGAATTGGAAACTTCCGCAGGAATTTCGGCCTTGGCCATCGCTGCAACCATCGCCTTGATCGGCACGGTGCAAAAGTAGGCTGCTGGCGCGCCGGAACGAATCGGCTGATCAAGAATTTGCTTGCCTGCATTGTCGGCGATGCGCGCATCGTCGATATTGATAGCGACTCTTTCCACGCTCATGCGTGAGCGGCCACCGGCCTGGCCGAAGCACAACACGATATCCGGAGCGAGCTTATCGATGGCGCGGGTGGTGACATCGATGGCTTTGCCGAACTCGGTCGGCACTTTCAATTTTTCAACTTGCCAACCTGAAATCGTGTCCGGCAGCGCCTTGACAATCTCCCATGATGGATTGGTGGCTTCACCGCCAAACGGCGTGAATCCGGTCACCAATACCGTGCGTGTTCGCTTCACGACCATCGGTCAACCCGGCGACAGCAACATTTCCACATGCGGGATGCCGTCTTCCATGTAGGTATCGGAGACGGTCTTGAAACCGAAGCCCTGGTAGAACTTTTCCAGGCGTTGCTGCGCGCCGATGCGATTCGGCTGTCCCGGATTGATTTGCTCATGCCGTTTTACCGCCTCGGCCATCAACACCTTGCCCAGGCCTTGCAAGCGAAATGCTCGCGATGTGACCACCCGCCCTATTGAGGGCTCTGCGAATTTGATACCGGCGTCGACCAACCGGCAATACGCCGCTAGTTCGCGCTTGCCATCCGCTTCATGCCAGCCCAGTAAATGCCATGAGTGAAAATCGGCGCCGTCGTTGTCCTGGAACGGGCAGTTCTGTTCCATGACAAACACATCGACCCGCATCTCCGATACCTGATACCAATCGCGAATCGGCAGGTCGTCGAAACGGGCAAATTTCCAATCTAACTCCATAGTCGTGTCACAAGATTGAAGTATCGATGAATGTCATATTGGAAAGAAATCAGGTCCGAGATCTTCACCAATGCTTTGCGATTCCGGAAATTATTTTAGGCATCAAGAGCAGGATCACCGGGGTACCGAGGCATACCAAGAGGGTTACGATCGAATTGAACGTTTGATCGTTCGCCGTAGGCTTAAGGCTGCCCATCACCTGAAGGTCTATCCACAAGATAAATATGCTCAAGCAAATAGAAAACAAACCTAGGCTCAACCTGTAAATTACTGTGCCCTCAACTGCCTTTGTGGTGCCAACGAATGCCCATATCAGCAAGAAGAGAAGCGCAATTACACCAACAAGATGCCATACGTCAAAGATCGGCCCGTGTGCATAGGCGTCGAACGGCACTAGAGCTGCGATCAATAGCGCCACTTGCCTATAGGAAATTCCCGCGAAGTGGGCTCGCTTGCCTTCCGAATGCAGGTCGTCGAAACGCAGAAAGTCCCAGCGCAGCATATCTACTTCGCTTTCGCCAGATGCAACCAGGTCTCCACCACCGTATCGGGATTGAGCGACATCGATTCGATCCCTTCCTTCATCAGCCACTCGGCGAGGTCCGGAAAGTCGCTCGGGCCCTGGCCGCAGATGCCAACGTACTTGTTCTCCTTTCGACAAGCGGCGATCGCCATGGACAACATGCGTTTCACCGCCGCGTCGCGCTCGTCGAACGCATCCATCACCAAGCCGGAGTCGCGATCCAGCGCCAGCGTCATCTGTGTCATGTCGTTGGAGCCAATGGAAAAGCCATCGAAGCGCTTGAGGAACTCGTCGGCCAGGATGGCGTTCGATGGAATCTCGCACATCATCACAATCTTCAAGCCGTTCTGTCCGCGCTCAAGGCCGAAGTCTTTCATGATCTGCAGCACCGCGTCGGCTTCTTTCAATGTGCGCACAAAGGGCACCATCAGCTCGACATTGGTGAGCCCCATGCTGTCGCGCACATACTTCATCGCCTCGCACTCGAGGCGGAAGCACTCGCGGAACGACGATGCGATATAGCGCGATGCACCACGGAAACCCAGCATCGGGTTTTCCTCAGTGGGCTCATAGCGTGGGCCGCCGATCAGGTTGCGGTATTCATTGGACTTGAAGTCCGACAAGCGAACAATCACCTTCTTCGGCCAGAATGCTGCAGCGATGGTGGCTACACCCTCGATCATTTTCTTTTTGTAGAAATCGACCGGGTTGGCATAGCCGCGCGATTGCTTCGCCACTTGTTCCTTGAGATCGGCAGGCAGGCGATCGTATTCGATGCAGGCCTTGGGATGGATGCCGATGGTGTTGGAGATGATGAACTCCAGTCGTGCCAGCCCGACACCTTCATTCGGCAGTTGCGCGAAATCAAAAGCGAGCTCCGGGTTACCGACGTTCATCGCAATCTTCACCGGGATCGCGGGCATGTTGTCCAGCGCGATCGTCTGCACTTCGAACGGCACCTTGCCGCGATAGATATTGCCGGTGTCGCCTTCGCAGCAACTCACTGTCAGAATTTCACCTTCCTCGACCACATCGGTTGCATCTTCGCAGCCAACAACCGCCGGCACACCCAGTTCACGCGCGATGATCGCGGCATGGCACGTACGTCCGCCGCGATTGGTGACGATGGCCGATGCACGCTTCATCACCGGTTCCCAATTCGGGTCGGTCATGTCGGTAACGATCACATCGCCATCCTGGAAGCGGCCGATTTCGTTCACATCGCGAATCACCCGCGCCGGGCCTTGACCGACCTTGCCACCAATCGCACGGCCCTCGGAAATCTTGGTGCCCTGGCCGCTGATGCGATAGCGCGTGAGCGTATCCGACTTGGTCTCCTGCGACTTCACCGTCTCCGGGCGCGCTTGCAGGATATAGATCTTGCCGTCGCCGCCATCCTTGCCCCACTCGATATCCATCGGGCGGCCATAGTGCTTTTCGATAGCCACCGCATACTTGGCCAGCTCTTCAGCTTCGGCATCCGTCAGCGAGAAACGCTCGCGCTCGGCGGGCGCGACCGGCTGTGTCTCTACGGATTTGCCAGCAGACGCGCTCGAACCAAACACCATTTTCTGCGCCTTGGTGCCGAGTCCACGCCGCAATACTGCGGGCTTGCCTTCAGCCAGGCAACGCTTGGCAACATAAAACTCATCGGGATTGACGGCGCCCTGCACCACCATTTCGCCCAGGCCATAGCTGGACGTGATGAACACGACATCGCGAAAGCCGGATTCGGTATCAAGCGAGAACATCACGCCGGCGGTTCCGCTGTCGGAGCGCACCATGCGCTGCACACCGGCAGATAAAGCCACATCGGCGTGCGTGAAGCCTTTGTGAACGCGATAAGAGATGGCGCGATCGTTATAAAGCGATGCAAAGACGTGCTTGATCGCCTCCAGCACATTGTCGATGCCTTTGATATTAAGGAAGGTCTCCTGCTGCCCGGCGAACGAAGCATCGGGCAGATCCTCCGCCGTAGCCGATGAGCGCACAGCGAATGACGCATCAGGATTGTCTTTGGTCAGTTCAGCGTAGGCGGTGCGTACCTGCTGTTCAAGCGAGGGCTGGAACGGCGCCTTCGCCACCAGATCACGCACCATCGCGCCCGTTTTCGCCAGCGCGTCCAGGTCATCCACGTTCAATGTAGCCAGCGCGGTGTTGATTTTTTCCGTCAGGCCGTTATGCGCGAGAAAGTCGCGGAATGCTTCAGCCGTGGTGGCGAAACCTCCCGGCACACGCACACCGGCTTTGGATAGCTGGCTGATCAACTCTCCCAGCGAGGAATTCTTGCCGCCCACCGTGGCGACATCGTGCATGCGAAGTTGTGACAGGGGCAGAACAAGCAAGGAGTTGGACATGGCAGCCGGAGCGGGAAGTGATTCGATTGAGGGCGGGGCGAAAATGCTGCAGTGCGGAATGAGGCTAGAATTATAGCCGAGCCTCCCGCCACACTTGTCCCGAAATCATGCCCATACGCCGAACCGTATTTTTCATCTCCGACCGCACCGGCATCACTGTTGAGATGCTGGGAAATTCCCTTTTGACTCAATTCGATAGCGTCGAATTCAAGCGCGTCACGCTGCCCTTTATCGACAATATCGACAAAGTTCAGGAAGCGCTCAGACAGATCGAGGCCGCAGGACAGGAAGCGGGCAAGCGCCCACTGGTATTCACATCCCTGATGGCCGATAACTTGCGTCAGGAGATCGGTACCGCCAATGCCATGGTGCTGGACCTGTTTGATCGTTTCATCGTGCCGCTGGAAGCCGAGCTTGGCGTGAAATCTGCACACGCTGTGGGCCGCAGCCACTCGGCCGGCAATTTCAAGGACTACAACCACCGCATCGAATCGGTGAATTACACCTTGGCTCATGACGACGGCATGACCAATCGCAATCTGGAAGCGGCAGACATTATTCTGGTCGGCGTCTCACGCAGCGGCAAGACGCCGACCTGCCTTTACATGGCGCTGCAGTTCGGCATCAAGGCCGCGAACTATCCGCTGATTCCGGAAGATCTGGAGAAGATGAAGCTGCCGCCCGCACTACTACCGCTCAAGCACAAGGTTTGGGGGCTGACCATCGTGCCAGAACGCCTGCAGTCCATCAGGCAGGAGCGCAAGCCCGACAGCAAATATGCGTCGTTGCAAAACTGCAAATGGGAAGTGCAGGCCGCAGAAACGCTTATGCACAACGCTGGCGTGTCTTTCCTTAACTCGACAACCAAGAGTATCGAAGAGCTGGCGACGACCATTTTGCATGAGGCGAAGCTGGATCGACGGGTGTACTGACCCGCTTTTGCGGGGACGTCGGCGTTAGCATCGAATAACGTGAAATTGACACCACTTTAATGCCAGATGGCAAACATTTGCGCGGGCTTGGCGTTGAGATTCGCCTTTGTTTATGCCATGATTTACGTCGCATGATGTAGGTCAATCAATTAACATCATAGATAGTCGCGCCGGACGCGGAGATAACCGTGCCGGAAAAACAAAAATTTTGTTTTCTTTCCCCTCCGAGGAGTTTTCATGTCAATCAAAAAACGCTTGATTCCCGCGCTTGTTGGCGCAACGCTGGCCATGAGCGCCACTGGCGCCAGCGCCGTGTCCTTTAACGGTGTCTATATTTTCGGCGACTCGCTGTCCGACGCCGGTTATTTCCGCCCCTTCCTGTCGGCGATCGGGTTGCCCGCCAGCACGGTGGCCGGCCTGGGCCGCTTCACCACCAATCCCGGTCCGGTATGGTCTGAAATCATCGCCCAGTACTATGGCGGCAATGCCAATCCTTCCAATGCAGGCGGCGGTATTTATGCCCAGGGCGGTGCGCGGGTTGCGGTAGATTCGGCATCGACGCCACCGGTTGCCGCGACCCAACGTCCGGTATCGACGCAGATCACCGAGTACCTGAACGCCAATAGCGGCCGTGCCAATGCAAACTCGCTCTACGGCGTGTGGGCTGGTGCTAACGATATTTTCCAGAATTTCGCTGGGATTGTTGGTGGCACGGTCAACCCGGCCACCTTCATCCCGGCTCTCGCCACCACGGAGATCCAGCAGATTGGCCGCCTGAGCGCGGCCGGTGCCAAGTACATCCTGGTCTTTAATCTGCCCAATCTGGGTGCAACACCACAGTTCTCTGTTGCTTCCATCGGTGCAGCGGGCAGCGGAGCAGCAACCCAGCTTGCAGCCAATTTCAACCTGAGTCTGTTCGTTGGTCTGCAGCAGTCCGGCATTCGCGTGATCCCGGTCGATACCTTCAGCCTGTTCAACGACGTGATCGCCAACGCCGCCGCATTCGGTTTCACCAACACCACCAGCCCGGCCTGTCTGGCGTTCCCCCCGTTCTCCAGTTCTCCGAACTCGCAGTTCTGCGGCCCGACCAATCTGGCGGCAGCCAATGCGGCTTCGACCTTCGTGTTCGCTGACGGCGTACATCCGACCTCGGCTGCACACGCCATTACTGCCGATTTCGTCAAATCGCTGATCGATGGGCCGAACGCCTACTCGATGATGGCGGAAGTGCCGCTGTCTTCGCGTGCTGCGCACATCCGCACCCTGGATGAGGGCCTCTATCAGGGCCAAAGTGCCGCCATCGGCAAGATCTCGGTATTTGCCGCTGCCGAGGGCAGCAATTTCGACATCAGCCAGACTGCATTTGGCCCGCGTACCGATACCAAGAATAAAGCCGTCACCGTAGGCGTCACCATGCGCGCCTCCGACGCTCTTACCGTCGGCGTGGCGGCGGGCAATACTCAAGGCGACGCGCGCCAGGGTGTCGGTCAATTCGATATCAATGAGAATGCTCTCTCGCTGTTCGGCAGTGCGCGATCTGGTCCGTGGTATGCGAATTTCATGGGCTCCTTCGCTGACGTGAAATACGAGGACATCCGGCGCTCTGTCAAACTCGGTAATGTGACCCGTGTTGCGACCGCCAATACCGAGGGCTCGAATGTCTCAGGCAGCCTGACCGGCGGCTACGATCACGAATGGGGCCGCTTGACGGTTGGCCCGTTCGCGTCGATTACCTCGCAGCTGGTAACGGTCAATGAGTTCACCGAAGCCGGCGCAGGCTCCGCAAACCTCAAGATCTTCGAGCAGACCCGCCGCTCACGTGTCTACAGCGGTGGCTTGCGTGCATCGATGAAGTTCGGCGCGTGGACGCCGTTTGCGCGCGTGTCGTTCGACAAGGAGAACTTTAAGACACCGCGCGTCGTGACTGCCAACCCGCTGACTGTCACGTCCGGCAACAGCTACGACATTCCGGCCTATTTTGGTGACACCTCTTGGGTAACCGGCAGCGTCGGTGTGCGCGGCAAGCTTGCTGATCGCGTCGGCCTGTCGGTGGTCTATTCCGCCGTATCGAGCAAGAGCAACGAGAAACAGGATGGCGTTACGGCCAGCGTGTCGTTCGACTTCTGATCTCACGACCGCGCAGCACAAGCAACGGTCAGGGCCGCCGGAGGAAACTCCGGCGGCCTTTTTCATTTGGTGTGCACATGCGATGATGCGGGCATGAAGAAGATCTACGTCGCCTCGAACCTGCCGGAAGCCTATCTGGTTCGCGATTTGCTGATGCAGGCCGGCGTGCAGGCGCGCGTGTTGAACGAGCATGCCATGGGCGCCTTGGGGGAGCTGGCACTCAATGCCACCTACCCGCAGGTATGGATTAGCCAGCCGCACCAGGAGCAGCATGCCCGTTCGCTGATTGCCAACTACGAAAAGCGTGCGCCAACGCCGGCAAAATTCTGTGGCAAATGTGGTGAAAACAATCCGGGCGAGTTCGACCTGTGTTGGTCGTGCGGCGGCGCGCTGGGGCTGGTGACCTAAGTGCTCAGCGCGGCATGATGGACGATCTGAATTCTCAGGTCTTCAGCGAGAACGGCGTGAAATTGGTCTCGCGGTCGTAGTAGTCCTCGCCCTCGGCCTTCTTCAGCCAGGCGACGATCTTGTACGTCACCGGCGTAAACAACACCTCAACACCAACCTTGGTCACGAACTGCGCGGCCATCACCATCGGCAACTTGTCGTCCGGAATGATGCCGGTACCCCAGAATGCCAGTGGGTAAAACAGCAGCGAATCCACGCCCTCGCCGAAAATGGTCGAACCGATGGTGCGTGACCACAACCATTTTCCCTGCGTCATGATCTTCATTTTCGCCAACACAAACGAGTTGACGAATTCGCCGCACGAGAAAGCAATCAGCGAGGCCAGCGCGATGCGCCAGGTCGAACCAAATGCGGTTTCGTAGGCGGCCTGGTTCTGCCAGAACGGTGCGGGCGGCAAGGCCACTACGACGTAGGCCATGAACGATGCGAACGCCAAGCCCGCAAAGCCGGCCCAGATCACGCGCCGCGAACGGGCGTATCCGTAAACCTCGGTCAGGATGTCGCCGAACACATACGAGATCGGGAAGAACAATACCCCTGCGCCGAAAGTCAGTACGCCAAACAGGGGCGCATCGATCTGCGCAATTTTGGCCGGGCCGATCAAGTTCGAGCAAATAAGGATGGTCACGAAGGCCACCATGACAAACTCGTAATAGCGATAGGTGCGGCCGGTGGTAGGAGCAGCAGGCGTCATGGGGTTTCCGTTCAAGAGTGTTTGGACGGCACGCGCTGCCTAACCATTTCGAACAGGCAGATTGCACCGGCAGCAGCGGCGTTGAGCGATTCGATATTGCCCGGCATCGGAATGGTGACACGACGGCTCGCCGCTTGCAGCGTTTCGGCGGACAGCCCCGAACCCTCGTTACCGACCAGGATGGCGATTGCCCCGGCGAGATTTTGCGCATATAGCGATTGCACGCCCTCGCCGCGAGGCACCAAGGCCAGTGACCGGCCGCGATAGTTTTTCAAAAACGCAGCCACATCGGCGCCTTCGACAATATTGATCGAGAAGTGCGCGCCTTGCGCCGCGCGCAGGACCTTGGGCGACCACGCGAACGCTGTGGTCTTCGAGGTCAGGATGTGCTCAATGCCAGCGGCGGCGGCGCTGCGCAGCAGGGAACCGACGTTGCCCGGGTCCTGCAAATCCTCCAGCACCAGCACGCTGGCATTGGTCGGAATTGCTGCCGGTTCCGGTGTGGTTATCGTAGCCATCAGGAACGCAGGCGATTCCAGCGCGGATGCTTCCGCCATCAGGTTGTCGGCAAGGACATTGACCTGGCCGGAGATCGCGCGATGCGCGAGCAACGCCACGACTTCCTCGCGCTCCAGCGCCGACTCCGCCACGGCAATCGCGTGCGGTGCGCCCTGTGCATCGACATAGGCGCGCACGAGATGAATACCATCCAGCACCGTAAGGCCGGCCTTGCGGCGCTCGCGTGACGAGTGCGCCAGCGCAATCAGCTGCTTGACGAAGGCATTGTCGCGCGAACGGATGGTCTTTATCGCCACGTCGCATCCCCAGCACAAAATAACAAAACACAAGTATTGGCGCGGCTTTCCAGCCATTTTCGGCCTGCAAGCCTCGCCAATGCTGGAGTTTCGAACTTGAAAATACGCATATCAGGTACCGGCGAAAAGACGCATCTGCTGTTCGGCGGCGCGCACCGGCGCAAAACTGCGGCGATGAATTTCGCACGGACCGAATTGATTCAACGCACTCATGTGCGCGCGAGTGCCATAGCCCTTGTGCTGCGCAAAACCATATTGCGGATAGCGCTCGCTCCACTCGCACATTTCGCGGTCACGCGCCGTTTTGGCCAGTATCGACGCCGCCGAGATTTCCGCTATCAGCCTGTCACCTTCGACAATCGCACGCCCGGCGATACCAACTTCAGGGAGGTGCAATCCATCCACCAGCATTTCCTGCGGCGTGTGCGAAAGCGACTCGACGGCACGCTTCATCGCCAACAGACTGGCGCGCAGGATATTCAGCTGGTCGATTTCCTCCACGCTGGCAAAGGCGATCGAATACGCCAGCGACTTCTCGCGAATCTCGATTGCCAAGCGATCGCGCTTTTTTTCCGACAGTTGCTTGGAGTCGTTCAGGCCGGCAATCGGGCGCGCGGGATCCAGAATCACCGCCGCCGCAAATACCGCCCCGGCCAGCGGACCACGACCTGCCTCATCAACACCGCAACGCAGGGACGATGCGGAATTCTTCATCGGACTACGCCGCCTTGACCGGCGCGGCCGCACCCGCAGCACGAGACAGAAATGGCCGCAAAGCCTCGCGCACCCGTTCGCCATTGTTGACGGCGAGGCTGGCATGGATCGCGGCGAAGCGCTCACGCAACGCCTTGGCCGCATCCTTGTGGCGAATCCAGTTACCCAACGCTCGTGCAAGGTTTTCCGGCGTCGCATCGTCCTGCAACAGCTCAGGCACCAGCCACTCACCAGCCAGAATGTTCGGCAAGCCGACATAAGGCAGATAGGCCTTTTTCTTCATCAGGCGATAAGTGGTCGCCGACAGGCGATAGGCAATCACATGCGGGCAGCGGAGCAATGCCGCTTCCAGCGTCGCCGTACCGCTCGCCACCAACGCGACATCGGCAGCGGCCATCGCGAAGTTGGCGTGGCCGAACAGAATCTGCAGCGGCAAATCCTGAGCGCCCAGACGCCAGCGGGCGGCATCGAATTGTTCGCGGGTTTCACGCGTGGTCAATGGTACGAGGAACTTCGCATCCGGAAATTCTTTCAGCAATTGCTTCGCCGTTTCGATGAACAGGTCGGCGTGGTAATCGAGCTCACTCTGACGGCTGCCGGGCAACATCGCCACCACCAGTTCCTCCGGCTTCAGGCGCAATTGCGCGCGGGCATTGTCACGCTGCGGCGCCTGGGGGATGACATCCGCGGTGGGATGGCCAACGAATGTCGCCGCCACGCCCGCCTTGCGATAAATCTCCGGCTCAAACGGAAACACGGTCAGCATGTGGTCGATCGATTCCTTGATCTTGTGAATACGCTCTCCGCGCCATGCCCAGATCGATGGGCTGACGTAATGCACCGTCGGAATGCCGGCGCGTTTCAGTGTCTTTTCCAGTCCGAGATTGAAGTCCGGCGCATCGATGCCGATGAATAGCGCAGGTTTCTCGCGCAGCATGCGATCACGCAGACTGCGGCGAATTGAGAGGATTTCACGGAAGCTCTTCAACACTTCCAAATATCCGCGTACCGCCAATTTTTCCATCGGGAACCACGATGTCGCGCCGGCCGATTGCATCTTCGGACCGGCGATGCCGACAAACTCCAGGCCGGGATATTCTTCCTTCAGCGCCTTGATCAGCAAACTGCCAAGCAAATCACCGGACGCTTCGCCGGCCACGATACCGATCTTCATCGGCAATCAGCGAACGATGCCGCGAGTGGAAGCGGCAAGAAAATCAGTCAGCAACATGAGCTCCGGCGCCGACGCCGCCTCAGAAGCAAGCTGCGCCCTGGCTTCCGCAAGGGTGAGACCGGAGCGATACAGCGTCTTGTAGGCGCGCTTGATATTGGCGATCTGTTCGGCGGAA
>JAEUNB010000326.1 GCA_016790625.1 Betaproteobacteria bacterium | reverse complement strand
TTGTTCTTTTCCGGCAGCCGCCAATAGCCCGGCAGCACATTCGGCCCCTTGACCTGCAAATGGCCGATTTCGCCGGGCGCGCAGATTTTTCCCTCGTCATTCATCACGCGCACCGATACATCCGGCAGCGGAAACCCCACGGTGCCGCCGATGCGGTTTCCGTCCAGCGGATTGGAGGTAATCATGCCGGTCTCGGTCATGCCATAGCGTTCGAGAATGGTATGACCGGTGCGCTCGCGGAACTCGTGAAATGTCTCTGCCAGCAGAGGGGCCGAGCCCGACACGAACAAACGGATATTGCCGCACACCACGCGGTTGAATGTCGGCTCGGCCAGTAGGCGCACATACATCGTCGGCACACCCATGAACACCGTTGCTCGTGACAGCGCATCGATTGCGGCCTTGGCCTCAAATTTCGAATGAAAAATCATCTTGCTGCCGTTCAGCAGCGCGGTGTGACAGGCGACGAACAGTCCGTGTACATGAAACAGCGGCAGCGCATGCAGCAGCACATCGCCCGGACGGAAGCCCCAGTAGGCGTGCAAAGTCTTCGCGTTCGAGCTCAGGTTGCGGTGCGTGATCATCGCGCCCTTGCTGCGCCCGGTGGTGCCGGAGGTGTAGAGAATCGCGGCCAGATCATCTTCGCTGCGTGAAACAAACTCCAGCATTGGAGCGGCTTTCGAGGCATTTTCGTGCCAGGACGCCCGTATTTGCTGGGGTTTCACTTCTTCACCCTCTGCCGGCAGCACAAAGCGATGTGCAACCTTGCGCGCCTCGCAGATTGGCACCACCCAGCTTTCCGACTTGGGCTGATGCACAAAAATCTTCGGCTCGGCATCGCCGAGGAAGTAGTCAATCTCACCTTCCTGATAGGCGCTGTTGAGCGGCAGGTAGATCGCGCCGGCCTTCAGGCAAGCGAGATAAAGAAACAGCGCCTCGGGCGATTTCTCCACCTGCACGGCAACGCGATCACCGGGTGCTACACCCAGCGAACGGATAAAGCCGGCATAGCGCGCGGTGATCTGCTCCAGTTCACCGTAGGAATAGACCTTGCCGGCCACGGTTTCGATGGCGGTTTGACTGCGATCGGCGGGAAAGCGCGATTCGAACAGTGCGTAGAGATTGGCATTCATAACAGCTATTTTAGCGGCGACCGCGCATGTCCTAGAAATCGACCAAACCGAGCTTGAATTCCTGATCCGCCACGCGCGCCTTGGCGTAATCCGCGAACTCGAATTTGTCCGGCGCCGAATCGCCCAGGATGCTGGCGATAGCCTGCCCGGGCAGCAGTTGAATGTGTGTGCCGTAAACCAGATTGACCTGCTCCGACGGCGCCGCCAGTGCCACATACACGCCGCCGCCCAGTTTGCCGAGCACGGTAGTTTCAATCAGCGTACCTGCACGGCCCAAGGCGTGCAGCGCGGCGGCTAGATTGGCCAGATAAGCCGACAGCATCACTCGTTCGTCGTCCATGGATGTCGCATGCGATTCACAATCGATCAGCACGTGCAGGCCGGTCGGCGGGTTGACAGCGTGCTTCCATGCCGCATCGGCCATCGCCCAAGCCGCCGCCGCGCCCATCAGCTTGCCGTTGATGACCCCGATCAGCGCGATTTGATTGCCTTGATGCCTCGCAACACCGCTGATCACGCCGCCACGTTCCTGCAACTCGTAGCCTTCCGGATACAGCTTGGCCAGATCCTTGCGCTCGATTTTTTCCACGCCGCTGCCGATTTTTCCACTGGAGATGGTCGAAAGTCGCACGCCTAATTCCGCGTGGCGGGCAGCCGGGTTGTCACCAGCGGGCACGGCAAGCGATTTGTCCATAGGCGCATTGCCTGCCCCTAGTTTTAACCGCGAGTCCTTACCAATGGCCGCCTGCGACATCGCCTGGAACATTTCATCCAGCACCGACACGCCTGCACTCTGCGCGAGGATCGCCGGGCCGGACATCGCGAGTCGCGTGTTGTTGGAGAAGTAGCGCGTGCCGGCGATGCTTGCCAGCATGCTGGCACCACCAAAACAATTCGCACCGCACACCGCGGCCACCGGCGCGCCCGAAGCGGCCATGGTCAACGCCGCGCGGTACATGTGCCGGAATGCGCCCAGCGCAGGCAAACCTTCCGAAACACGTGCGCCGGCTGAATCCAGATACATCAGCAGGGGCGACTTCTGCGCGGCCACCACCTTGAACAGGCTGGCAAGCTTGTCGCTCTCCTTGGCGCCCAGCGAACCGCTGGCGATCCTTGCTTCAACAATCGCCACATGCAGCGGCTTGCCGTTCAGTTGCCCGCGTCCCAGCGTGAGATTGCCAACCGGATCGCCAATTGGCTGAAAGCCAGTGTGCGACTTGAGATGCAACAGCGATTCGTGAGCGAGCATGTCGGGCGGTGGCCTTATGCAATAAATTTATCCTCGGAATTATATCGGTGCGGCACGGTCTGCCATTTACAATGTCCCATGCCAATTTCCTGCCGTCGAATCGCACCGTGAGTAACTCCCACCTTCCCCATGCACGCCTGATAGCCGCGCTGAAAAACCTGTCGCCGGACGGCGACGCGTTGATGCAACTGATCGCGCTGGTCGATACCGTGCGGCCCGAGAACGCCGACAACACGCTGCTAGCCCACGCACGCTTCACCACCCTGT
This sequence comes from Betaproteobacteria bacterium, assembly GCA_016790625.1. Taxonomy (GTDB): domain Bacteria; phylum Pseudomonadota; class Gammaproteobacteria; order Burkholderiales; family Usitatibacteraceae; genus UKL13-2. Next base: position 16,132 of record JAEUNB010000326.1, on the reverse strand, counting down.
GCGAAACGGTCGAGACCGATGCCACCGTGCGGCACAATCTTCGCACCTGCCTGCTGGGACTGTTTGCCGGTCGCAAGCAGGTCAGCTTCTTCGCCGACAGCGGCATCCTGCCCAATAGCGGATTTTTCTCCGAACTGTGGCGGCGCATGGTGCAGCGCGTGTTCCCGGCCATCACTGATCCCAACTACCTGCGCGATGGCATCAACCTGATTTTCCATCGCCGCGATGATCATGTCTGGCTGGATGGCTTGCCGACGGACGTGAAGCTGCGCTTCTGGCAAGCGCTGCAGATGACCGAAGTCCGCAACGATCCGGCGTTACTGGAATCGCTGGCGCAAATGCTCGATGCCACCGATGTGCTGGCCGCACGTATTGGCGCGATGGGCCTGGAGCCGGAGTTGATCCGGCTCTATCCGCGCATCGAAGAGCGCGGCTCGCCTTTCCTCGCTTTGGCGGTGGAAACGCATCAGCTCTCGGCCGCCTATCGCGCCTATCTGGCCGGCGGTGAAGTTCCAACCGAAGACGAAGGCCAGCTGCAGGTACTGATTGAGCAATGCCGCGAAGTCCTGGTCCGCGTCCGCGCACGCGCCGCCGCCGTCGGTACCAGCCTTACGCTCACCTACCTGATCCGCCGCCTCGACCAAAGCCTGCGACGTCTCGAAATCATCATCCGCATGCTGTCGATGCGCCATCAGCTTGACGATACCGTCTCCAACGATCTGCCGTTGGTTGAGCTGTGGGTGGAGTTCCTCGGCCAGGCGATTCACGGCGAGGGCATGCGCCAGGGCATACGCGCGCACGTCGCCAGCACCATTGGCCTGCTCGCGCTGCGCGTTACCGACAACGCCAGTCGCGCCGGTGAGCATTACATCACCACCACGCGCAGCGAGTATTTCGCCATGTGGCGCTCGGCGATGTGGGCCGGCTTCGTCGTCGGCTTCATGGCCCTGCTCAAGGTGTATTCCAGCAAGCCAGATCTTGCGCCCCTGGGATATGCGCTGGCCTATGCAATGAATTATTCGCTGGGCTTCATGTTCATTCATGTCATGCACTGGACGCTGGCAACCAAGCAGCCGGCGATGACCGCCTCCACCATCGCCGGCGTGATCGGCGAAATCCGCGGCCGGATGAAGGATGTGGAGAAACTGGCGACGCTGGTGACCGACCTGATCCGCAGCCAGATCGCTGCCATCCTCGGCAATGTGCTGGTCGCGATTCCTACCGCGATGCTGCTGGCCTTCATCATTTCGCAAATCACCGGCCAGCCGATCATGAACGCGGAGAAGGCGCATCACATGCTGCGCGATCTGTCGCCGGTGGATGGCCTGGCGCTGCTTTATGCCGCCATGGCAGGCGTCTGCCTGTTTATCGGCGGGCTGATTTCCGGCTATTACGACAATCTGGCGGCCTACGAGCGCATCCGCGAGCGCATCGAGCACACGCGCTGGCTCAGGCGTCTGCTGGGCGAGGCGCGTCTTGCCCGGTTCGCGCGGTACATGGATGACAACCTGGGCGCCCTGGCCGGCAATTTCTTCCTCGGCATCATGCTCGCCTCGGCCAGCACCATCGGCGTGCTCACCGGCTTGCCGGTGGATGTGCGCCACGTAACGTTGTCGTCCGCGCAGTTCGGCCTGGCAGTCGTCAGTCTCAATTTCGCGGTCGAGTGGATCATGGTCGGCAAAGTTCTGGCAGGTATCGCGCTGATCGGTTTTCTCAATCTCACCGTCAGCTTCTCGCTGGCGCTATGGGTGGCGCTGCGCGCGCGCGGCGTCGGCTTTAGCCAGAGCGGTGCGCTGGTATCGATGCTGTTCACGCGCCTCCGAACCAATTTCAGGAATTTCTTCTGGCCGCAAAACGGCACGTCCTCCAAGCCATAAAGGAACACGCGTATGACTTCGGTGCTCGGATCGATCAAAGGCATGACCGGCAAAGCGCTGGCGATCAAGCGTGATGGCCTCAAGACACGGCGGCTGGTCGAAGCCTGCCTGCAACTGCTGACCGAGCGCGGCGAAGCCTCTGGTGTGTCGCGTGCGCAGGAGACGCTGGCGCTATACGCCGAACTGTCACGCGACGAGCAGCTCGTGTTTTTCCGCGCACTGAAAACCGAATTCGCGCCCGATCCGCAAAAGGTACTTGAAACCGCCACCGCCTACGCCGCCAATCCGGACAGCCGCCATCTCGCCGCCCTCACCCACGCCGCCGAACCGCCGCGGCAGGAGCTGCTGCGCCGACTGAATCGCGCGCCCGGCGGCACTCGCGCGATTGTCGGCATGCGCGAACGACTGCTGGAAGTGCTGTCCAAGGATCGCGAGCTGCAGCAGGTAGACGATGATTTTCACCACCTGCTGCAATCGTGGTTCAACCCCGGCTTCCTGCGCATCGCGCGTGTGGACTGGAATACACCGGCCACATTGCTGGAGCAATTGATCCGCCACGAAGCCGTGCACGAAATCCGCGGCTGGAACGACCTGCGCCGCCGCCTGCAGGATGACCGCCGCTGCTTTGCTTTCTTCCATCCCGCATTGCCGGATGAGCCGCTGATCTTCGTCGAAGTCGCGCTGCTGGGCGAGATGCCCGCCGCGATTGAGCCGCTGATCAATGTCGACAGCGAACCGCAGCCGAGCAAGGCTTTCCACACCGCTGCGTTCTACAGCATCAGTAACTGCCAGCCGGGACTGCGCGGCGTATCGATGGGCAACTTCCTGATCAAGCAGGTCGCAGGTTTGCTATCAGCCGAGTTCCCGCGCGTGAAGCAGTTCTGCACGCTCTCACCCATTCCCGGCTTCCGCGACTGGCTGAAGCGCATGCTGGCGCAGCCGGATGTGACGCTGCCGCATGAAGTGCTTGAGAGTCTGGAAACCATCCAGCGCACCATCGGCCCGCTGCTGGAAAAATCCATTGCTGACCTGCGTGCTGCCGAAAAGCCACGCGACAAAATTGCACACGATATCGAGCGGCTCTGCGCTGCCTATCTGCTCGGTCTGGGTGAACCCGATGGCGTCACTCGCGACCCGGTGGCGCGATTCCATCTCAACAACGGGGCGCGCATGGATCGCCTCAATATTGGCGGCGATCTTTCCGACAAAGGCTTGAAGCAATCGCTGGGCATGATGGTGAATTACCTCTACGACCTGAAGGCTATCGAACACAACCATGAGCGGTTTGTTGCCGGGAAGACGGAAGCGGCGAAGGGAGTGCGGGGGTTGGTTAGCTGATGCTTGATTGGTTTGTCGCAATTCTTGCAAAACTGTTGTCGAAGGTGATCTTCGCCGGAATACCAATTGCTTTGGTTATCCTCATCGCAGTTTTGGCGGTTTGGTTTTGCATTCGACGATGGCGTAGCTCGAAGCAACGAAACGGCGATTACAAATCCGACTAGCTCGTAGTTGCGCACTACCCGACATCAAATCCGCAAACCGCGTTAAAACTTTAATCAGCACGTAGATTGGGCAGGTTTCATCTGCCCAACATCAAAAACGCAAACTCTAGCACTGGCGCGGCTTTCGGACTGAAAATTCCTGAAAGACCGCACCAGTGCTAGAGTTTTACCCCCTCATCGTCCCACCGTCATCACCGCCACAATCCCGAACCCAATCCCCATATTGATCGTCACCAGCAGCCGGATTTGATCGAGCTGCTTGGCGGCACCCGGCCAGTCGGCAGCAGTAACGGCGCGGCCCAGGCGCTTGAACGGCACAAAGCGGATGTGGCCGAAGATCGCCATCATCAGCACACCCAGCCCGGCCATGATGTGCCAGGCCATCGGCGCACTCTTCATCCCGGCCATCAGCATCATGGCAAAGCCGGAAGCGAGAACGATCGCGATGGCAACGGCGACGATGACGAAGAAGCGCGACAGCGCAGCATGCATCAACGGCACGCGTTGCGGTGGCGCCAGTTGTATCGCGGCGGGCCGCAGACAGAAATGCGCGAATACCATGCCGCCGATCCAAACGATGATGGCGGCGAGGTGGAAGAACAGCAGGAGTTTGTAGGTCATTAAGAAGGCTTTCGAAATCGGGCGCGGCGACCTCTGCGCTAAACGAAGCAGCGCGCCACACAGTGACCGGCATGCTACGCTAAATGTTCCCGCTCACGATGACACATCAACATGCCAAACATCCCCTACCTCACCGACGATGACCTTGCGCAGGGCGCCGCACCGGTCGATCTGGTTTCCGCTGTGCGCGCCCGCCGCGGCGGCAAACTATTGAATCTGGACCGCATGCTGCTGCAGAGCGCACCGATCGCGCGCGGCTGGAATACCTATATGGGCTCAATCCGCCGTGACCTGAAGGTGTCGCCGGTGCTGCGCGAACTGGCGATATGCGCCATCGCGAAATTAAATCGCGCGCCTTACGAATGGGTGCAGCACGCGCCGGAATTTCTGGAGGTCGGCGGCACGCAGGCCAAGCTGGATGCGCTGCAGGATATCGAGAGCGCCCACACCAATTCCGCCGCATTTGATCGCGCTGAACTGGCGACGTTGAAACTTGCGCGTGAGATGTCGCGCAATATCGAGGTGAGTGCGGAAACGATGAAGGAAATTCGCGCGTTGCTACCGAACGAACAGGTGGTGGAAATCGTTGCCACCATTGCGTCTTACAACATGGTGTCGCGATTTCTGGTGGCGCTGGGGATAGACGCGGATGGTGAGTAGATTTTCTGACAGCTAGTCAAAGCTGGAGATGCTCTCTATTGGCCGAGCCTCCGCAAAACACTTCCTCCTTTTCTAAAGGAGGATTGAGGAGGATTTTTCGGTCGCCATCGAATCACAACCACTGCAAATCCCTCTCGGTCTCCCTTTTGCAAAGGGAGAAGTGGTCAGTCACGAGCGCAGCATCTCAGGGAGAACTAGTGCGCGACGCGAACCTCGACTGCCGCCATCTTCCAGCCCGGCCCCTGCTGGCGCACGCGGCCAAGCTTGAGATGAAATACACCTGAGGCCACCATCACGCTCAACGTCGGATTGGCCTTGTACAGCGCATCGGCAACGATGATGGAATCGGCAAAGCCGTGCTCAGCCTTGCCGGCAATAAAGATGCCCTTGGCCGGCTGGCGCACGAGGCGGTCATTGAGCATTTCCAGCGTGGAGCGCAGCGGCACCTTGGCCAGTACTTTGATGCCGACCGTGACCACATGGCGTTGATGCGACGTAGTCTTGCGCGCCACCACGCCGAGCACGCAAGGCTTGCGTTCATCGATGCGCACGGCGATCAGCTCATCCACCTCCAGCATGGCGGCATCGTCGGTGCTCATTTCCAGCCCGAGTCCGGATTCGCTCATGTCCAGCAGGTAAATCGGCTGTTTGCCGAGCCGTGCTTCGACATGCGCGCCGGTTTCGCTCAACGCGGCGCGGCGCGCGCCGGCGATGGACATGGTGTCGCCGACTGCATTGGCTTTGATGGCCTCACCGGAGACGTTGCTACTCAATGTGGTTTGTTTGAGCAGCGCGCGCGAGTAGATATCGTTGAAGCCAAAGAACGCCTGCACTTCCGAACCGGCGCCGATGGCGAAACGCTTGCTCTTCTGCGCGCCCGAGCTTTCGATGATGGCGAATTCGCGCTCGAGGAAGTCGATCAGGCCGACATGCTCTTCCACGCGGAACACCTGCCCGATTCCCCAACCGGGAAAAATCACGCCACGACGGAAGCCGCGACAGGCGCGTTCCAGCTGGCGTTGCAGCGGGCGCAGACCAAGGAACAAGTCGGCTTTTTCACCCGGCACATAGCGAGTGAGGCCTACTTGAGGGTTACGTGTATTGACCGCCAGCGAAGGCCCATCTTTAATCGGCTCGCGGCTCAGCCACAAGGCACCCATCCATTCCAGCAGCCAGCTGTCGAGAATCTCCAATCGCTTCGGCGCCAGATTGCCGCTGGCGAAACGCTCCAGCAGCAGTGCGCGGACGTAGAGAGCTTCGAGCGTGGTTTCAATGCTGCGCCGATCCACCATTACGTCGAGGATGCAATCGGCCGCGCCGACCATCTCGCCAGTGACAAACAGCTTGTGCAGGCGGCCACGCACGCCGCTATCGATGCGCATGCCGGCGATCTTGCGCCACTTGCTGGCGTGGCCCGCCAGCAGCATCGCCAGCGCCCAGGTGGAGGCACGCGTCTTGCGCAATGCCGGATCGGCCGGTTCGTCGTAAGGCACCACCGCGCGCGACATGCGCGCCAGATGATCGTAGCGTTCGGCAATCCATTCGCATACCGCCTGATCGGCACCGGTCTGCGTCAAGCCGCCCATCAGAAAACGCTCGCGGTCGTTGCGTGAAAATTCCTCGAACTCGCGCAATGCTTTGCCAATCGCCTGTGATGCTTCAGCGATATCGGTCTTGTTCAGGCCGCGCTCAAGCGTGGTGTGCTTGTCGGTCATGCCGCTGTGGTAGCGGGTCAGTTGCAGGCCAGGTTGATCGTTGCCGGGAGGAAGTGAGGACATGGCTCGTTAGTTTGTTTGTTCCGGGAAGCTCTGATTAAGTTCAGTTCTAAGCCAGACTAGGCGCGAGCCAAAAATTTCCGACGCGGCATATGTTTGATATGTAAGGAGGAAATTTTTTGGTGAGCAACAACGTATGGCGACGAAATGGACTTAATCAGAGCTTCCCTAGCGCGACAGGTGATAGGTCATCGCATCGGTCAGTGAGGTGTGCAGGCGCTCCTGGCGCAAAGCATCGCGCAGTTCGGAGTCCGGCGTGCACCAGCCGGGCACCATCACCGCCGGCGCGACTTTCGCGTAACGCGGATCGTTCGGCAGCAGGCGTTTGCCCATGCTGTCGATGACCGGCAACTCTTCCGCCGTGGGGAATCGCAACAGGAAACGATCACTCAGTTCGGTGAACATGCCGGGATCGTTGGCGGTGAACGCCAGCTCGATCAGGAATAGCCATACGCGACGCTGCGAAGGATCTTCTTCCAGCGCAATCTGCAACAACTCTGCCGCTTGCCGTGGATCGTCGTCGTCAAGCAGTTCTCGCGCCCAGCGCAACACGTTGGTGGTGTTTTTGAGCGAATGCGTCGGATTAGGAAACTGCTGGAACCGCGCCACGATATAGCGCTCACGCAGGCGGCGCGCGGCGGGATCGGATGGAATCTGCGATTCGTCTAGGATGGCGCTTGATGTCGCGCCGGGCTTGGAGGAAATCGACATGCCCCGATTTTAAGCGACATTCAAATCAGCGCGCAGGTCGGATTTGTTCGCAATTGCCGCCTCTCCTGCCCTACAGGTGACGGCCGCCGCTGCCGCTACTCGCCGGCCTTGATTTTGTTGTCCTTCACCACCTTGGCCCAGCGGGTAATTTCGTCCTGCAGGAAGGATTGCAGCGCTTCAGGCTTGCTGCCGACTACGTCCATGCCCTGGGCGGCGAGTTTCTCGGCTACCTCCGGCGTCTTCAGCACTTTCACCAGCTCTTCATTCATCCGGGTGATCACCGCAGGCGGTGTACCTGCAGGCGCGACCACACCCCACCACGCCACTGACTCGAATCCTGGCACGCCCTGCTCCGCCACCGTCGGCGTATCCGGCAATTTGGGTGAGCGTTTGGCCGAGGTTACGGCCAGCGGTGTGAGCAACTTAGCGTCAATCTGTGGCTTGGCCAGGAATACGGTGCCGATCATCAACGGAACATGTCCGGCAATGGCGTCCTGCACCAGCGGGCCACCACCCTTGTAGGGAATATGGTTGAAGGTGGTACCAGCCAGATTGGCGATCTGCGTCATCGCCAGGTGACCGAGGCTGCCGGAACCGATAGTGCCGAACGACACCGCGTCCGACTTGGCTTTACCCAGCGCAATCAGCTCCCTGAAATCCTTGTACGGTGCACCGTGAAACTTGGCGATCACCATCGGCGAGGTGCCGACGATCATAACCGGCGCCAAGTCCTTTAGCGTATCGAATGGCAAATTGGGAATCAGGCTGGGATTGACGCCGTGGGTATCGAACACCACCGCGAACGTGTAGCCGTCGGCGGGCGATTTGGCGACCAGCGCGGTGCCGATGGAACCGGACGCGCCACCCTTGTTGTCCACCACGAATTGCTGGCCAGTTTGCTTGCTCAGCTGGAACGACAGGATGCGGGCAACCGTATCGACCGATCCACCCGGCGGGAACACCGCGATCACCTTCACCGGCTTGTTCGGCCACGCCTGCGCAGCAGCGCCGGCGACATACAGAAACGACAAACCCAATGCGACCCACTTGAACAGCTTGTTCATGGCGCTCTCCTCGTCGATGCCGCTATGACGGCTTTGCGACGATGCTAGCACGCAGGTTCGGCAGTCATTTCATACGCGGATTGAAGACGGCTGTTGATCACGGTTCCGCAGCGACACCGTCACGCAATGGCGGATCCAGCCAGTAGCGGCGCGTCGATTCGCGAAAGCCGATTGCCGTTGGCACTTCGCCGGGCGCAATCTTTACGGTAATGGCGCCGAGGAAATCGGTTCGCAGGGTAGGAATATTTCGTTCGGCATAGCGTTCCATCACCTGTGTATTGGGATGACGAAAGCGGCTGCGATAGCCAACAGAAACCAGCGCCAGCTTTGGCGCGACAGCATCCAACAGCTCGGGCGTGGACGAGGTGCGGCTACCGTGATGCGGCACCAGCATCACATCGGCCTTTAGCTCATCCGGCGCGTCACGGTAGCGCGCCAGCAATTGCTGTTCGGCCAGTTTTTCGATATCGGCGGTCAACAAAATCGAACCACCCGGCGCCGTGATCTTGAGCGTGCAGCCGATATTATTGGTCTTCACATTCGGCAGGTCGAAGGTCTCTGCAGCGGGATGGAGTATCTCGAACACCACATCATCCCAGCGCCACGCATCACCGACTTCGCATTTCATGATTTCACTTGCACCGCGCAGGCTCTCGCTCTCCGCATCCATCGAGGTCATCACCCATTTCGGCTGACGCGCATCAATCACCGATTTCGCGCCGCCACTGTGATCTTCATCGGCATGGGTAATCACCAGTGTATCCAGCGAACGAATGCCCTCGCCGCGCAGAAATGGCACCACAATGCGATTGCCGGAATCGGCGTCGGGATTCCACTTCGGCCCGGAGTCGTAGACGAGACTATGCTGCGCGGTACGCACCACCGCAGCCAAACCCTGCCCGACATCTAGCAGATGCAGCCACACCTCACCCTGTTTCGGCCCGGCGGGCACCACGATAAACAGCGGCAGCATCATGACCACCCCAGCCGTCCGCATCGGCACGCCGCGCGGTGCCAATAACCAAACCACACCAATCAATGCCAGCCCTGCCACCCAAAGCGGCGGCGCATGCGATTGCCACACCGCGCCGGGCAGCTCCGCCAGCCACGCCAGTGCCGCATAGCAGCCCTGCATCGCGAGATGCGCGAGCTGCAGGATCAGGTCCGCCGGCATGAATTCTCCGAGCAGCGCGCCAAACAACGTGATCGGCACGACGATCAGGCTCACCACCGGGATCGCAAAGGCGTTGGCAATCGGCGAGATGAGCGAAACTTCCTGGAACAGCGCCAGCGTCATCGGCAAAAGGCCTAACGTAACTGCGATCTGCGTTTTGACCGCGCCGGATACGGCACCGGGTTTGCCGGTGCGCTTCGCCGTGACATAGAAGATCATCGCCACCGCACCGAACGACAGCCAGAAGCCGGGTGCCAGCACCGCCCACGGATCGAGCAGCAATACGGCCAGCAATGCCCATGACAGGATTCGCGAACCCGTCATGCCGCGACCAAACCACAATGCCATGGCGATAGCCGCCAGCATGAAGAAGGTTCTTTGCGTCGGCACTGAGAACCCGGCGATCAGCGCATAGCTGAGGGCCGCCAGCGCGCCCGCCAACGCCGCGGCGCGCTGGGCTGGCAACCGCAAGGCCAGCGAAGGCACGCGCGCCCAGAATCGAAATGCCAACCAATAGATCAGGCTGGCCACCATCGTGATGTGCAACCCGGAGATCGACATCAAGTGTCCCGTTCCCGTGCGCCAAAATACCTTCCACTGCTCTGGCGGAATCGCGCTTTGCTCACCGATCGCCAGCGCCACGAGCACGCCGCGATAGGGCTGATCTTTTAACGCCTCCAGCATCTGGTCGCGGATCGACATACGCATGCGGTCGATGCGATACATGAAGCCTCGCACCTGTGCCGCTTCGCGCTGGTTCACGCCTTTGGGCCGGATATAGCCGGTGGCACGGATATTCCTCTCCAGCGCCCATGCTTCGAAATCGAAACCGTGCGGATTCTGCGTGCCATGCGGCCGGCGCAGACGAACCGTGAATCGCCAACGTTCGCCAGGCACCACCAGTGGCGGCGGCGTGATTTCCTCAGTCTTGCGATTGGTTTCCGCATACCACGACAGCGAAACGCGGCGGGGGATGACTGCACCTGCAGTCGCGACCTGCTCAATGTCGAATTCAAACCGTGTGCCGCGCTCTGCCGCGCGTGGCAGGCTTGCCACCACCCCGACCAGTTCGACATCGCGGCCTTCCCATTCGCGCGGCAACTCTTGCGCCAGCCGAATATCGGCGCGCCATGTGGCCCACGCCACGCCCAGCGCGGCGAAGGAAGTGACAATAACCAGAAAGCGCAGCAGGTGAACGACCGCGCCACTCGTTTGTCTGAACAGCCAGAGGACGGCAAACGCCATCAGCGGCAGCGTCCACCACCAGATTGGCGGCAAGGCAGCCTGCTGCTGCAGCCAGAAAATACCGGCAAGGAAACCGAGAATGGCGATGCGCACTTGTTGTTTTTCTCGAAAATGACGCCATGCGCCGGATACGGTCACAATAACGATCAGTGAAGGCTTTCGCCTACAGGAACATTGAAAAAATTCCTTAAAAACAAGCTGCCCGGCCCGGAAATCATCACGGAAAACCGTTTTCTCGGTTTTCTGTCGCCATGGTTGGGACATCCCCGACTGTGGCATATGCACCGTCGCTCGGTGGCGCTGGGCATCGCCATCGGTCTCATCACCGGCCTGCTGCCCGGCCCGGTGCAAATCCTGCTGGCGCTGCTGATCGCCATCCCACTGCGTGCCAACGTGCTCGCTGCGGCGTTTGCGACTTTCTACACCAACCCGCTCACCTTTATCCCGCTCTACCTGCTGGCGTTCAAGATCGGCGGCCTGTTCACCGGTGAGCAGACGCAATCGGTCCACGTGCCGGATATTGAATGGTCGCTGTCCAGCATCGGCACCGCCATTCCCGACATGTTTCGCTGGGTGCTTTCGCTGGGCGACACGCTACTGATCGGTCTTGCCGTCCAAGCGGCGGTCTTCGCGGTTTGTGGTTATTTCCTGACACTGATAGTCTGGCGCGTCGCCGTGACGCATCGCTGGCGTAACCGTCACGCGAAATAACCAAACGAACCGCACTCATTTCATGACATGACACCGGAATACTGGCAGGACGCCTGCACGCATTTGTCCAAGCGCTGCAAGGTGATGAAGAAGCTGATCAAGGGGTATCCCGAAGCGCAACTGCGCACTCGCGGCGATCCGTTCCAGACCCTCGCGCGCGCCATTGTCGGCCAGCAGATTTCGGTCAAGGCGGCGCAATCGGTATGGGACAGGACCGTGGCTGTCACCGGAAAAATCACGCCCAAGAACGTGCTGGCTGTTACGCCGGAGCAACTGCGCGAGGCAGGAAATTCGCGGCAGAAGATTGCCTACATGCAGGACCTGGCCGCGCACTTTGCCGATGGCCGCATCAAGCCCCGCCGCTGGCACAAGATGGAAGACCTCGACGTCATCGCCGAACTGGTCGAAGTCAAAGGCATTGGCCGCTGGACTGCGGAGATGTTCCTGATTTTTTATCTGATGCGGCCGAATGTTTTTCCGGTCGACGATATCGGCCTGATCCGCGCCATCGAACGGCATTTTCACGACGGCGATCGCCTGACCAAAGCCGAAGTCGAGGCTTATCGCGAGCGGTGGGCGCCGTGGAACACGGTGGCGACGTGGTATTTGTGGCGTAGCCTGGATCCGATTCCGGTGGAATACTAGTCGGATTTCCGTTCGCGCTGAGGTATCGAAGCGCATGTCAAAATTTCCGTCCATCCTGTCGAAGGACATCCCAATCCAACCGTTCGTCCTGAGGTATCGAAGGACACCCAAGAGAAAATGAACGACGATTTCCGTGCCGCCGTCTACGCAATGGTGAAAAAAGTGCCCAAAGGCAAGGTCGCCACCTACGGCCAGATCGCCGCGCTGGTCGGCCATCCGCGCCATTCGCGGCACGTCGGCTTCGCACTTTCATCAATGCCGATGAGCGTGAAGATTCCCTGGCACCGGATCATCAATTCGGCGGGACGCATCAGCTTGCGACGGCGGAACTGGGATTCAGGCGGTGATGATTTGCAGAAAGTATTGCTGGAAGCCGAAGGAGTGAGGTTTTCGGCGGAAGGGAAAGTGAATTTGCGGGTTTATCGGTGGGAAGGGGCGCCAAAAAAGATGCCCTAGATGAATTGGTACTAACCAGAATCTCTGCATTCACGCTTTTTTCGGTGTACGCGCGAGAGGACGACTAGCACCATTGATACTGGGATAGTAAAAAATATGGCGTATGGGCTGACGATCAGACCCCAGACCATCAGCCAGCTAACATCCATACCTGCAACGACACATTGCTTGTCGCACTTCAGACACCAAGCTAAGCACCAACGCGGCTGTATCCACGACGCAAACAGCCACAGCAACGCCGGCACCGCCGCCGGCAAGATGGACATAACCAATACGCTTTGTCGCGTGAACTTCATATGTTGACAACCCCTGCCGCGCGGGCTTCGACTACGATGTCAGCGAGAGAAACTCCATGTATTGGTTTCCGTCTCTCGCATGCGTGCGACGGAAACCCTTCTTCTCATAGAAAGAAACGGCAGACTCCCATGTCGCCGTAGTCTCAAGACGCACGGCCCTGATCTTCCTCATCCTTGCGGCTTCAAGCAAACCATCCAAAACTCGACTACCTAAGCTCTTTCGCTGCACATCGCGTCGCACAGACATGCGAACTATCTCAGCTTCTTCGTGACCAATTTGTCGAAGGATGCCAACCGCAAGCAATTCGTTCCTCTCCTCAGCGACCAGAATCACTGAGTCAATGTATTGCTCAGGAAATTTCTCAAGGTCAGGATTCATTGCCGGATCGTAATTCCCCCAGCGCTGCGTAAGTCCCTCGACTATTAGCGCAAGTACCGACTGGTAATCATCGGGCTCAATTTCCCGCAACGTGACGTTGTCCGACAACATGTGCAGAACTTACTTCCGCAGCTTCCCAATCAAACTCACCACCCCTAACACCAGCGCCCCCGCAACAATCCCAACCACACCATTCACCAGCATCTCGATCACGCTGCCTATTCCACCACTGGACTGCATCCAGCCTTCGACCACATGATGCAGCGGCGGAATGCCGTGGACGAGAATGCCGCCGCCGACCAGGAACATGGCGGCGGTGCCGGCGATGGAGAGGAACTTCATCAAGTATGGTGCTGCGGCAAGAATCGCGCGGCCGATGGCTTGCGCAGCACTGCTGGTTTTTTGCGTCAGCCACAAGCCAAGATCATCCAGCTTGACGATTCCTGCGACCAAGCCGTAGACACCCACCGTCATCAGGATGGAAATGCCGACCAGCACTGCCACCTGCTTACCGAACGCGGCAGTAGCAACGGTACCCAGGCTGATAACGATGATTTCGGCCGAGAGGATAAAGTCGGTGCGGATGGCGCCTTTGATCTTGTCCTGCTCCATCGCCACCATGTCGACTGCCGGATCGGCCAGCGCCTGCGCCAGTTCCTTGTGATGCGCGTCGTCTTCGCTTTTGCTGTGCAGGAATTTGTGCGCGATCTTCTCGAATCCCTCGAAGCACAGAAACGCGCCACCGATCATCAGCAGCGGCGTGATGGCCCAAGGTAGAAAGGCGGAGATCGCCAACGCTGCCGGCACCAGGATGGCCTTGTTCTTCATCGAGCCCTTGGCCACCGCCCACACCACCGGCAATTCGCGATCGGCCTTCACGCCGGCCACCTGCTGCGCGTTCAGTGCCAGGTCGTCGCCCAATACGCCGGCAGTCTTCTTGGTCGCGACTTTGGTCATTACCGACACGTCGTCTAGGATGGTGGCGATGTCGTCCAGCAGGGTCAGCAGGCTAGATGCCATGAAATGTCCTTCGTTATATCTGAATTTCACACTCCAGCATTGGTGCGGATTTCAGGCCATTTTTGCCCGGAAAGCCGCACCAATGCTAGAGTTTTATCGGTTGATGCTAGGAAACCACCTGCAACGCGCCATCCGCCAGGCGATACTTGCGCTGCATTTTCGCCGCCAGCGATGGATCGTGCGTCACCATCACCAGCGCCGTATTGTATTTGGCGTTCAACTGCATGATGAGATCGAACACCGCATCTGCCGTGCCGCGATCCAGGTTGCCAGTGGGCTCGTCGGCCAGCACGCAGGCGGGTCGCGTGACCAGCGCACGCGCGACCGCGACGCGCTGGCGCTCGCCACCAGAAAGTTCGCCCGGCTTATGAGTGACGCGATGCGAAAGCCCCACTTCGGCCAGCATTTCCTGCGCCTTTGCTTTGGCGACAGCAGTAGCTTCGCCGCGAAGCGCGAGGGGAATGGCGACGTTTTCCAGCGCGGTAAATTCCGGCAGCAGGTGGTGGAATTGATAAACAAAACCCAGCGCCTTGTTGCGCAGCGCGCCTTGCGCTGCGGGCTTAAGCTGGTCAATGCGCTCACCGGCCAGCGTCACTTCGCCGGAAGTCGGCGCATCCAGCCCGCCGAGTATATGCAGCAAGGTACTCTTGCCCGACCCCGATGCGCCGACGATGGCGATGGTCTCACCGGCTGCCACGCTGAAGTTCACGTTCTTCAGCACTTCCACTGCGGCATTGCCCTGGCGGAAGGTCTTGGTCAGTCCATTGCATTTGATTACAGAGCTGACCATTATTCGTACCTCAGCGCTTCGGCCGGATTTACGCGCGACGCGCGCCAGCTAGGATAAACCGTTGCCACCAGAGCCAGCAGCAACGAAATCACCGCTGTCGACCAGACATCGTTCCATTTGAGGTCTGATGGCAGCTCCGAGAGGAAATAAACCTCCGGGCTCAACACCTTGAAGCCGGCCACGCGCTCGATGAACGGCACTACCACGTCGATATTGGTCGCCAGCAGGATGCCGGCGATCACACCGATCAGCGTACCGGTCACGCCGACCACGGCGCCCTGCACCACGAAAATCTTCATGATCGTGCCCGGCGAGGCACCCAGCGTGCGCAGGATGGCGATATCGGGATGCTTGTCGGTCACTACCATCACCAGTGTGGAAACAAGATTGAACGCGGCCACGGCAATGATCAGCGTGAGGATGATGAACATCATGCGCTTCTCGATCTGCACCGCACGGAAGTAGGTGGCGTTCTCCCGCGTCCAGTCAGTGACGTACCCTTCGATCTTCAATGTTTTGGCCAGCTCGCCGCTCACCTGCGGCGCCATATCGGTATCGCGAACCTTCAGCCGGATGCCGCTGACGTTTTCGCCCAGCTGGTACAGCACTTGCGCATCCTTAATGTGGATCAATGCCAGATTGTCGTCGTACTGGAAATGGCCGGAGCTAAAGATGCCAGTGACGGTGAAACTGCGAAGCCGAGGCGCCATGCCGGCAGGCGTGAAATTGGCCTGTGGCGAAATCAGCTGCAGACGGTCGCCGATCGACACGCGCAGCGCGCGTGCCAGCGCGCCGCCGAGAATGATGTTGTATTCGCCGGGCTTCAGGCTGTCGATGCTGCCGGCTTTGACGTCTCGTCCCAGATCGGCAACCTTGTTCTCTTCATCAGGCAGGATGCCGCGCACCGCCACGCCGCGCACGTTTGAGCCGACCGCCAACAAGCCTTGACCGTTCACAAACGGTGCCGCGCCGATTACCTGCTGGTGCTTGCGTGTTTCATCAAGCAATGCCGGCCAGTCCTTCAAGCCCTTGTTAGGGCCGTCTTCGAAGCCCATCACTTGGATGTGGGAAGAGACGCCGAGGATGCGCGCGCGCACCTCTTTCTGAAAGCCGTTCATCACCGACATGACCGTGATCAGCGCCGCAATGCCCAGCGCGATGCCCGCCATGGAGATCATCGAAATGAACGAAATGAAATGGTTCTGG
>JAEUNB010000316.1 GCA_016790625.1 Betaproteobacteria bacterium | reverse complement strand
ATGTAGTCACCCGTGTCGTAAGTCAGCGCGACCGGCGTGGCATAGGGGAAGGTGGTGATGAAATTGCGGCGGCGAATTTCTTCCTGCGAAAGCCCCATGTCGCGCGCGCAGGCCGACGCCAAGCGTTCGACCACGTAGGTTGCTTCGGGGCGGCCCGCACCTCGGTAAGCGTCTACCGGTGCGGTGTTGGTGAACACTGCCTTGACCGTGCAGTGAATCGCCGGTGTTTTGTATTGCCCCGCCAGCAGGGTGGCGTAAAGGATGGTGGGGATGCAGGACGCGAATGTGGAGAGATACGCTCCCATATTCGCTGTCGTGTTGACACGCATGGCAAGGAAGTGCCCGTCCTTGTCCAGTGCCATCTCGGCTTCGGTAACGTGATCGCGGCCATGCGCATCAGAGAGAAAGGCCTCGGTACGATCGGCAGTCCATTTGATCGGGCGGTTGACTTGCTTGCTGGCCCACACCAGCGCGGTCTCTTCGCCGTAAAGATAAATCTTCGAGCCGAAGCCGCCACCCACATCGGGCGCAATTACCCGCACCTTGTGTTCCGGCAAGCCCAGCACAAACGCCGTCATCAACAGGCGCTCGACGTGCGGGTTCTGGTTGGACACATACAGCGTGTAGCTGTCGTCGGCGCGCGAGAAATGCGCATTGGCGCAGCGCGGCTCGATCGCGTTGGGAATCAGGCGATTGTTTTCGATGTGCAGCTTGGTGACCTTGTGCGCCTTGGCGAATGCGGCATCGACCGCGGCCTTGTCGCCCAGCGCCCAGACGTAGCAGACATTGTCCGGCGCGATGTCGTGCACGGCGGTTTTGCTTTTGTCGGCACTGCCGGTGTCGACCACTGCCGGCAGCACGTCGTAATCGACCTCGATCAGCTCGGCGGCATCCTTCGCCTGCGCCAGCGTCTCGGCAATAACCAGCGCCACACGATCGCCGACATAACGTGCCTTGCCGACGGCGATCACCGGATGTGGCGGCTCCTTCATCGGTTGACCATTCACATCGGTGATCAGCCAGCCGCAAGGCAGACCACCCATCTTGCCTTCAAGGTCCTTGCCGGTGAAGATTTTCACCACGCCAGGTGCGGCGGACGCCTTGGCGTGGTCGATTGACTTGATCACCGCATGCGCGTGCGGCGAGCGCAGAAAGTAGCCGTAGGTTTGTCCGGGCAGCGAGACATCATCGGTGTACTGTCCCGCGCCGGTGAGGAAGCGATAGTCTTCCTTGCGTTCGATTCTTTGTCCGATAGCGTTGGCCATGATCGCCTCCTACTTCATCGCAGCCAAACCGGCCTTCACCGATTTGACGATGTTCTGGTAGCCGGTGCAGCGGCAGATATTGCCATCGAGTGCTTCGCGGATCTGCTCATCGTTAAGATTGCGGCCCTTCAGCTCGCAGGCACCCATCACCATGCCCGGCGTGCAGAAGCCGCACTGCAGGCCGTGATGCTGCTTGAACGCCGCCTGCATTGGATGCATCGTGCCGTCTTCCGCAGCCAGACCCTCGATGGTGGTGACCTTGCTGCCAGCAGCTTGAGCGGCCAGCATGTTGCAACTCTTCATCGCACGGCCATCGACCAGCACCGTGCAAGCACCGCATTGCGCGGTATCGCAGCCGACGTGTACACCGGTGAGCCGTTGGTGATTGCGCAGGAAATCGACCAGCAGCGTGCGATCTTCCACCTCCGCATTCACTGCCTTGCCATTGACGGTCAGACTGATTTGCATACTCTCCTCCAGACGATTTCAAAGTGAAAGCCGGAACAACTTCGGCCGCACGGTGGATGCGGAACGAAAACGGGAATCAGTGGGGCGGTGCGGAATGCGAACGTGCAGATACGGATTGCGTGCAATGAGGATACGGCGTCGGCGCGTCACAATCACGCTGCGGCGCAACAAGGGGTTTGAAAATGAAACTCCAGCACTGGCGCGGTGTTTCAGGCGTTTTCAGCCTGAAAAGCGCACCAGTGCTGGAGTTTTATCTATTTTTTTGCGCAATGCCATGGCACTGTTGCCGCAAAAAAAATTACAGGATGCCAAGGAAGAAGCCGCGCGGAGCACTACATGAATTTGCGGCGCTTGAACGCTTTTACGTCCAAGGCTGACAATTCAAACCATTCACCATTCTTGCGTTTGACGGCAAAACGCTGATGCCAGTATGCCTCGATCCCGGATGGGTCATCCGTCTTGATCACGTGGACGGTGCTTAGCTTGTCGGGCAGTTGTAAAGCAATTTCACGTTCACGCCTGCCCACGGCGTTTGAGCGGCCAATCTTGAAGTGACGCCCCGATTTGATGAGGTAGACAAAGCCCATTTCGACATCATCTTCATTCCCGTCATTTTTGGGTTTTAGATAGCCGACCACAGACTCACAGATCACGACAACATCTTCATATCCACTCCTGCCGCGACAGTATTTTGCGATCGCATCAAGAATCTGGGTCTTATTACCAAATCGGCGAAACGTCTTCTCGCTTGGGAAATTAGGATGACTGCGGCGCCTCATGATTACCTCGCCTTGAACCGGAACTCGGCCAAGCTCTCGAATTAGCAGCGCATATTGGTCAAGAAGAAAGTCGCTTTCAAGGGGGATGTTTAGTTTATTCGGCTTGAATCCAGCCTCCTTAACTGCGTCACCCCAACGTACCCAGAATTTTCCAGCCCAGTCAGATTCTTTGATTCCGGTTTCACGTTCAAAGCGATCTCTGCCGATTGGGACACCAGCGTTCGACTCGGCCGTTCGACGAATTTCGTCAAGAATGTGTTTTTTGTTCACGCTTTATATGATGCCCAATATAAATTGCACGTCAACATTGAGCGACAAATAGCGATGCGTTGTTACCCTTTCTTTCTCTCAACCAATTCTCCCAACTTCTCCACCGCCCCCTCCATCCGTGCCGACCATGGATGCCCGTAGTTCAACCTTATGCAGTGGTGAAACTTGCGCTGCGCCGAAAACATCGGCCCCGGCGCGATGCTGATGTTCTGCTCCAGTGCGAGGCGATGCAGCTTCAGTACATCGACCTTTGGCGGCAGTTCGACCCAGACGAAGTAGCCGCCGCGCGGGCGGGTAAGGCGGGTGGCCTTGGGGAAGTGCGTGGCGACGGCCTGCAACAATGAATTTTGCTGCACCGCCAGCGCGTGTCGCAGCGTGCGCAGGTGATGTTGATAACCGCCGTGCTTGAGGTAATCAGCGATCGCGACTTGCGCCGGCACACTGGCGGAGAGCGTGGTGCTGAGCTTGAGTTGCTCGACGGCTTGCGCGTAGCGCCCGGCGGCTACCCAGCCGACGCGGTAGCCGGGCGCCAGACATTTGGAGAATGACGAGCAGTGCATGACGATGCCTTTGCGATCAAACGCCTTGGCTGGCTTCGGTCGTTCGCTGCCGAAATAGAGTTCGGCATAAACATCGTCTTCAATCAGCGGCACGTCATGCTTCGTCAGCAGTTCGACCAAAGCTCTCTTGCTCGCGTCGGGCATCAGGCTGCCGAGCGGATTCTGGAAATTGGTCATGAACCAGCAGGCTTTGATGTCGTGCTTGTCAAGTGCCGCGGCAAGCGCGGCCAGGTTCACGCCCTCACGCGGGTCAGTGGGAATTTCGACGGCCTTGAGGCCCATGCGTTCGATCGCCTGCAGCGAGGCGTAAAACGCAGGCGACTCGATCGCCACCACATCGCCGGGCCGCGTCACCGCCATCAGGCAGAGGTTCAATGCTTCCAGCGCGCCGGAGGTAACGATTACCTCGGCAGTAGGAACAGCAAAACCGGATTCCAGATAGTTGCGCGCGATCTGCCGTCGCAGCTCGATGCTACCGGGTGCGAGGTTGGCGACCGTAATCCACGGATCCAGCCTTCGCATGCTGGTGCTGAGGCTTCGCGCCAGTTTCTCCATCGGGAACAGCAGCGGGCTCGGAAAGGCCGAGCCCAGCGGGACGATGTTCTTGCTCTTGGCCGCATCCAGCACCTCGAACACAAGGCTGCTGACATTAACGGTGGTAGTGTTTTTGGGTGGCCGTGAAATCGCCGGCTCTTCCGGCAGTCCGTGCCAATGCGCGCTGACGTAGTAGCCCGATCGCGGCCGGGTGTGGATTTCGCCACGATCCTCCAGCAAGCCGTACGCCTGCAGCACGGTGCCGGGGCTGATCGCCCGCGCCACGCTAGTCTTGCGCACCGAAGGCACGCGATCGCCGGGGCGCAGCACACCGGCATGAATCTGCGCGGAAATTTCGGCGGCGAGCTGTTCGTAACGCTTCATGCCGGGCACTTTGACCATGACCAAAGACCTCAGGCTGCCCGCAATCTGTACCGGTGTCAAACGCTGTTTCCGGCGACTGTGATGCCCAGCGGTCTTCACCGGACCGCGACGCATCGCGAGGGTGTCAGCGCGTCAGAAAGCGCACCAACGCGATCAACGCCAGAATGAACAGTGCGCTGCCGATCAGGCCACCGGCGATCAATTGCAGCGGCGTGAGGGTGGCTGCGTCCTGCTTCAATGCGCGCATGCGGCGGATACCGAAGAAGCTCCAGAACACGGCTTTGGCAATTTCGCCGGTGCCGGCTTTGGCGGCTCCGGGTGGATTTTCTGGGGCCAGACCTTTCAGTAATTTGTACATGGGTTCTTTCCTCAATGGCAGCGGGGTCAGAATAGGCCGTTGAGGCAAAAAGAAACAGATTCAGAATCGAACAAAGCCGACTAATACAGATTGAAGCCGAACGGATGCACCGCCAGAGGATGATTTCTCACCAGTGAGTGTCGCGGAGAAGTGCATTTGTGACGCGCTTCACAAAAAGAAACACCGCGAATCAATTGTTGACAAATCGCCACGAAAACAGCGGACATCCACCATCACTTATATGGCGTAATCAGCTTCGTTCAAATGACGCTAGGCCACAGAAGGCCCCGTTTTCGCTCACCCGCCCGACCCTCCATAACAATGATTAGAACAGCAGCGGGCTTTACCCTGATCGAGAGTGCCACGGTCCTGCTTATCCTCGGCTTGCTGGTGGCGGGTGCCGTGCGCGGCCAGGAAGTCATCAATGCTGCCCAAGCGAGAATGCTGGTGGAAAGCTTCAGCTCGACTCGAGTTGCCATGCTGTCCTATCAGGATCGCTTCAGGTATTTACCGGGCGACCATGGTGCGGTGAGCAATGCATTCAGCGACGCTGCGGTGGCCACCTCACCTGCAGGTGCGATCGGCAATGGCCGCATCGACGGCGCGTGGAATTCAACCACCGTCACCGATGAGTCCTACCTGTTCTGGCAACACGTCAGGCTGGCGGGATTGGTCAACGGTTCGCCAGCTCTCAACGATGAAAGCTATCTGCCCAAAACCGTGCTGGGAACCCGGCTGGGCATCAGCAGCATCATGCAAATGAACCAGCCCACTCCCATGATCGGCACGCACAATGTCTGCACCGATGGCGTGGCGGGCACGCTGGCGAAGCGAGTCGATGTCTACCTCGACGACGGCAACCCGGAAACGGGTACGGTGCGCGTTGCCGCAAGCTCGGCGCCGACCAAGGCGCTATCGCTGGCCTCAGTGGAAGACGGCGGCAGCTATCTCGTCTGTTACGCGTTTTAGTCAGTAACTAAACGACACGACCGTTCAGGGGATAGACCGGATCGTTGTAACCCGGCGTCGAAGGATGGCCCGACGATACCAGTGAATCCACCAGCGCTTCGTCGTCCGCCGTAATCGCGCATTCGACCGCACCGAAATAATCCTGCCACTGCGCCAGCGTGCGCGGCCCGGCGATCACCGCGCTGACCGCACGATTCGCCAGCACCCAGGCGGTCGCGAAGTGCGACAGCGAACGGCCGGTCTTTTCGCAATACGCCTTAAGCGTCTGCGTAATCACCAGCGACTCTTCGCGAAATTCGGTTTCCATGATGCGCTTGTCGCCACGGCCGGCACGCGTACCCTCGGCCGGTTTCGAGCCCGGCGCATATTTGCCTGACAGCACGCCGCGCGCGATTGGGCTGTATGGCACCACACCGATGCCGTGATGCGCGCATGCGGGCAGGATCTCGACCTCCGGCATGCGATTCAGCAGGTTGTAATAAGGCTGGCATACCACCGGCGGTGGCATGTTGAATTCGCGTGCCAGGTGGACCATCTCCGCGATGCGCCAACCACGGAAGTTGGATACGCCCCAATAACGAATCTTGCCGGCACGCAGCAAGACGTCGATGGCGCGTAGCGGCTCTTCCAGATCCATGCCGTTGAAATCGCGATGCATGTAGTAGATGTCGATGTAATCGGTGGCGAGCCGGGTGAGACTCGCCTCGCATTCGCGCATCATCCAGGTACGCGAATACTGCACCTGGTTGGGCTGGTCGGACATCTTGTTGCCGATCTTGGTGGCGAGAATCCAGTCGGCGCGTTGTGGCTTGAGGATATCCCCAACCATGGTTTCCGATTTGCCGGTGGAGTAAACGTCGGCGGTATCGATGAAATTGACGCCGTGATCGTGCGCATGGGAAACGATGCTGCGCGCTTCGGCAATGTCGGTCTGATCGCCGAACATCATCGTGCCCAGACACAGATTGGAAACTTTCAGCGGCGATTTGCCAAGATTGCGGTAGCGCATGGATTTCTCGATTGAAATGAGTGGGACTGATCGCAGCGTAGCCGATTACCCGTCCGGCCGACAAATCGGGGTAATAAATTCTTACAACAATATGCCGCAAAGTCTTGTATTCGATTGACGGCGTTGCGCGTTGAATGGTGGCAAGCATGTTCATTCATCAACGGAGGTTCAACATGTTGAAGCGCAAATTACTGATTTCTGCCGCAGTTGCCGCTACCTTTACGGTGATCGCGCCTGCTGCTCAGGCGGCGGTCGACTTCTCGATCAACATCGCGCCACCAGCGCTGCGCTATGAGCCGGTTCCGGCACCGCGATACGGTTATATCTGGGTTCCCGGCTACTGGGACTGGCGCAATCATCGCCACTACTGGGTCGGCGGGCGTTGGGAACGCGAGCGCGCTGGCTACTACTATCATCCGCAACGCTGGGTGCAGCGCGACAATCGTTGGTATGTGGAGCGCGGCCGCTGGGATCGCACCCGGCCGTATGGTGACCGCGATCATGATGGCGTGCCGAACTACCGGGATCGTGACCGCGACAACGACGGCGTACCCAATCGCTATGATCGTGCACCGGACAATCCACGTCGCCGCTAAACAGAAGTGGTAACCAAGAAAGCGTGACGCCGCTGCCGGCAAATAAATGTTTGCCGGCAGCAGCTTTCATCCGATTCGCGGCCTCACCATTTGCAGCCCTTTTCGGTCACCGCATCGACCACCAGCGGGACCACGGCGGCCAGGCCCATGTTGGCGTAAACATCCCGGCAATCGGGCCGCTTTAACGCCTTGTCGAATGCCTGCTGGGTTTGCGTGCGCGTCTTCGCATCGTCTTTTGGCTTGACCGTGGGGAATGGCAGCAGCGTGCGCGGACCGGCGCTTTCTCCAGCCAGCTCGCGCGCACGTTGGCGCACGGCATCAAGGTCGATGCGCGGCGGTGGCGTTCCTGTGCCTGATGCGCCCGGCGTACCGGCCCGACTTCCAAAAATATCTCCATCGGGTCCAGGCGCAGCCGGACGATTGCTGGCGCTACCCGGTGCATTGGGCGCTGCCTGACGGTTATTGGTGGCTGCATCATTGCGGGCTGGCGCCGGGCTGGCGGCTGCTGCGGACGGCGCAGTTGTTACCGCCGGCCGTTCGATAGTCGCCGGCGACAAGCTTTCCATGGCAGGCGGCGCAGTGATGGGTGCCAGGCGTGGAATCAACTCCGCAGGAACAGCAATTTCGCGTTCAACTTTTGGCGTGGTCAATGGCGCAAGTCTCGGCACCAGTTCAGCAGGCACGGCAGCATCCGTCTTGATGCGCGGTGTTTCAATCGGTGCCAAGCGTGGTACCAGTTCTGCCGGTACCGCAGTTTCGCTGTTGATCTTAGGTGTGGTAAGTGGTGCAAGACGCGGTACCAATTCCGCAGGCAGTGCCGACTCGCGTTCGATCTTCACCGGTGCAATTGGTGCAAGACGGGGAATCAGCTCTGCGGGTAGCGCGGTTTCGGTCGTCGGTTTGGGTGGCGTGATCGGCGCCAGCCTAGGTATCAGCTCGGCTGGAACGGCGATGGCGCGGTCTGATTTTGGCGGCGCGATAGGTTCAAGTTTGGGCAGCGGTTCCAGCGAGCGGACCGGCATCGGAGCGGCTTCCTTGCTCTCGGTTACCTGAGGTACAACAAAATCGCTCATCGCCTTTTCCACCGGCGTAGAGATCAATGGCGGCATCAGCGGTTCAGTGGGGATGGCCAGCGTTGGCGTGGTAGCAGGCGCGGCGGCAGCATCGGTTGGCGCCGGTATCGGAGCTGTCGGTGGAAGCGAGTCCTGCGTGTTTTTTTCCGCAGTCGTACTGCGCGTGCGGCGGCGCGAAGGTTCGGCCGATCGCGTTGGCGCGGTCGCAACCACCTCGCGGTTCGGCGCGGCCTGCAGGGTGGCCTGGAAACCACCCGGTGCCGGTCGGGTTCCACCACGACCGGGCGTGCCGCGCTCGCCACCCGTATCGCCGAGTAGCGCAAACGCCAGAGTGTGCAGCAGGATCGATAGCACCACATACCGCGTCACGCGTTCATGCTTCGCGCGGTACGGTGTGTAGGCAGGCGACCTCGCAGGGCGGGGCCGGGAAGACGGCGCAGTCTGACTATCCAGCGGAGGCGTGATTTCGTAGTGTTCGGATGTCCATTGCACGCGCCAACCCGGCGCCAGCGCGAGAAACGGCGTGATATGCGGGCAACGCTCCAGCAATCGCGCTACGGGCAACGACTGGAAAAAACCGATATCGCTGGAACGGGTCTCGCCCCCCCAAACATACCAGCCGCTATGGCCTTGTTCCGGCATCACCCTGCGCACGTTGAGTGGTAGCAACTGCAGTGTTTCAAACGCCACGCCGGCGCGATCATGCGGGCCGGGCGGCATGAATTCAGAGCCGTGGTGCTGGCAGATTTCCTGCGGCGTGCGCGGAGACTGCGCTAGGGCCGTGGCCGACGATGCAGGCGACGGCAGTGGATGAGCCCCCTCATCGCTATCGTGGGCCGGGCGGACCGTCTCGGCAGTGTCGGGCTGGGGAATCAAGGGCAGGTTTCTCGCTCAAAATGCTACTACCGGCGGCCCCTCCCTGCCAGCGGTTCGGTCGGCGACCACACGGCCGCCGACCTTTCTGCGTCAGTTCTTTTTCAGATGCTTGTCGAGGAATTCGACGATCTTCTTGTTTGCTTCCATATTGTTTTTCGGCTTGCTGAATCCGTGCCCCTCATCGGGGAAAACCACATATTCAACCGGCACGCCATTCTTTTTTACGGCCTCGACAATGTCATCGGATTCAGGCTTGATCACACGCGGATCGTTGGCGCCCTGAATGACGATCAGCGGCTTCCTGATTTCCTTGGCATGGAACAGCGGCGAGGTGGCGATAAGGAATTCGCGGTCTTTTACCGGATCGCCAATTTCCTCGTACAGCGCCTTGCGAAAAGATTCCCAGTACGGCGGGATGCTTTCCAGCGTGCGCAGCCAGTTGGACACACCAAAGATGTTGACGCCGACCTTGAATGCCTCGGGGCGGAACGCCATCGCTGCCAGCGTCATGTAGCCGCCGTAGCTGCC
Source organism: Betaproteobacteria bacterium (assembly GCA_016790625.1). GTDB lineage: Bacteria > Pseudomonadota > Gammaproteobacteria > Burkholderiales > Usitatibacteraceae > UKL13-2. The sequence goes on along the minus strand of JAEUNB010000316.1, from coordinate 5,195 downwards.
GCCCATGATGGCGATGCGCTCGGGATCGATATAGCCCAGGCTGGCGAGATAGGTCTTGGCTTCGATGCAGTCCCACAGCGGCTCGCGGCCGTGTTTCTTGTCGTCGGCGGCGAAGAAGGTCTTGCCGTAGCCCGAGCTGCCGCGATTGTTGATGCCCAGCACCGCGTAGCCGTTATTGGCGAGGTACTGCATGATCGAGCTATAGCCGCGCGTGGTTTGTCCACCGGGGCCGCCGTGCACAAACACGATCGCCGGCACCTTGTTGCTGGCCGAAGCGCCATGCGGCTTGTAGTAGATCGAAGGAATGACCATGCCGTCGAACGACTTGAAGCGCACCACTTCCGCTTCCACCAGATCGTTCGGGTTCACGTCCTTGGACAGGCTTTGGGTGAGTTGCGTCAGCTTCTTGGTTTTGAGATCGTAGCTGTACAGGTTCGAAGGCGCGCGATCGCCATTGAGGTAGAACGCCATCTTCGTGCCGGACTTCGAGAATGTGACGCCACGGATCGCACCGCCGGGCAGCTTGGGCAGCACCACCGGCTTTTCTGCATCGCCCTCCACCACACGGATCACGGTGCTGCCGTCCTCGTTAATAGCGGTCACGCGGAAACGGCCGTCACGCGAAAAATAGGTACTGGCAATATCCCAGTTGGCCTTTTCATGCTCCTTCATTTGCCCGGTAGCGAGGTCGTAGGTCTTGATGCGCTGGAACTCACTGCCCTCATCTGTGACGAAGAACAGGCGTTTGCTGGCCGGATCGAAAGTTTCGGCTTCGGATTTCACCGAGCCGGTGTGCGGCGTCAGATGTTTGGTTTCGTTTTTGACCACATCGTGCAGGTACACATCGGTGTCGATGGTGGTGTTGGTCTTGTTGAGCGCGATCCACTTTTCGTCGCGGCTCAGCGCACCGATCTCATACGCCTTCTCATTCTTGTACAGCATCTTCCGCTCGTAGGTCTTTGCGTCGTAGCGGTAAAGATCGAAGAACTTGGGGTCGCGCTCGTTGGTCCGGACATAAAACGCGTTGCCATCGGGATGCCAGCCCTGGAAAGCGGCCTTGAGCTTGTCGCCGGGCGTCAGATCCTTTTCCTTGCCGTCGAGTTCGCGCACGAAAAGGTGATTGTTCTCGTCGCCGCCGCTGTCGCGGGTGAACAGGATGCGATCATCGCCGGGGAAATACGAAACGGAGAAAGTCGAGTCCTTGGTCGAGTTGGTCAGCGCCTCGGCCTTGCCACCACCCACCGCGATCGAATAGGCGTTGTAGGTACCGGATTCATCGCTGTGAAACATGATGCGCTTCTCGTCGGCCGAGAATGATGCGCCGCCAATGCGCTTGGTGGCGAAGAATTGCTCGATGGTGTATTTCTTGGCAGCCTTGGGCGCAGTTTTGGCTGCAGGCGCAGCGGCAGATGCGGCCAGTGCAGCGCCTGTCGACAGCCCGGCGACCAGGGATGCGGCGAGGACGCCGCGCAACAGCGGGGTGATCTTCATGGTTTCTCCGAAATGATTTCAGACGACTTCAAAACAGGTGTTCGCGTAGCGAACCTTGGCAGGATTGTAACCGGCCACCCGCACACGCAACTTGCCAGTTCGTGTCAGGCACGAACCGCTAGACTGCTGCCATGAGTGTCCATTCCGCCACGCCGGCCGGCTTGCCCTTCCTGCACGAGCGCATTGCCGTGGTCGACCTGGAAACCACCGGCACCGCCGCCACGGCGGACGCGATTACCGAAATCGGCATCGTATTGATCGATCACGGTCACGTGGTGGAGGAATGGTCGTCGCTGGTCAATCCGCAATGTGTGATCCCGCCCGAGATCCAGGCACTGACTGGCATCACCGATGACATGGTGCGCGATGCGCCGACCTTCGCCGAGCTGGCTGAAGAGGTTTTCGCGCGCCTGCAGGATCGCCTGTTCGTTGCGCACAACGCGCGCTTCGACTATGGCTTTATCAAGAACGCGTTTCGCCGCCTGGGGCGGCCGTTCACTGCCGATGTGCTGTGCACAGTGCGCCTGTCGCGAAAGCTCTATCCCGAGTATGTGCAGCACAACCTCGATTCATTGATCGAACGTCACCGCCTTGCCGCCGAGGGTCGCCACCGCGCACTGGGCGATGCGCGACTGGCGTGGCAGTTCCTGTCTGTGGTGGCGCGAGATCATGCCGCGGAGACGGTAATGGCGGCGACACGTTCGCTGTTGAAAATGCCCAGCCTGCCACCGCAGCTCGACGCCGACGCGTTGAAGGCGATCCCTGATGGGCCGGGCGTGTATGTGTTTTACGGCGTCAACGACCTGCCGATCTACATCGGCAAGAGCGTCAACCTGCGCGACCGGGTGCGTTCGCATTTCTCCAGCGATCATCGCCAGTCCAACGATCTGCGCCTGTCGCTGGAACTACGCCGCATCGACTTTGAAGAAACCGCAGGCGAGTTCGGTGCGCTGCTGCGTGAGTCTCAGCTGATCAAAAGCTCGAAGCCGTTACGAAACCTGCGCTTGAGGCGCAACGCGCAGCTGGTATTCGTGCGGCTGGCCGACCTGAGCCGGCCGGCGGAGATCATCGCCTTCGACGATGCCGATCTGGAAAATGCAAATGCGCTGTTCGGTCCATTCGCCGCGCGGCCGCGTGCACGTGAGATGCTGACGCGTCTCGCCGCCGAGCATGGCCTCTGCTGGAAAGCGCTGGGTGTCGAGGCCGGCGGTCTTGCAGAAGGCGCGCCATGCTTCGCACGCCAGATCCGCCGCTGCCTCGGCTGCTGCGTGGGTGCCGAGACGCTGGCCACGCACAATGCGCGTCTCGCCATCGCCTTGCAGCCGCATCGCTTTCCGACATGGCCCTTCGCCGGCGCGGTGGCGATACGTGAGGTGCACCCGGATCACGGCTGGGAACGCGTGCATGTGTTCAACCAGTGGCGTTATCTGGGTTGCGCACGCAGCGAGGCCGATGCTTACGAACTCGCCGCCGCGCGCGCTGAGGTCGAGTTCGATGCCGATATCTTCAAGCTACTGGTGAAGCGGTTGGCCGAGGGCGGTGCTGCGATCATGCCACTGCTTGCGGTGGAGACAGCGAATATCGACTAGAGAAACTCCAGCATTGGCGCACCTTCCCGGGCATTTTCGGCCTGAAAACCGCACCAATACTGGAGTTTTGATGGTTTATGTCGGCACATCGCGTGCCGCAAAGGCGCATCGACTACAGCGGCGGAATACGCAGTTTCTGTCCCGGATAAATCTTGTCCGGATGCGTGAGCATCGGCTTGTTAGCCTCGAAAATCACCGGATACTTGTTCGGATCGCCATAGAACTTCTTCGCGATCTTGGAAAGATTGTCACCGCTCACCACCTCATGCCATTGCGCTTCCGGCTTCGGATCATCAACTTCCATGCGATCGTTGACCGCCGAGACGCCGGTGACATTGCCGCAGCACAGCAGGATTTTTTCCTTGGTCGCCTGATCGGCTGCCACGCCGTAAACATTCACGGTTGCCGTCGCGCCATCGAACATCACATCCAGCGCGCGCGCATCCAGATTTTGCGCGTGGATGTAATCGACGATTGCCCTGGCCGCGGCGGCATTGAGCTCCTCCGATTTTGCCTTGGCGGCCTCGTTGTCGGGAGCGGCTTCCGCAGCCTTGCTTGCGGTCTCGGCATCCTTGTGGCCGAACAATTTTTGTCCGGCGTCCTTCATAAAACTCATCAGACCCATGATGTCTCCTTGCGGTATGTTGTCGATAACGACGTTTTGGAACGCCGGTCGAAGGAAAACGATACGCTCAATCAATCCGCTTGTGGCACGGCCTTTCAAAAATTCAGAATGCGCTGACACCAGGCGTCAGACACAACCTCATTCCACGACCCGCGTCACCACTTGTTGCGAGCTCTTGCGCTCGCACAACGCGTAATACCAGCGCTCCACGTTCGCGTGCGGTGCATGCGCCAGCGGCAGCTTGTACCAGCGGTTGACTGAGCAGGCGAGCGGGATGTCGCCCATGGTAAACGTGTCGCCGATAACGAACTGGTGCGCGGCCAGATGCGCGTCGAGCAGCGCCAGGTGCTTCTCCGCCGTCACGCGCGCATTTTCGATCACGGTGTCATCGCGCTTGTCCGGTGCGAAGCGGATCAGGTGCCAGAACGCCGGCGCGATGGCGGGATTGAAGGTCGTGGTCTGCCAGTCCATCCACCGATCCGCGTCGGCACGGGCACGTGCATCGGTCGGGCACAGCGTGCCCATGCCGTATTTCGCCGCCAGGTAACGCACGATGGCATTCGATTCCCACAGCACAAATCCATCATCCTCGATCACCGGAATCAGGCCGTTGGGATTTTTTGCGAGGTATTCGGGCGTGCCAACAATACCGAAATCGCGGCCGGCATCGACACGCTCATAGGCAATGCCCAGCTCATCCACGCACCAGACGACTTTCTGCACGTTGACGGAAGTAAGCCGTCCCCAGATTTTCAGCATGCCAATCGCTCCCGAAATGAAATGACTACTTGATTATCGCAGTTGCCGGTAGCCGGACACATGCCGCCACACAGCGAGACAATCGGTGCCGGAGTTTTTGTGTATCGTCGCTGCAGTCCCCACGGAGGAGCGGTTGAATGATCACAGTTCGTGCACACCTGCTCGCGCCAGGCAGATCGGCAATCGCCGTCGTGCTGCTGTCGCTGGCGGGATGGCTGGCGCTGCCCGCGCGGGCACAGGACACGCCACGCGGCAAGGCTTACGACGTAGTGAAGCTGGCCGATGGCGTACATGCCTTTGTCTGGCGCAATCCGCTGGAAAACCCGATCGAGGGAAACTCCCTGTTCATCATCAACGAGCACGACGTGGTGGTGGTCGATACCGGCATCTTTGCCGAAACCGGCCGGCTGATGGCCGCCGAGGTGAAGAAGCTCACCACGCTGCCGGTGCGCTACATCGTCAATACGCATTGGCACGATGACCATCACGGCGGCAATGCCGTATACCGCGAGCTGTGGCCCGGCGCCGAGGTGATTGCCCATCGCGACACACGCACCGACATTCTCGAGCGCACCTATGCGGCGCGACCGAAGTCGATGGCCCGCATGCAGGAAACGCTGGCCAAATACCAGCGCTGGCTCGCCAGCGGAAAGGATGACGAGGGCAAGGCGCTGGATGAAGACCGCCGCCGGCGTGTCGTGGAAGCGGAGGCATTCTTTCGCGCCGATTTG